>NZ_JBHSQS010000022.1:0-80817 GCF_042658605.1 Micromonospora vulcania | reverse complement strand
GGGGGGGGGGGGGGGGGGGTTAGTGGAGGGAGGCGCGGGCGGAGAAGGCGATGCTGGCGAGCAGGAAGCCGCCGTTGACGATGGTGAACGCGATCATCACCCAGAGGACCAGGGCGGGGGCCACGGCCAGCACCAGGGCGGCTACGAAGATCACCGCGCCGTAGTCGCGGATCAGCTTCACCACGCGCACCGGCAGCGAGGTCGACGGGACCATGCTGGCCGAGTTCGGGCCGGCCTGCATCACCGAGGTGACCAGGTTGACCATCCAGGTGCCGGCGAAGGTCGCCACCAGCCAGGTCGGGGTCGACGGCTCCTGCGCCACCACGGTGGCGGCGAGCGCGGCCACCAGGGCGATCTGCGCGGCCACGTCGCAGAGCACGTCGACGCGGGCGCCGGCCGCGCTGCGCTGGTCGGTCACCCGGGCCAACTGCCCGTCGGCGCAGTC
Organism: Micromonospora vulcania; assembly: GCF_042658605.1. Classification (NCBI taxonomy): domain Bacteria; kingdom Bacillati; phylum Actinomycetota; class Actinomycetes; order Micromonosporales; family Micromonosporaceae; genus Micromonospora; species Micromonospora vulcania. The sequence goes on along the minus strand of NZ_JBHSQS010000022.1, from coordinate 80,372 downwards.
CAGGGAGTACGCCACCTGCCAGCCGACCAGGGCGAGCAGGCCGACCACCCAGGCCGGTACGTCGCCGGCGGCCACCGGGCCGGCGAGCGCCACCACGGTGACCGAGGTGGCCAGACCGATCACCAGGTTGGTGATGGTCAACGCGGTCGGGCGCAGCCCGAGCCGCTGGGCGACCAGCGCGAAGACGGCACCCAGCCACTGGCTGATCGACTCGCTGAACAGGCCGCCACCCCGGTTGACCCGGTGGAAGTCGGCGACGGTGGGACGGGACTCAGCCAAGGCGGTCGCGGATTGCACCGGCGTAGTCTGCCAGCCGCTCCCGCGTCTCGGTAGGCGACAGCGCCAGGTGTTCGAGGATCGTGTACCGGTCCGGGCGGGTACGAGGTGCGAACTGCACCGCCTCCACGAACTGGTCGTCGGTGAGCCCCACGTCTGCGGGGAGCCGCGGCAGGCCGTGCCGGGCCAGGCAGGCCGACATCTCCCCGAAGCGGCGCAGGTCCCCGCGCAGCCATGTGCAGAAGAGCGCGCCCAGTCCAGCCAACTCGCCGTGCGACGCCGTGCCGGGGAAGAGCGAGTCGACCGCGTGCATGATCTCGTGGCAGCCGCCGCTGCACGGCCGGCTGGTGCCGTCGACCGCCATCGCCAGACCGCTGGAGATCAGCGCCTCGGCGAGCACGGTGACGAACGCGTCGTCGCTCATGTCGCCGGGGTGGTTGAGCACCGCTTCGGCACCCGCCCGGGCCAGCGATGCGGCCAGACCGTCCACCGGTTCGCCGCGTACCTGCCGGGACAGCTCCCAGTCGGCCAACGCGCTGATGTTGCTGATCACGTCGCCGATGCCGGCCCGGTTGTGCCGGTCCGGGCCGCTCTCCACGAAGTCCAGGTCGACGATCACCGCGATCGGGATGTGTACGCCGTAGGAACCCTTGAGCCCATCGGTGATCAGGCTGGCCACCGGGGAGGCGATCCCGTCGTTGGCGAGGCTGGTCGCCACCGACACCATCGGCAGCCCTCGCCGCGTCGCCGCGTACTTGGCCACGTCTATGGTCTTGCCGCCGCCGATGCCGACCACCGCATCGTAGGAGCGCGCGCGGAGTTTGCCGCCCAGGTCGTCGGCGGCGTCCAGTGTCCCTCCGGAGACGGTGAACACGTCTGCCGAGCGCAGCGACGGTCGGATCAGTTCGGCGATCTGGGCACCCTGACCCGGGCCGACCACCACCGCGACATCACCGCCGGAGGAGATCCGCCCGTCCGCCAGGATGGCAGCCAGGTCGGCGACCGCACCTCGGCGGACGTCGATGTGCAGCGGGGTGAGGACGCTCCGAGCTAGTAGCGGCACGCGATCTCCCGCGCCCGGGCCAGGTCGGCGTGGTTGTCGACCTCCACCCAGGGCACGTCGCCGATGGGGGCCGCACGCACCTCGCCGCCCCGGTCGGCGAACTCCTGGTAGCCGTCCTCGTAGTACAGGTTCGGGTCACGCCGCCAGGTCGCCTCCAGCGCGTCGGCGAGCGCGTCGGCCACCTGCGGCTCGATCAGCGTGGCGCCGATGTACTCCCCGTACGCCTCACCCGGGTCCATCAGCTTGGTGATCCGGGTGAGCTGACCGGCGGCGTCGAAGGTGGTCTTCATCTCCTCCTCGGCCAACGGCTTGAGGGTGTCGACCGCGAGCAGGATCCCCGGGCCGCGCTCGGCCAGCAGGGTCTTCTCCACGCTCACCGGGTGCACGGTGTCCCCGTTGACCAGCAGCACGCCGCGGGCGAAGTGCTCCCGGGCCAGCCAGAGCGAGTAGGCGTTGTTCCACTCCTCGGCCTTGTCGTTGTGCACCAGCGTGAGCGTGACGCCGTACCGCTTCTCCAGGTCGGCCTGCCGCTCACGGACGGTGTCCGCTGCGTACCCGACCACGATCACGATCTCGGTGAGCCCGACCTCGGCCAGGTTGCCCAGCGCGATGTCCAGGATCGTGGTCTCGCCGTCCACCGGCACCAACGCCTTGGGCAGCGTGTCGGTGTACGGGCGCAGCCGGCGCCCTGCCCCGGCCGCGAGCACCATCCCGATCATCGGAACACCCTCCATCGTCCTGCTCCCCGTCACCGGTGGAGGATAGCCCGGGACGCTGGGCCGCTCCGGCCAACCGGGTCAGCCGGGCAGCGCCGCCAGGTCGGCGAGCATGGTCAGCCGCTCCTGGGCGCTGAGGACGGCGTACGGGCCGGCCGCCCGGCGATCGGTCTCCAACTCGATGGCGAGACGCTCCGGGCCGGGTGGCAGGGCCGCGACGCTCGACGCGGTGTGCCCGGCGGCACTCCACGCGGCGGCGTGCGCGTCGGCCCGGTGGTAACGCAGCGTGCCGAGTCGATTGAGCAGCAGCACGCCCGACGGGGTGCCGTCCGGCTCGTACGGCGGTGCCATCGCGGCGAACGCCGAACCGGTGATCTCCCCCTGCTCGTCGGTCAGCACCAGCGCGTACGCCAACAGCCGGCCGAGCGCCTCCACCAGCCGCAGCACCCGCTCGTCCTGCCCGGCCCACAACTCCTCGGTGACCTCGGCGTGCACCCGGTGGAGTTCGGCGAGGAAGGCGGCACCCCGGTCGGTGGCTGAGAGCGCGCCGTCCGGGCGGCGGTGGATCATGCCGTACGCCACCTGCTTGTCCAACATCCGCTGGCAGGTGGCTGGGTCGCGGTAGCGGGTGATGGCCGCGAACCCCGGCCCGTCGACCGTCCCGCCGGGCGCCGCCAACCGGGTGCGCAGATCCACCAGGAAGCCGGTCGCGGCCGGTCCGCCGTACCGCTGACTCAGCTCGGCGCCGCCGCCGTCGCGGCCGGCGAGCATGCCGGCGACGAAGACCCGGTCCACGGCCGGGGCGAGCAGCCCGGCGGACCGGTGTGGCGCCAGGTCGACGGCGTTCACAGACCGATCGACCGCAGGACGGCGAAGCCCTCCTCCGCGATCCGCCGGATCATCCCGTCGTTGACGTCGAGGTGCTCGTCCAGCAGGGTCACCTCGTGCTCGGCCAGCCAGCGGTACTCGGTGTGCTTGCCGACCTCCAGCGTCGGGTGGTCGAGGTCGCCGTCCACCCGGACCAGGAAGTCGTACTCGATCCGGGCCAGGCCGTCGTCGCCGACGTAGTGGTACTCACCCACCTGGCCCAGCACGTGCGAGAGGAGCCAGCCGGTCTCCTCGGTGACCTCCCGGCGCAGCGCCTCCTCGATCCCTTCGCCCGGCTCCAGGTGGCCGCCGACAATGTCCCAGCAGTTGGGAAACAGGCGTCGGTGCGGCGACCGGCGCTGGAAGAAGATGCGGCCGTCGTGGTCGACGATCAGCGCGCCGGCGCAGCGCAGGGGCTCGGTGGACACCGTCCGACAGTAGCGAGCCGTCCGGTGCTGCGGCGATTCCCGGTCTTGTCCAGGAAACATCCACAGACCACGATGTCGGTACCGGATGCCACCGTCCCAAAGGAGTGATGCGTGATGCAGGTACGGGAAGCGATGTCCAGCCAGGTCCTCGTCGTCGGTCCGGAGCACACGCTCCGGCAGGCGGCCCGGATGATGTCGGCCCGTGGAGTCGGGTCCGCGGTCGTGATCGACCCGGATTCCGAGGGCGTCGGGATCATGACCGAACGCGACGTGTTGAAGGCCATCGGTGCCGGCCTGGACTGCGATGTCGAACGCACCGGTGCCCACCTGACCTGGGAAGTGGTCTACGCCGGGCCGGACTGGACGGTGGCCGAGGCGGCCGCCGCGATGGCTCGGGGCGGGTTCCGGCACCTGGTGGTGCTGGACGGCGGCGAGGTGGCCGGGGTGATCTCCGTCCGGGACATCATGCGGGTCTGGGCAGAGAGCCAGGCGGTCGCCGCGACCTGACCGTCTCGCCGGATTTCGCCAGCAGGTGTGCCCGGCGAGATCGACGGGTAAGCATTCCTCGCGGGCGCGGAGATGCCGTGGCCCGTGCGGGAGGGTCCGATGCGTGACGCCGAGCGCCTCATCGAGCAGCAGTACGCCATGCTCCTGCGTCGGGACGTGGCCCGGCTGCCGGATCTCTATGCCCCGGAGGCGTTCTACGCCATGCCGGGTGTCACGGTCCGCCCGATCGAACTGCCCGCGCTGCTGCGTACCTGGACCGGCGCGTTCGGGGACCTGCGGGTCGACCCGTTGGGCGTGGTGCGTACGGCCGGCGGCGCGGCCATGGAGCTGCGGTTGACCGGCACCCACACCGGCACGCTGCACTCGCCGTTCGGCACCGTCGCGCCCACCGGCCAGTTGGTGAGCTGGGAGGTGGCCGACGTGGTTCGGGCCCGTCGGGGTCGGATCGTCAGTTGGCGGTCCTACTTCGACTGGGGGCAGATGCTCGATGCGCTCGGCGTGCAGTTGGAGGGACTTTCCCGGGCGACGCAGCACGACTCGCTCGCCCTTCCGGTCTGATCTGTCGCCGATTCGTGCCGGCGGGTCACCCGACCCGGTAGCTCAAGATGCGGACATCGCCGTGCCGTCCGCGCGCTCCCGGCCGCCGCCCGTACGCTCAACATCCATGACCGCCGAGCAGCTGATCTCCTTTGCCCGTGGGGCTCCCTCGCTGGACATCGTCGATGTCGAGGGCCTCAAGGCCGCCGCCGTCCGCGCCTTCGAGGCCGACCCAGCGGGGGTCACGGCGTACGGCACCTCTGTCGGCTACGTTCCGCTGCGCAAGTGGATCGCCGAGAAGCACGGGGTCGACGCCAACCAGGTGCTGGTCACCAACGGGTCGCTCCAGGCCGACGCGTTCCTCTTCGGCCACCTGGTCCGCCCCGGGGACGCGGTGGTGGTGGAGCGCCCGACGTACGACCGGACGCTGCTCAACCTCCAGCAGATGGGCGGCGAGCTGCACGGCATCTCGGTGCAGCCGGACGGCCTGGACACCGCTGAGCTGCGCAAGCTGCTCGAGTCCGGAGTCCGGCCCCGACTCGCGCACGTCATCCCGAACTACCAGAACCCGGCCGGCATGACGCTTTCCCTGGAGAAGCGCCGAGAGCTGCTCGACCTGGCCGCCGAGTACGAGTTCACGATCTTCGAGGACGACCCGTACGCGGACATCCGGTTCCGGGGCGACGCACTGCCGTCGATGCTCTCGCTGGACACCCGCAACGTGGTGGTGCACGCGTCAAGCTTCACCAAGACGGTCTGCCCCGGCGTACGGGTCGGGTACCTGGTCGGCCCGGCGGATCTGATCGCGGACATCGCCAAGAACGCGACCAGCCTCTACATCTCGCCCGGCATGGTGTCCCAGGCGATCGTGCACCAGTTCTGCGTCTCCGGGGACATCGACCGCTCGATCGACACGGTGCGGGCGGCGCTGGGCGAGCGGGCCCAGGTGCTGGCCGACTCGCTGCGCCGGCACCTGCCGGAGGCCCGGTTCGTGGAGCCCGACGGGGGCTACTTCCTCTGGGTGGAGTTCCCGGACGACGTGCTGGTGGATCGGCTCGCCCCGGCCGCGGCCGAGCGCGGCGTCGCGGTGGTCAAGGGCAGTGACTTCATGCTGGACGGCGGGCGGCACGCCCTGCGGCTGGCCTTCTCGGCCGTGACCACCGATCGGATCGACGAGGGTGTGCGCCGACTGGCGGAGGCCGTCGAGGCTGTCCGTCGCTGAAATTTCTGTCGGGTTCCCGACAGAGTGACGATGCCGGCCGCCTCGGGACTCCCGCCCGGGCGGCCGGCGGCTCACAATGCTGCGAGCGTCACTCACCAGCTGTGGTGGAGATCACCGCCCGGTCCGGGCCGCCTCCGCCGAGGTCCCGGTGACGCGTGCAGCACAACCCCCGCCCCCACGGGCGCCGGGTGGGCCGTGTCGTCCCGCACCCCCCAATGCGGCCCGGCCCGCCCGGCGCCGCCCCCACGCGACCACCGTCACCCCGGCTGCGCGCCGGAACCGGCGTAGCCTGCAAGCCGCAGCTGAGCGTGGGGAGGGGGCGCGATGACGGATCGGGCAGATCAGGGCCGGACGACGCCGTCGAACACCGGCCGGGTGCTACGACCCCGGGCCTGGCCGTCGCCGGTCCGGGCGGTGAGCCGGATGCTCCACGCCGACGATTCCCCGCCCGCGCCGACCCCGACCGACAGCGGACGCAGCGGCGTGGTCGACTGCGCGCTCTACATCGACGGCAAACGGCAACCCGGCGACTGGAACTACGCGGACGCGCTGAAGGCGGCGCGTGGTGCGGAGCACGGCTTCGTCTGGATCGGGCTGCACCAGCCCGAGCTCGCCGAGATGACCGCCATCGCGGACACCTACGGCCTGCACGAGCTGGCCGTCGAGGACGCGGTGAAGGCCGAACAGCGCCCCAAGTTGGAGCGGTTCGGCGACGTCAGCTTCCTGGTGCTGCGTACCGCCCGGTACTGCGAGCACGCCGAGCTGACCGAGAACTCCGAGGTCGTGGAGACCGGCCAGGTGATGCTCTTCATCGGCCCGAACTTCCTGATCAGCGTCCGGCACGGAGACGCCTGCCGGCTGTCCCCGGTCCGCGCCGATCTGGAGACCAAGCAGGAGTTGCTGCTCCAGGGGCCGTGGGCGGTCGCGTACGGGGTGACCGACCGGGTGGTCGACCTCTATCTGGAGGTGGCCGAGCAGATCGAGGACGACCTGGACGTGCTGGAGGCCGAGGTCTTCGACCGCAACGGCCGAGGCCGGATCCAGCGGATCTACCAGATGAAGCGTGAGCTGGTGGAGTTCAAGCGGGCGGTGGTCCCGCTGCAGCGACCACTGATGTCGCTCACCTCACAGATCAACCGGGATGTGCCCAAGGAGATTCGGCGCTACTTCCGGGACGTGCAGGACCACCTGAGCCGCACGGTGGAGCAGGTGAACTCGTACGACGACCTGCTGAACTCGATCCTGCAGGCACGGCTGGCCCAGGTCACCGTCGACCAGAACAACGACATGCGCAAGATCGCCGCCTGGGCGGCCATCGCCGCCGTCTGGACTTCCATCGCCGGCGTCGAGGGCATGAACTTCGACAACATGCCCGAGCTGAAGATGACCTACGGCTACCCGGTGGCCCTGGCCCTCATGCTCGGTGTCTCGCTGGCCCTCTACCGCTGGTTCCGCCGCAACGGCTGGCTCTGACGCACGCGAGAGCGCCGGCGGGCGGGGAACCCCCGTCGCCGGCGCTCGTGCGCTGCCGCCGGGTCAGCGGCGGCCGTTGGTACGGGCGGTGTCCTTGCTCAGTGCCTTGGTGAGGTCGTCGGTCGGACGCCCGGAGGTGTCCTTCGCCCCCTCGGCGACCGAGGGGACCTTGTCGGTCGGGCGGATGCCGGCCGGCTTGGCGGTGGCGCTGGTGTTGTCGCCGGCCATCGCCGAGCTGCCGCTGCCGGAAATTCCGGTCGCGCCGACCAGCGTGGACCCGTCCGTTCCCTTGGCGCCGGTGGACGAGGTCCGCACCTCGATCGAGTCCACCTCGTCGCGCATCGGCTCCAGGGTGCGGGTCGGGTCGTACTCGGCCCACTCCTGCTGCTCCCGACGGCGGCGCAGGGCGACCGCGCCGGCCAGGCCGGCGATGGCACCCGCCGCCAGCAGGCCGGTCATCATCGAGCCGCGACGGCGCGGCTGCTTCTTCCTGCCGGTGATCCGCATGTTCTTCGACTTGGCCTTCCTGGTCAGCGGCCCTGCCTGCGCGGCGCCGTCGCGCGCCGCCGCGGCCAGCGGTGCCAGCGTGGTGAGTGTCGTCCCCCAGCCGGTCGAGGCGCGGTCGCGTACCTTCGCCGCGGCCGGCCCGACGTACACCCGGGCCGCCTGGACCCGCGGACCGATCGTCGCGCCGGTGCCCTTAGCGGCGTGGTTGGCTGCTTGCACCAGGTGGCTGATGCTCTGGTTCAGCTCGGCCTTGGCCAGCTGTCCCTGGGACTTACGCCGCCCGATTCCAAACACGGTCCCACCTCCTGGGAGTTGTTCCTTCGTCATCGTGCACCTTCGGATGCCTCCGCGATGCCAGATCGGGCACATGGGAGGATCCGCATGGAACTGACCAACAAGTGAGGAGTACCCGTGGCCGAGGCTGTCTACGCCACCTTGCACACCAACGCTGGCCCGATCCGGCTGGAGCTCTTCCCGAACCACGCGCCGAAGACGGTCCGCAACTTCGTCGACCTGGCCGAGGGCAACCGGGAGTACACCGACCCGCGCACCGGCCAGCCGGGCAGCGGCCCGTACTACGACGGCACGATCTCGCACCGCGTGATCAGCGGCTTCATGGTCCAGATGGGCGACCCGACCGGCACCGGCCGGGGCGACCCGGGCTACAAGTTCGCCGACGAGTTCCACCCGGAACTGCGCTTCGACCGGCCGTACCTGCTGGCGATGGCGAACGCCGGACCGGGCACCAACGGTTCGCAGTTCTTCATCACCGTGTCGCCGACGCCGCACCTCAACAACCGGCACACGATCTTCGGGCAGGTCGCGGACGAGCAGTCGGCGAAGGTCGTCGACTCGATCGCCAGCACGCCGACCGGTCCGAGCGACCGTCCGCTGCAGGACGTCGTCATCGAGCGGGTCGAGATCGAGCGGTCCGCCGCCTGATCGAAGGGCGAGGTACCTTTGCTCGCATGACTGAGCGCTCCGGAGCCCGGCACCGGCCGGTGCCGGTGGGTCGCGCGGTGGCGGACGGAGGGTCGGCCCGGTGAGCGAGTCCCCGCCGACCACCCCCGTCTGTTACCGGCACCCCGGTCGGGAGACCTACGTCCGGTGCACCCGCTGCGACCGGCCGATCTGCCCGGACTGCATGCGAGAGGCGTCCGTCGGGCACCAGTGCCCGGAGTGCGTCAACGAGGGACGTCGCAGCGTGCGGCCGGCGCGTACCGCCTTCGGTGGCGGTGCCGCCGGCCGGCACGGCTACGTCACCAAGGCGCTGATCGCGCTGAACGTGCTGCTCATGCTGGCCTCCATCGCCTCCGACCGGGGCGGGGACGCGGCGGCGGGTGGCTCCGGCTTCGGTGGCCTGATGGGCGGCAGCACGCCGCTGACCGACTGGGGTTCGGTGCTCGGCCGGGCGGTCTTCCCCGACGGCACGCTCGGCGGCATCGCCGAGGGCCAGTGGTACCGGCTGGTCACCGCGATGTTCCTGCACTACGGCGTGATCCACCTGCTGCTGAACATGTGGGCGCTCTGGATTCTCGGCCGGTCGCTGGAGGCCAACCTCGGCCGGCTGCGGTTCGCCGCGCTCTACCTGATCGCGGGTCTGGGCGGCAACGTCGCCGCGTACCTCTTCACCGAGTCGAACAGGCCCACGGCGGGCGCGTCGACGGCGATCTTCGGCCTCTTCGCCGGATTGATCATTATCGAGCGCAAGCTGGGCCGGGACATCTCGCAGATCATCCCGATCCTGGTGATCAACCTGGTGTTCACGTTGGCCGTGCCGGGCATCTCCATCCCGGGGCACCTGGGTGGTCTGGTGGCCGGTGGAGCGATGGCCCTGGTGCTCGCGTACGCGCCACGCGGCCGGCGCACGCTGGTGCAGGTCGTCGGCGGTGCGCTCATCCTGCTGGTGCTGCTCGCCCTGGCCCTGTTCCGTACCGCGCAACTGCTCGGCTGAGGGCCCGGGCCTCGGGCTGAGATCGTGGCCGCGAATCGCCCCCACGGGGGCGGTCTCCCTCCAAGATCTCGTTGTGTCAGGAGCGGCGGGCCGCGCGTAGCGTCGTCGCGACCTCGTCCGGGGTGGCGCCCAGGTCGTACCGGCCGAAGAGATGCAGCGACTCGCCCGTGTCGATCTCCAGGATCTCGGTGGTGAGCCCCATCCGCGGTCGGCGGTCCACGGTGATCGCCTCGATCGCGGACCAGGGCAGCCGTCGACGCCCGGCGAACCCGTGGGCGATGGTGAGCCCCGTCGGGTCGACCGCCAAGCGGATCGGCGCGACCAGGTCGCGTACCGCCCAGCCGGCCAGCACGGCGGCGGCCAGGACGGCCAGCACCAGCCGGACCGCGTCGCCGTTGGCGAAGAGCAGGCCGAGCGCGACCAGCAGAGCCGCGCCGATCAGCTTCGCTGCGGGCAGGCTGGCCGGCACCCGCCACTGCTGGGCCGCGGTGATCTCATCCACCCGCCCAGCATGCCAGCGGCGCTCGGGTCCTGGCACGTCGACGCGGCCCGCACCGACGCCCGCGTTGACACCGGCCAGGGGAGTGCGGCCCCGGGGCCGGACGGCCGGTCCACCAACGACGTAGGATCGAGGACAGCCCAAGTTACCGGGGAGTAAACATGAGTGACGCGGTCATCGTCGGCGCGGTACGCACCCCGGTCGGCCGGCGCAAGGGCAGCCTCGCCGGCGTCCACCCGGTGGACCTCTCGGCGCACGTGCTGCGGGCCCTCGCCGAGCGCACCGGCCTCGATCCGGCGCAGGTCGATGACGTCTTCTGGGGCTGCGTGTCCCAGGTCGGCGAGCAGTCGTGGAACATCGCCCGCAACGGTGTGCTCGCCGCCGGCTGGCCCGAGACGGTGCCCGGCACCACGCTCGACCGGCAGTGCGGTTCCAGCCAGCAGGCGTTGCACTTCGCTGCCGCGACGGTCCTCTCCGGCCAGGCCGACCTGGTGGTCGCCGGCGGGGTGGAGTCGATGACCCGGGTGCCGATGGGCTCCAGCGTGGCCGGTGGCATGCCGTTCAGCGACCAGCTCCGGGCCCGGTACCGGGGCGTGGAGGGCTTCGCCGACGACGCGCCGCTGCCGTTCAACCAGGGGGTCGGTGCCGAGTTGATCGCCGAGCGGTGGCGCTTCTCGCGTACCCAGCTCGACGAGTTCGCGTTGGCCAGCCACGAGAAGGCCGCCGCCGCGCAGGACGCCGGAGCGTTCGACCCGGAGTTGGCGCCGGTGCCCCTCGGCGACGGCGGCAAGTTCGCCGCCGACGAGGGGATCCGCCGGGACACCTCGCTGGAGAAGCTCGGCGAACTGGCCACCCCGTTCCGCGCCGACGGCGTGGTGACCGCCGGGTCCGCGTCCCAGATCTCCGACGGCGCCGCGGCCCTCGCGGTGACCACCGGCGAGTGGGCCAGCCGGCACGGCCTGCGTCCGTTGGCCCGGATCCACACCGCCGTGGTCGCCGCCGACGATCCGGTGACCATGCTCACCGCGCCCATCCCGGCCACCGCGAAGGCGCTGCGCCGCGCGGGGCTGGGCATCGAGGAGATCGGGGTGTACGAGGTGAACGAGGCGTTCGCCCCGGTGCCGCTCGCCTGGCTGGCGGAGACCGAGGCGGACCCGGAGCGGCTCAACCCGCGCGGCGGAGCGATCGCCCTCGGTCATCCGCTCGGCGGCTCCGGTGCCCGGATCATGACCACGATGCTCCAGCACATGCGGGACAACGGGATCCGCTACGGCCTGCAGACCATGTGTGAGGGCGGCGGCATGGCCAACGCCACCATCGTCGAGCTGATCTGATCACCGCGCCCGGGGCACCTCGGTTGTCCGGGAAAAGGTCTCGCCCCCGGCCGGCCGCGCCGCCTAGTCTGCGCAGCGTGACGACGACCGCCGGCAAGCGTGCCCCCAACTGGTCCGACGAGCAGTGGCAGGTGCGGGCCCGCACCTGGGTCGACGAGCAGCTGAGCCGGGCCGGCCGGCGGGTGACCGGGCCGGTGGAGCCCCGGGTGCGTCCCTGGTCGCTGGTCTGGCGGCTGCCCACCGACGCCGGGCCGGTCTGGTTCAAGGCCAACAACCCGGGCACGGTGCACGAGGCCGTCCTGATCGCGAGGCTGGCCCGGTCGGCGCCGGAGCGGGTGCTGACACCGATCGCGGTCGACGCCGACCAGGGCTGGTCGCTGCTGCCGGACGGCGGGGAGTCGCTGCGCGACGTCCTGGGTCGGGACGCGGATCTGACGCACTGGGAGCGGGCGCTGCCCGGGTACGCCGCGCTCCAACTGGCCACCGCCTCCCAGGCCGACGAGCTGGTCGCCCTCGGCGTACCGGACCATCGCCCCGAGGTGCTGCCCGCGCTGCTCGCCGGGCTGCTCGACGATCGTGAGTCGCTGCGGATCGGCGACGAGGACGGGCTCAGCCCGGAGACGTACGAGCGGCTGCGGGCGGAGCTGCCGGCGTACGCCGAGCGGTGCCGCCGGCTCGCCGACCTCGGCATCGCGGCCACGGTGCAGCACGACGACCTGCACGACGGCAACGTCTTCGCCGGCCCGACCGGCTACCGCTACTTCGACTGGGGTGACGCCTCGGTGGCGCATCCGTTCGGCACGCTGCTGGTGACGCTGCGCTCGATCCGGTACGCCACCGAGCTGTCGGCCGACGACGCCCGGCTGGTCCGCCTGCGTGACTGCTACCTGGAGGCGTGGACCGACCGGTACGACCGCAGGACCCTGGTCGAGGCCGCCGACCTGGCGATGAACCTGGGCGCGGTGAGTCGGTCGCTGTCCTGGCGGCGAGCCCTGGACACCACCGATCCGGCCCGCGCCGAGTACGCCGAGGCGGTGCCCGGCTGGCTCGCCGAACTGTTCGCCGACAACCCGCTGCAGGCCGGGGCCTGACCAGGATCCGTCCGGGTCGGAAATCGGACAGCCCGTGCGACCCGTCCCGTGGAACTTCCAAAAAACCAGCGTGACCCACGTCACCCCGGCCGGGGTCTCGTTGGGCCTTGCATGGACGTCTTCTCCCGAACGTTCCTTCCGGCCGCCGCAGAGGCCGGCCTGGCCGTACAGACCCTGAGCAGGCACATGCCGGTCTTCCGGCGCTGCGTCGGCTCCGGTGACGCCACCATCCTGGTCACCCGATGCAGCCGCCCCGACCGTCCGGTCACCGGCGACTACCTGTTGCTGCTCACGCACCGCCGGTTGGTGGTGACCCAGCAGACCCGCCTGCTGCACCGGCTCCGCCTGCACCTCAACACCGAGCTGCGGGAGCTGAGCAACGTCACCTGGAGCCCGGACCCGCGACTCCAGTCGGTCGAGCTGGCCGCCACCGCGATCGACGGGATCCGCGAGCGCTTCCTCATCCACACCACCCACCCGAAGCGGGTGTGGCAGCTCGACGCGCTGCTCAACCATGCCTTCCGGACCCGCCTGCGTACGCCGCGTGAGCGGATCGTCGCCACCATCGGCGACAAGCCCGCCGCCCGGCCCAGCGTCTTCCGCCCCGCCGTCGCGCGCTGACGCCCCCGCACCACCGGCCGCGACGGCTGTTCGCGTCGCCTTTACCGAACTCGAACACGCACTGATCGCGCCGAACCCTTCGGGTCGGCAATCATGGGCCGGTGACCGTCGAACCGCCGCACCGCGGGCTCGTCCTCGTGGTCGAGGACGAGCCGGCCATCGCCGACCTGGTCCGGCTCTATCTCACGCGGGACGGGTTCGGCGTCCACCTGGAACGGGACGGCGAGGGCGGCCTGAGCGCCGCCCGCCGACTGCGACCGGTGGCCTGCGTCCTGGACATCGCGCTGCCCGGCCTGCCCGGCACCGAGATCTGCCGCAGGCTGCGCGAGGCCGGTGACTGGACCCCGGTCATCTTCCTCACGGCGCGCGACGACGAGGTGGACCGGATCGTCGGGCTTGAGTTGGGTGCCGACGACTACGTCACCAAGCCGTTCAGCCCTCGCGAGTTGGTCGCCCGGGTGCGCGCCGTGCTGCGCCGCTCGGCCGGCGGCCCGGAGGGTGCCGACCGGCCGCGTGTCGTCGGGCCGGTGACGCTCGACCCGGCCCGCCGGACGGTCACCGCGGCGGGCGTACCGGTGCAGCTCACCTCTACCGAGTTCGACCTGCTGGCCCACCTGATGGCGCGGCCCGGACGGGTCTTCACCCGGGAGGAGTTGCTCGCCGGGGTCTGGGGTTACGCCGCGCACGCCGGCACCCGCACCGTCGACGTGCACGTCGCCCAGGTGCGCGCGAAGCTCGGCCCGGCCAGCGTGATCCGGACCCACCGGGGCGTGGGGTACGCGGTCGATGCCTGAGCACCCCGGCCGGCAACAACACCCGGCGCGACCCGAGTCGCCGACCATGGCGCTGCCGGTGATCGGCGCCCGCCCGCCGGCCGCACCTTCGCGTCGGCGGTTCGGCCGTACGCTGACCGCCCGCGCGGTGCTGGTCACCTGCGCGGTGGCGCTGGTGTCGGTGCTGGTCACCGCGATCGTCGCGGTGCCGCTGGCGATCCGGGGTGCGGAGCGACGCGATCAGGAGGCGCTCGCCGCGCAGGCCCGGCTCGCCGCCGAGGTGCTGCGGACCAGGCTGGACCGGGGCCGTACCGCCGACGAGGAGCGGCTCATCCAGCAACTGCGTAACCAGGGCATCGACGCGTACCTGATCCGGCGGGGTGCCGTCGACCGGCCGGGCCTGCCGCCCCGGGTGGTGCAGCGGATCGAGCAGGGCCGCAACGTGTCGGTCCGACGCCCGGTGAACGGCCATCGCGCCCTGGTCGAGGGTCGTGCGCTGCCCGGCGGCAACGGAGTGGTGCTCTCCCGCGCCTCGGCGAACGGGCTGTGGGCCCAGGTGCTGCTCAGCCTCTGGCTGCCCCTGCTGGCCGGGCTGGCGGCCGGCGTGGTGGCCGGGCTGCTGCTGGCCCGCCGGCTGGCCCGGCCGATCCGCGTCGCGGCCACCGCCGCCGCCCGGCTGCGCGCCGGGGATCGCGCCGTCCGGGTCCCGGTCGAGCCCCCGGACGAGGTCGCCGACCTGGCCGAGGCGTTGAACGGGCTGGCCGCGGCGCTGGCCACCAGCGAGGGCCGGCAGCGGGAGTTCCTACTCTCCGTCTCGCACGAGCTGCGGACTCCGTTGACCGCGATCCGGGGGTACGCGGAGGCGCTGGCCGACGGGGTGATCGAGGCGGACGGCACCGCCGACACCGGTCGTACGGTGCTGGCCGAGGCGCAGCATCTGGACCGGCTGATCGGTGACCTGTTGGCGCTGGCCCGGTTGGAGGCCGCCGACTTCCCGCTGGAACCGGTGCCGGTGGACCTGACCCGGCTGGCCGTCGACGCCGAGCCGACCTGGTCCGGCCGCTGCGCGGCGGTGGGAGTGTCGTTCCGGGTGGAGACGCCGGGTGGGCCGGTGCCGGCGTACACCGATCCGGGGCGGATCCGGCAGGTGGTGGACGGACTGCTGGAGAACGCGCTGCGGGTCGTACCCCCGGGGGCGCCGGTGGTGCTCGCGGTCCGGCCGGCCGGCGCGGACCCGGCCGCCGGCGGCGTGCTGGAGGTCCGCGACGGCGGGCCCGGCTTCACCGACGACGACCTGGCGGTGGCGTTCGAGCGGGGTGCGCTGCACGAGCGCTACCGGGGGGTGCGCAAGGTGGGCAGCGGGCTGGGGCTGGCGCTGGCCGCCGGGCTGGTCCGCCGGTTGGGTGGGGAGATCGTCGCGGGCCACGCGCCGGAGGGCGGTGCCGCGTTCACGGTCCGGCTGCCCGGTGACCCTTACCGAACCCGAACATCGGCCTGACGCTCCGCTCGTGTGGGCCGGGCAGTCTGAGGGCTCCACGGACGAGAGGGAAAGTCATGCCACGTTGGGGATTCGCCGCCGCCACCACGTCGCTGCTCGCGGCGGTCGCGCTCGGAGTCAGCGGCTGCGGTGCGGCCGAGGTGGCCAGTCAGCCCGCCCGGGAGGCCGCCGTCGAGGTCGCCGCCGCGATGGGCGTGGAGGGCCAGGCGCTCGCCGCGATGGGCTTCGACGCCAACGACCTGGACGTGCAGACGGTCGCCGCGCCGGCGCCGAGCGGGTCCGCCGCGCCCGACGCCTCCCCCAGCGTGCAGGACAAGGCGAAGCAGAAGCGCGGCGAGGAGTTCCGCAAGCGTCGCCAGGCGCGGGTGCTGCTGCGCAAGAACACCCTGCACGGCGAGGCGGTGGTGCAGACCAAGGACGGCGGTACGCAGACCGTCGCCGTGCAGCGCGGCGAGGTGACCGCCATCGACGGCAACTCGATGACCGTCAAGTCCACCGACGGCTTCACCATGACCTGGACCTTCGGTGACGACCTGCGGGTGGTCGAGCGGCGTGCCAGCGTGCAGCCGAGTGACGTCAAGGTCGGTACGACGCTCGGCGTCGCCGGCGCGAAGGACGGCGACAAGGGCGTCGCCCGCCTGATCCTCATCCCGCGCGCAAAGTGAAAGGAAGGGCTCCTTGTTAACGCCTAGCGTTGTACAAGGGGCCCTTCCTAACATCCGATCAGTAGACGCGGGAACCGATGAAGTCGTCGTGGCCGTAGCCGACTGGGTTGGCGAAGTTCCGGGACTCGTACGACCACTGCTGCCGGGTACTGGAGGAGCAGGTGGCCAGCCGCAGCCGGGGGCTGCCGAGCCACGGATTGTCGAACGCGACGCACAGGTTGCTCGCGGCGGTCGGCTTGAGCTGGTTGCCGACGAAGGTGAACTTCTGTGCACCGGTGCCGTTGCAGTCATAGATGTTGACCGCGGTGCCGGAGGTCATGGAGCTGTTCGCGACGTCCAGGCAGCGATCGTGGGACAGCTCCGAGTGCAGCGACTGGCGGGACGCGTCGTACCAGAAGCCCTGGTTGCGCCCGCCGTGACAGGTGTACGGCTGCTGCACGGTGCCGTTGCGGGAGTCGTACCCCTTGCCGTCGACGCACGTGCCGGTGGCGACGTTGCGCAGTTGCTTGAACTCCAGCAGCCCCGGGTAGAGCACGCCGCCGCCGGTGCTGGCCGGGTCGACACAGCTGGCCTGGGCCTGCCCGGAGTTCCAGAACTGGGTGATGCACTGGGCGAACATCCCGTGCCCACGCGCGTTGGGGTGGAACGACTGGCGGGCCGCGTTCTCGTTCCAGATGCCCACCTCGATGTAGAGGCCGCGAACCGAGGTGTTGTCGGTACACACCTCGTGGCCGTGGAACAGCCGACTGGCGTCCAGGTAGCGGGTGCCGGTCTGGGCGGCCGCGGCGCGCAGCGCCGACTCGAACATCGGCACCGCCTTGTTCCGGGCGAACGCCGCGTCGGCCAGGTAGAGCAGGCAGCCGCCGGAGTACCAGCCGGGGAAGTTCGGGTTGTCCTCGACGTCCGGGCTGCCCGGGCTCGGGTAGGACATGAGCACCAACTCGTAGTCCGAGTTCAGGTAGCCGGCCTTGGTCATGGTCTGCCGGATGTCGTTGAGCGCGCCGACCACGGCCTGCCGGCTGCCGTCGGTGCGGATGGTCCACTGGTCGGTGTAGTCCGGGTAGCACTCGCCGGTGAAGAAGACCCGGCTGATCGCGCAGTCGGTGGCGACCGGGCCGAACTGGATGGTGCCCTCGCCGTTCGCTCCGACGACCACCCAGATCAGCTTGACGTGCGTGTTGCGCGCCTTGATCCCCAGGTAGTCGCCCTGGTTCAGCTCGTTGTGCTGGGTCGGGCCGCCGGCGATGAGGTTCCACGGCGTGGCGCCGGAGCAGGCCAGGTTGTATTGCGTGTCCGACGGGATTCCGGTACGGAACACCGCCTGGTCGTACGAGCGGTCGCACCAGTTGCCGTCCTGGTGGGTGCCGGGCACGTAGTTGCCGACCCCCTCACCGGAGATCTCGCTGTCGCCCACGGTGATCAGTGCGGTGCGGCGTTGCTCGATCGGGCGGATCTGTGGGGCACCGTAGAGGGCGGTCGCCTCGGCGGCCCGGATGGCCTCCAGGCTGGCGGGGAGTGGTTGGACGGCCGGCCGGTCGACGGCGTGTGCGGGGGCGGCCGGTCCGGCGAGCATCGGCAGGACGAGAGCGGCGACGGCGACGGCGACGGTGCTGGCCCGTCGTCGGGTCGCGCGTTCGGGCCTGGCAGGGATTGCAGGCATCGACGCACTCCTTTCGGCTCAATCGCGGGACGTCGATTGAGTTACCAGACGGTAACGTGCTGATCAATGGATGTGAATGCGCCTCGGATCCTTGCGCGCGGAATGCAGAACCGCCCGGATCGGGCGATCCGGGCGGTGCTGTGGGGGCGGTGGGCTCAGCGGCCGGGCGGCAACGCGTAGCCGACGTAGTCGCGGTACTCCAACCGCCAACCTGCCGGGACCAACTTTCCGCACGCGGGCTGACTGCCGGTGCAGACGATGGCGTCCACCGAGGACGGGTCGGCCGGCGGCCGCTCCGGCAGTACGGACTGCAACGACACCAGATCCGGTGAGCTGCCGTCCGGCTGCCGCAGCAGCAGCCACCACGGGTACTCCCAGTTGTCGTTCTGCTCCACCAGCCCGATCCGGCGGGCACCGCTGTCACGGACCGCCGTGGCGGCCCACTGGAACTCGTCGGCCCACTGCGGGCGACGCAGGAACCGGGTGTCCCACTCCGAGGTGGTGAAGACCGAGCCGCCGCCGACCAGCCGGCGCGGGAAGCCGTACGACAGCGCGAGCACCCCGGCCAGTGCCGAGGTGGCCAGCACGGTGACCGCCGCGACGGTGGCCACCGACCGTCGCGCCCGACCGGTCGCCGCCCCCGGCGTGCCGGCCGCACTGGTGGCTCGGTGGCGGAAGAGCGTGTCCAACCAGAGCCCGGCCAGAGGTACGGCGAGCACCAGGGCGTAGAGCAGCAGCCGGTTGCCCCACGGCTGCCACTTGAGCATCGAGGTGTGCAGCAGGACGGTGGCCAGCACCACCACCGCGTACGCGCGCAGCGGCCCGGCCTGCCCCGGATCGACGCGACGCGGACGGCACAACGCGACCACCGCGCCGATCAGCGCCAGTGCCCCGGCCAGCGGGAACGCCACCCGGTCCTCGTCCGGGTACCAGGCCGGCACCGGGAAGACCTCCCGCCCGAAGGTGATCGCCCGATCCTGCGGGTCGACCCCGATCGCGTCCGCCCCGCCGATGATCGCCTCGGCGCCGGCCCGGCGCAGCGGTGCCAGCGGCGTGTCGAAGGCGGTGTGCCCGATCCGCAGCGCGTTGATCAGGATCGACGGCGGATCGTGCCGTTCCATCGGGATCGACTCACGCAGCCGCGGCGGCCCCAGCGGGTGCCCGAACTCGGCGGTCACCCGGGCTAGGAACGGGCCGACCACCAGGGTCGCGACCAGCAGGATCAGCACCGAGCCGCCGACCACGCGGACCACCCCGCCGGCCGTGGACGTGCCGGCTGCCGTGGACGTGCCGGTTGAAGACGAGCTGCCGGTTGAAGACGACCTGGCGGCCAGCGTCAGTCGGAGCTGCGCCAACCCCCAGAGCACCAGCAGCGGGCCGACGGCGATCAGGCCGCTGGTCTTGGTCACGGCGGTCAACCCGGTGGCTGCCCCCAGCCCGAGCAGGGTGCCCCAGCCGGTCCGCCGGCGCAGACCGTCCAGCACCAGGGTCGCCACGCAGGCCACCCACGCGGCGCACACCAGGTCGGTCTGCGTGCTCGTCGCCTGTAGCACCACCATCGGCGTGCTGGCCAGTACGAACGCGGTGAGCAGTTGGGCCCGACGGCCACCGCCGAGTTGTGCGGTGATCCGGGCGGCCACCAACAGGCAGCCCACCCCGGCCGCCCACTGCACGAGGTTGTGCAGGCGGTCCCCGCCGGTGAGCAGGCGCAGGTGCAGCAGCAGGTACTCGGCACCGGGCGGGATGGTCACCTGCCGGTGGATGGCGGTGGCCCAGAAGTCCAGGTCGCCCTGGGCCACCCAGTGCTCGACCTTGGGCAGGTGGTAGGTCTGTGAGTCGAAGTTGTTCGGCTCGGCGAGCAGGGCGACCAGCAGCTCCAGCAGGACCAGCCCGCCGATCGTGCCGGCGAGCAGCCGCTCGCCCCGACCTGCCGTACGCCAGGAATCGGCCGCCCTGGCGAGCAGGCCGGCGCGTACCCGATTGGCCGGCGCGGGCGCGGGCCCTGCTTCGCCGCCGTCGACGACCGGGACGGGCGTGTCCGGGCCGACCCCGGCGGGCACGGCGGCGCCGACCGGCACCGGCCGGGGCGCTGCGGCGGGAGGCCGCTCGCGGCGGGCCTCCCGACGCCGGCGGAGCCCGGCGGTCGTCCCGGCGGCGGCCAGGAAGAGCAGCCAGGCGGCGACGAACGCCGGCCGGGTCAGCGCGTGCAGCGCGCCGAGCAGTTCGACGACGAGCACCGCGTACGCCCCGGTGAGCAGGGCGGCGCGCACCACGGCGAGCCGCAGCGGTGCCACCGCGCCGACCTCGCTCGGCCTCGTCGCGACGATGAGCAGGAGCACCGCGGCGGCGGGCACCGCCGCGAGCAGGAAGCCGGCAGCCGACATGGGCGGAAGTAAACACCATCCGGTCGAGCCGCCACGCCGACGGCCCGACGATGGCGGCAGGCGTTCGGCTGACCAGCCACGCTAGGCTATGCCCGACGTATTGTCGCCACCGTGGAGATTCCCGTGAAGCTCTCGATCCTCATGCCGGTCTACAACGAGGAAGAACGCATCGCGGATGCCCTCAAGCAGGCATTGGCGGTGGACTACCCGTGCGAGATCGAGCTGGTAGTGGTCGACGACGGCAGTCGGGACGGCACCGGTGAGATCCTCGGTCGCGCCGACGACGCGCGTCTGCGGGTCATCACCCATCAGCGCAACTCCGGCAAGGGCGCGGCCATCAAGACGGCCGTGGACAGCGCCGAGGGCGACTACATGGTCATCCTCGACGCCGACCTGGAGTACGACCCGCAGGACATCCCCAAGCTGCTCGACCCGGTGCTCGACGGGCGGGCCACGGTGGTCTACGGCAATCGCACCTTCGGCAGCCACAGCGCCTACAGCTTCTGGTACGTGATGGGCAACAAGGGCGTCACGACGGCGGCGAACGTGCTGTTCAACTCCTACATCGGCGACCTGGAGACCTGCTTCAAGCTGATGCCGGTGGCGCTCTACCGTTCGCTCGCGGTGCGCTCCCGTGGCTTCGGCATGGAGGCCGAGGTCACCGGCAAGCTGCTGCGCCGCAAGATCCGGCCCTACGAGGTGCCGATCAGCTACCGGGCACGCGGCCGCGAAGAGGGCAAGAAGATCACCTGGAAGGACGGCGTCGAGGCGATCTGGATCCTCGGCCGGGAACGCGCCCGCCGCCGCCCCACCGCGCCGACCCGCTGACCGCCCAACGGCCGGCGCGGCCACGTTGGTGGTTCCCCTCGTCATGCGGATAGCCTGTAACTTGAAGTCAACTTGAACTCAAGGAATCGGGCGATGCAGGATCTTCTGACCATCGGCGAGCTGTCCGTCCGCTCCGGCGTGGCACCGTCGGCGCTGCGCTACTACGAGCGGCTCGGCCTGATCCGCGCCGACCGGACCGGCGGCAACCAGCGTCGGTACGCCCGCGCCGAGCTGCGACGGGTGGCGTTCATCCGGATCTCCCAGCAGGTCGGTGTCTCGCTGGAGGAGATCCGCGAGGCGCTGGACTCGCTGCCCGAGGCCCGTACGCCCAGCCCGCAGGACTGGGCGCGACTCTCCGCCAGTTGGCGGAGCCGGCTGGACGAGAAGATCCGGCTGCTCGGCAAGCTCCGCGACGACCTGGACAGCTGTATCGGCTGCGGCTGCCTGTCCCTGCAACGCTGCACGCTCAACAACCCGGGGGACGCCCTGGCCGGCGAGGGCCCGGGCGCCCGCCTCATGCTGCCCCGCCCGGAGGCGGCGTCACCCGTTGGTGAGTAGCACCTTGCCGAGGTGATCGTTCGACTCGACCAGCCGGTGCGCCTGGGCCGCCTCGGTGAACGGCAGACGCCGGTCCACCACCGGCCGGACCGTGCCGGCCTCGACCAGCGGCCACACCTCATCCCGTACGCCCCGGACGATCTCCGCCTTCTCGGCGAGCGGCCGCGAACGCAGCGTGGTCGCCGCGACGCTGGCCCGCTTGGTCAGCAGCGCGCCGAGGTTCAGCTCGGCCTTGGTACCGCCCTGCATCCCGATCACCACGAGCCGACCGCCGGTGGCCAGCGCGGCGATGTTCCGGCTCAGGTAGGCCGCACCCATGATGTCGAGGATGACATCCGCCCCCCGGCCGTCGGTGACCCGCCGGACCTCCTCGACGAAGTCCTGCTCCCGGTAGTCGATCGCCTGAGCCGCGCCCAGCTCACGCAACCGGGGATGCTTGGTGGCCCGCGCGGTGGTCAGGACCGTGGCACCGAGCGCCACCCCGAACTGGATGGCGAACGTACCGATCCCGCTGCCCCCGCCGTGCACCAGCAGCGTGTCACCCGGAGCGAGCCGGCCGACCCCGACCACGTTCGACCAGACCGTGCAGGCCACCTCGGGCAGCGCCGCGGCGTCGACCAGGTCGACGCCCGCCGGCACCGGCAGCAGCTGCCCGGCGGGCACCGCGACGCGCTCGGCGTACCCGCCGCCGGCCAGCAGCGCGCAGACCTCGGCACCGACTGACCACCCGGTCACCTCCGGGCCGATCGCGCTGATCACCCCGGAGCATTCCAAGCCGGGGTACGCCGGGGCACCCGGCGGCGGCGGATAGTGACCCTGCCGCTGTAGCAGGTCGGCGCGGTTGACCCCGCTGGCCCGCACGTCGACGATCACCTCACCCGGGCCGGGCTCGGGATCGGGGACCTCGGCCCAGACCAGCGCGTCGGGTCCACCGGGCTGCGGAACGGTGATGGCTCGCATGGGCTCAGTCTTACCCGATACCGCTCCGGGCCGCAGGCGCACCCGGTCGGGCATGACGACCACTGTGGACGTGGCGCGGGTCGCGGACCGGCGCTGATTCGGCTGGCCGGGGAGGGACGCCGAAGCGCCCGCCGGGCGGTCGTGGCAGACTAAGCACGGCCGTACGCCCCCGGGTGGCGGCTCGGGAGGGTTCGCCTAGTGGCCGATGGCGCTGGTCTTGAAAACCGGTAAGGCAGCGATGTCTTCGTGGGTTCGAATCCCACACCCTCCGCTCAGTGAATCCACCTCATGCCGTCCTGGCGCAGTCCGCTTGCTGGGCATCGACGGCTGTGTTCTCGCGGCGTACGGTCGGGGTACGCGATGTACCCACTGGGACGAGGTGCCCCCATGGTCGACCAGCAGCAGCCCACTCCCGGCGAGCGCATTGAGCGGCTTCGTCGAGCCGCTGGCCTTTCCCGCGAGCAGCTCGCCGGCCTTGCCGGCTTGTCGCCGACCACCGTCAAGTTCGTGGAGAACGGTCGGCGGAGCCTGACCTTGCGAGTTGCTCAGCAGATCGCTCCGCACCTCGGCGTGCGCGATCTCGGTGATCTGTACGGCCCGCAGGTGACCCTGTCTCTGGACGGACGGCCCAGTCACCCTGCCATCGGCGACGTCCGGCGTGCGTTGACCGCTTGGCACATCACGGTCTCCGGTGAACCGGAGTCCCCTGACTACCTGCGCGGCGCGGTCGACTCAGCCTGGCAAACCTGGCATACCTCCCGACACCAGCGCACCGAGGTCGGCATCCTGCTGCCCGGCCTGCTCGACGCGACCCAGCGAGCCGCCCGCCTACACACGGGCGGGGACCGGCGAACAAGCCTGGCGCTGCTCGCTCAGGCGTACCACCTGGCGCAGGCATACCTTGCCTGGCACGGCGAGCGTGAGCTGTGTTGGCTCACTGTCGACCGCGGCATGGCTGCGGCTCTGGACGCCGACGACCCTCTCGCCATCGCCCAGTCCACCTGGTACGCGGCACATCTGTTGCGCGCCGCTGGTCGTGGTGCTGAGGCGTTGGAGCGTTTGCGGGAGGCTCGTGGGCTGATCGAACCCCGCGTCGCGGACGGTGGCACCGAGTGGGCGGAGATGTTGGCTGACCTCCACCTGTGCACCGCGTTAACTCGGGCTCGCACCGGCGACCAGGGCGCGTGGTCCGACTGGGATGCCGCTCGCCAGGTTGTTGACCGAGCTCTACCAGCGGATTTCGTCGGGCTTCGTACTCGAGTCTCGCGCCCGCTGGTCGACGTGTACGCGGTCATGTGTGCCGTTGACCTGGGTGACCCTGACGAGGCGCAGCGACGTGCGCACTCGCTCGATCCGGCAACGATCCCGTCGACCGAGCGGCGCGGCCGACACTATGTTGAGCTTGCCCGCTCCGCAGATCTGGAGGGAGCGCGCGAAGCGACGCTGCACCTGCTGAGCCTCGCGGAGGCCGTGTCCCCGGAGACGGTTCGATACTCGCCGGCTGCCCAGGATCTGGCCGAGCGGCTGGCCCGGGAGGCACCGGCAGCGATCCGAGCCGAGGCGGCAGAGTTGGCGGGCCGAATCGCGGTTCCGGAGCTCTAGGGGTACGCCCTGTCGCTGGGTACATCACGTACCCAATTCCCATCCTCCCCCTGCATAGCGTGTTGACGCCGTCGCACTGGGGTGGTGGGCCGCCACAACGACGGTGCCCCAATGCATTCAGGGCTCCGAGGCGGAGGACGTATCGATGATCTGGCCGTTCAGCCGGCTTCACCGGCAACCCAAGAAACTGGGTCGGTCCGGTGATAGGTGAGGTGCCAACCACCGTCGAGGCCGCTATGCGAGCACGGTCGGCGCGAGGCGAGCGAGCGGTCGCCGCCTTGGAAAGCCGCCTCGCCGACCTCCACGTACCGCAGCGGCCGGAGTGGACCTGCCGAAGCTGCGAGCAGGACACACCATGGCCCTGCGCTCCGGCACGGGTACGGCTTGCCGAGGCGTACGGCAGGGATCGGGTCGGCCTGTCCATGTACCTCGGAAGTCTGCTCGTGGTGGTGATCGCCGAGCTGCCCGCCATCGCGCCGGACGAGCTGTTCGAACGCTTCGTCAGTTGGACGAGATGAGCAGTGACAGTCCCGCGATGACAAGACACGTCCAGTGTTACGGGTCCTCGCGCTGGCCCTGCTGGCTTTCCCGGATCGTCTGCTCGGCCAGTCGCTCGACCGCGCGTCGGCGTTCCTCGGCGAGGGCCCGCTCGTCCGGGCGTCGGAGCGCGGTGAGGACGGCTGTCGCGAAATCCCGCCAGATCCCAGCCACGATGTCCCCCTGCGACCGTTGCCCGACTTCCACGGTAGCTCCGCAAATCCGCAGCCGGTCGAGGTGTGCTTCGGGTCGTCGGCGGGGCTGCGGAGGGGTAAGAAGGTGCAGGAATCTCCGCACACCGGAAGGACGCGTCACCAATGACTCTGGAACGACCGATCGCCCCGGACCCGTACGAAGTGCTGCCGACGGTGCCTTCGTTCACCCTGACCAGTGACGACGTGCAGAACGGCGAGCCGTTGGACGCCCGGCACGCGCACGGCAGCACCGGAGGCGACAACGTCTCCCCGCAGCTGAGCTGGTCGGACTTCCCCGCCGAGACCAAGAGCTTCACGGTGACCTGCTACGACCCGGATGCGCCGACCGGAAGCGGCTTCTGGCACTGGGTGCTGGTCAACCTGCCGGCTGACGTCACCCAGTTGCCCACCGGCGCGGGTGGCGCGGCGGGCACCGAGCTGGGCGGAGCGTTCTCGGTCCGCAACGACTACGGCGAGCAGGGGTACGGCGGGGCAGCCCCGCCGGCCGGTGACCGACCGCACCGGTACGTCTTCGCGGTGCACGCCCTGGACGTGGACCGTCTTGACCTGACCCCGGAGGCCACCCCGGCCTACGTCGGCTTCAACCTGACGTTCCACACCCTGGCGAGAGCGGTGATCCGCCCCACGTACCAGATCAAGGACTGACCCCGCGCCCGGCGATCTTGCACATGTTGTCGGCAGTAGGGGCAGCAGGTGCAAGATCGCGCGGGGCGGCGGCTCAGGCGGGGACGCGGGCCACGGCGAAGACGGACTGGCCGAACGGGGGGAGGAGGACCTGCTCGGCGGCCTTGGTGGCGGGGAGCACGAGGGTGTCGTACACCTTGACCATCGGGCCCTCCTTCGGCATCAGCCGGAAGACCTTGGTGGCCATGAAGTAGCCGAGCAACCCCAGCGCGTTCGCGTAGTGGATCTTTTCCACGGTCAGGCCCGCCTCGGTCATCGCCGCACCGAGCGTCTTCTTCGTGTAGCGGCGTACGTGCCCGGTGGCGATGTCGGCGGGGCTCATGGCGAACTGGAACGCCGGCACGATGATGATCACGGCGCCGCCGGGCCGGACCAGGTCGCGCATGCTGCGCAGCGCGCCCACGTGGTCCTCGATGTGCTCCAACACGTTGTACGAGACCGCCGCGCTGTAGTCGCCCCGATCGTTGTGCGGCAGCAGCATCTGTCGGACATCGATGCTCGGCTGCGCGGCGAGGCGCTCCTTGAGCTGCACCAGCCGGTCCGGATCGGCCTCGGTGGCGGTGAACCGGGGCAGTAGCTGCGACCATTCCAGCGCGTAGTCACCGAGACCGCTGCCGATCTCGATCGGATCGTCACCGAGGTGGGGCACTGCCAGTTCGACGAACCAGCGACGGTGGTTGACAGCGGTCGCCAGGCCCTCCAGCACCTCGGACTGGACGCGCTGGTCCCCAGTGATTTCTGCCATGCGTCGATTCCTCACAGATGAACTCGACCCGTGCCTGGACCGACAGAGTGAATCATCCGCTCGGATGGCAGAAGAATCGGGGCAGCGGGGTGGCCGAATTGCGGTCGGGGGGGTGGGCACGTGATCGGCGGTCGGCGAACCCGGCACATGGTACGGCAGTACCCCGAAACATGTCACGGCAGCGCCATGCGCTGACTACCCTCAGAATTGTCATGACTACTCCCGAACCGGACGCGCCCAGCGATGGCCCGGCCGCCGCGTCGTCGGTACGGGGGGTCGATGACCGTGCCCGGACGGCGCGCAGCGGGAAGTGGGCCGACCTGGCCGCCGTGCTGAGCTTCGTGGTGCTCGGCTTCTGGGTCACCGGGCGGCTGTGGCTGGAGCCCGGCAGTGGGGTGCGTGACAACCGTTCCGATCAGTCACAGTTCGAATGGATGATGGCGCACGGTGCACGCGTCGTCACGCAATTCGCGTACCCATTCCATTCGGACCAGATGAACGTCCCGGACGGCGTCAACCTGATGGCGAACACGTCCGTATTATCCATTTCATTGCCAATGACGCCGGTCACCGTGCTGCTCGGACCACGTGCGGCATTCCTGCTCTTTCTCACCGCTGGAATGATCGCCACGGCCGCTGCCTGGTACTTCGTGCTCTCCCGCGTCCTGATCGGCACTCGCGGGCCGGCGTGGCTGGGGGCCGGATTCTGCGCGTTCGCACCGGCCATGGTGTCGCACGCCAATGGCCACCCGAACATCGTGTCGCAGTTCGTGGTGCCGCTGATCATCTGGCGGACGCTGCGGCTCGGCGAGCCGGGGCGCTGGCTCCGCAACGGGGTGCTCCTCGCGATCATGATCGTCTGGCAGGCGTTCCTCAACCTGGAGATCCTGCTGATGACCGCGATCGGGCTCGGGGTGATCGTCGGCGCGCTCGCCCTCGGCCGGCCGGACCTGCGCGCGCGGGCCCGGCCCTTCCTCGCCGGGCTGGCCGTCGCCGCCGGGGTCGCCGGGCTGCTGCTGGCGTACCCGCTGTACGTGCAGTTCTTCGGGCCGGGCGCGTACGCCGGGCTGTCCCGCCTGATCCGTGGCTACTCCAGCGACCTCGCGTCGTTCGTCGCGTACTCCCGGGAGTCGCTCGCCGGCAGCCCGCGCACCGCGGCGAACCTGGCCAAGAACCCGACCGAGGAGAACAGCTTCTTCGGCTGGGCGCTGCTCGTGCTGGTGGTCGCCCTCATCTGGTGGCTGCGCCGTTCGGTGGTGGTGCTCGCGCTGGCCGCCCTCGGGCTGTTCTTCGCGGTGCTCTCGTTAGGCCGGGAGATCCGTTTCGCGGGTCGGGGCACCGGCGTGCCAGGACCCTGGGCGCTGCTGGAGAATCTGCCGATCCTGCACTCGGTGGTGCCGACCCGCTGGGCGTTGGCGATCACCCCGATCATCGGGGTGCTGCTCGCGTACGGAGCCGAACGGGCTCGGGAGTTGGCACACTCGCAGCCGGCGGCCCGCCGGCAGATCCGTTTCGCCACCGCCACCGTGCTCACGATGGCACTGCTGCCGATCCTGCCGACCCCGCTACCCGTGGTCCGCCTCGATCCGGTCCCCACCTTCGTGACCAGTGGGGCCTGGCGTCCCTATGTGACGGGCGGTCGCAGTGTGGTGACCCTGCCGCTGCCGGACACCAACTACGCCGACCCGCTGCGCTGGTCCGCGGAGACCCGGTTGGACATGCCGCTGGCCCGTGGGTACTTCCTCGGCCCGGACACCCGGGGCAACGCGCAGGAGCCACGGATCGCGCTGTTCGGCGCACCACCCCGCCCCACCAGCAGCTTCTTCGGCACCATCCGGCGTACCGGCGCGGTGCCCCCGATCACGCCGCAGAGCCGGGTGAAGGCGGTCGACGATCTGCGCTTCTGGCGGGCCGGCGTGGTCATCCTCGGCCCACACGAGTACGAGGCGGCGTTGCGCCGGGGAATGACCGAGCTGACCGGGATCCAGCCGGTCTTCACCGGCGGGGTGTGGGTGTGGGACGTCCGGCCGTTGACCGACTGAGCTGAGGGTCAGGCCTGGCGGACGCAGCAGCCCTGGCAGACCTTCGGGCTGGGCAGGGTGAAGGCGAGGCAGCAGGTGCGCCGCTGCACGCTCGGCTCACCGGTCGGCCCCGGCACCAACTCGACCAGATCCGCCAGGTCGAGCGCGCCGAGCAGGGTGTCGATGGTCTGCACGGTCGAGCCGGGCAGGCCATCCGCAGCCCGCAGGATGCCGTGCGCGATGCCCGAGGCGACCGAGCCGAGCAGCGTCCGGGTGCCCACGCGGACCTCCGCCTGGATCGCCGCGATGAGCGGTGCCAGGTGGGCGTCGAGCAGCGAGGCCCGCAGCACGGCGAGCAACTCCGCCTCGCCGGCGACGACCCGGACCTGAGGGTGGTCGGAGAGCGCCAGCGGGTCGCTCGGCAGCACCGCCACGGTGGTGCTGCGGCGCAGGCCCAGAGTGATCAGCGGCCGGTGGTCCTCGAAGTGGATCAACACGTCGGACGGGTCGAGCAGCGGCACCCGTCGAGCCGAGGCCCAGCCGAGCACGACCGGCAGCGCCGTCCAGTAGCTGTACGACTTCCAGGCCAGGGCGGCGCAGGCGTGCGGCGTGCCGCCCCAGCGCAGGCTGGCCGCGCGCAGCAGCTCCGGCAGCCGACTGCCATCGATCAGGGTGGTCGCGGGCGCCCAGCCGAACTCGTCGTCGACCAGCAGGCCCCGGGCGAGCCCGGGGAGGTCGTCGGTGCCGAACATGGCCCGCAGCGCCGCGGTGACGGGGGCGAGCGGCGCGGCGGTCACGGCCCGCCTCGGCATCACCGCAGTCACCTGGGTTGCCTCCCCGTCCCTCGGACCGGGGGCGTCCCCCGGCGGACGGCCACCGCCATCCTGAGCTAAGGCTAGCCTAACCACATCCGCAAGTCTAAGGAAAGCCTGGCCTTTGTCGGATTGCGGTCCAGGTCACGGCGGCCGTCGGGTGGGCGGCGGCAACCCGCTTCGGCCTCATACCCCGCCCCGACCCCGGGAAACGCCGGCACAGCATCGACGGTCATCGGTGGATTGTCAACCGGTGTGTCGGCAAGGTGGCAGATGCGTGTGCGTCCGGGCACGGAACGTGAAACTAATACTCCCGGCCACGAGGAAGTCATGACCACCTCCCCCCTCGAACGGGCTGCCGACTCCTTCGCGGCCGAACTCGCCCGACAGCGGACCGGGCGGGGGCTGTCCAAGAAACAACTGGCGATCCTGATGGGGTTCGACCCGTCCTACGTGAGCCACGTCGAGGGGCGCAGGCACCGCCCAACCGAGGACTTCGCCCGTCGCGCCGAAGCCGTCCTGGAGGCCAGCGGCGCGATCTGGCAGCGCTACCGGGAGTACGACGAACTGCGGCACGCCCGCGTCGGCCAAGCGCACCGCGAGCCGCACCTGCCCGGCCAGTGGTTACCACCCGGCACCGGCCTCGTCGTGGAACGGGAACTCGCCACCCTCACCCACACCGACAAGGGCTACCGGTGCGTCATCCGCCGCGAGCTGTACAACGCCGGAACCGAGCCGGTCACCCGCTATCTGGTCCGGGTCGCCGTCGACCGCTACCCCAACGACCCCGGCCGCTCCAACCGGCACCACCGGGAACACCCGCTCACCTTCGCCGAGCTGCAACTGCAGGCCCACCGGGACGACGGCAGTGGCGACCCGGAGCCGATGCACTGGCGGGCCAAGCACGACCGGGACGCGTTCAAGGAGATCTGGCTGCTCTTCGAGAACGGTGAGAGGCGCTTCCCGCTCTACCCCGGCGACCGGGCCACCATCGAGTACGCGTACAGCGTCGGGCAGGAGAAGTGGGGCCCCTGGTTCCAGCGCGCCGTACGGCTGCCGACCCGGCAGATCGCCGTACGCCTGGACCTGCCGGCGGCGCTCGACCCACAGGTCTGGGGCGTGGAGACCTCGCTCTCCGCGGAGGAGGGCCCGCTGCGCACGGCGCCGCAGCGACGCGACGAGGGCGACCGGGCGATCTTCGACTGGCGCACCGACGACCCGCCGCTCAACGCCCGCTACCGGATGCAGTGGCGCTTCCGCGCTCGCCCGGAGACCGAGCCGGAGGTCGATCCGGTCGGCACCAGGGCCCGGCCCAGCGACCGGATGCGCGGCATCGGCATCGTCCAGCGCGGTGCCGACCTGCTCCGCCAGCCCGGCCGACCGTTCGACCTGCCCGCCGAGGAGCAGGTGGCCCGGGACGTGATCGACCGGCTGAACGCCGCCCTGGTCCGACTCGACGAGCTGCACCCGTTCAGCAAGGGGGTCGGCATCGCCGCGGCGCAGCTCGGCGTCGGCCGGGCGGCGGCCGTGGTCCGGCCCCCGGACCGGTCGGCGGCGCCGGTCGTGCTGCTCAACCCACGGGTGGTCGACGCGGCCCCGGACACCGACGAGCAGTACGAGGGGTGCCTCTCCTTCTTCGACCACCGCGGCCTCGTGCCCCGGCCGCTGCGACTGGACGTGGAACACGCCCAGTGGGACGGCAGCCGGATCATCACCTCGTTCGAGTTCGGCATGGCCCGGCTGGTCGCGCACGAGATCGACCACCTGGAGGGCCGGCTCTACGTCGACCGGATGGCACCCGGCGTACCGCTGGTGCCGGTGGAGGAATACCGGGAGACCGGCCGCCCCTGGCGCTACTGACGAAGAGGGGGACCGGGGCGCGTGCCCCAGGGGGCAGGGGCACGCGCCCCGGTGTGGGGGGAGGAACGTCTAGATGGCACCGAAGGTGTCGTAGCGGATGTGCGGCGGCGGCACCTCGTCCGCGGCCAGGACCCGAAGCGTGGCCCGGACCATCCGGGCCGATCCGGAGACGTAGCAGTCGTGCGTGGTCCACGGGCCGTACCGGGCCACCACGTCCGGGATCTCGCCCCGCTCGCCGTCGAAGTCCGGGTCGTCACTGCACGCCGGGGTGACGGACAACCACGGGTGTACGGCGACCAGCTCCTGCAACCGGGCCAGGCCGTACAGGTCCGCAGCCTGGCGGGCACCGTAGAAGACGTGCACCCACCGGGTCCGGTTGTAGCTGGCCAACTCCTCGACGAGGGCGTTGATCGGCGCCAGCCCGACTCCGCCGGCCACGCAGAGGATGTCCCGCTCGGAGGCGCGGTCCAGGGTCATCGACCCCATCGGGGCGGCCAGCCGCAGCAGGTGTCCGGGCTTCACCCGGCGGACCAGCGCCCCCGACACCCACCCCGCGTCCGGGGCCCGTACGTGGAACTCCAGCACGTTGTCGTCGTTCGGCGCGTTCGCCATCGAGTAGTTCCGCCACACCCGGGGGTGGTAGCGGGGCACCTCCAGGCTCACGTACTGGCCGGCACGCCAGCGCAGCGGGTACTGCAACGCGCGGCAGGTCAGCACCGCGATGTCCGGGCCGTGTCGCTCGTGGGTGAGCACCTCGGCGTGCCAGAACGGTGGCCCTTCATCGGCCGCCGCCCCGGCCATCATGCGTGCCGAGAGCACCCCGTACGCGTCCCGCCACGCCTGGTCGTACTCCAGATCCCAGCCCTCGCCGGCGATGCTGCGCAGTGCGTCCAACAGAGCCACCCCCACCGTTACGTAGTGCTGGTCGGCCACGTGGTACTTGCGGTGGTCGCGGCCCAACGACCGGAGGAACTCGTCGAAGCTCTCCGGGTCGTCGATCGCGTGGATCGCCGTGATGATCGCTTCCAGTAGGCGGTCACCCTGGCCGGTCATCTGCACCGGGAAGAGCTGCCGCAGTGCGGGATCGAGCAGGAAGAGCCGGGCGTAGAAGTGGCCGCTCAGCCGGTCCCGGTCCCCCTCGACGAGGGTCCAGCTCTCCTTCAGCAACCGCGCGACGTTGTCCACGGGCGCTCCTCCTCCAGACGGCAGCGGATCGGGCGCCCATAGAATCTCCACGGAGAGTGCACACTGGTCGCACAGAATGTGCGATCGGCTCATGCGCGCCGATCAGCAGTGCCGCCGGTGCCACCCGTCGGGCAGAGTGGTGCGGTGACCGTTGAGCTGAACCGTCCGGTGTCCCGCCGGCTGCTGGGGACCGAGACGCTGCTGGTCCTCGGCCAGTCCCTCGGCCAGTCCGCGGTCTACGCGGTGGTTTCGATCATCGCGAAGCTGACCGCCGAGGGGCCGCTCTCCAAGCAGACCGCGTCACTGAACACCTCGGCGTCGGCCCGCCCCTGGCTGGACCTGACATACCAGCTCCTCGGCATCGTCTTCGCGCTACTGCCGGTGCTGCTCGCCGTACACCTGCTCAGCCGCGATCCCGGCGACCCGGCACGGACCCTCGGCCTGGACGCCCGGCGGCCCGGTCCGGACCTGGCTCGCGGTGCCGGCCTGGCCGCGCTGATCGGCCTGCCCGGCCTGGCCCTGTTCTGGGTGGCGGCCCAGCTCGGCATCAACGCCACGCTGGTGCCGGCCTCCCTGCCCGAGGTCTGGTGGGCGGTCCCGGTGCTGATCCTCGCCGCCGTGCAGAACGCCGTGCTGGAAGAGGTGATCGTGGTCGGCTACCTGGTCACCCGGCTGCGCCAACTCCAGTGGCGGTTGGCCGCGATCATCGCGGCCAGCGCCCTGCTGCGCGGCTCGTACCACCTCTACCAGGGCTTCGGCGCGTTCGTCGGCAACGCGGTGATGGGCGTCGTGTTCAGTCTCTTCTACCTGCGTACCCGCCGGGTCATGCCGTTGATCGTCGCGCACACCCTGCTCGACGTGGTCGCCTTCGTCGGCTACGCGCTGCTGCCCCGAGACTGGTTCACCTGGCTCTGAGCGGTCAGCCCGCGGTATCCGCCGGGTCGCGTCGGTAGGCCGCCACCGCGCGGGCCGCGAGCCGATCGGCAGCCGCCGCGTCGCCCAGCGCCGCGGCGAGCACCGCCGCGCCCGGCAGCAGCCGGGACGCCAGCCGCAACACCAGCCACCCGCCGGCCTGCGCCGTGAGCGGTGCGGCCAACCGCCACGCGGCCTCCCCCGCCCGCGGCCACGCACCCTCGACCGGGTCGCCCGCCGCGAGCGCGCCAGCCAGGGCGGTACGCGCACTCGCCTCGTCCGGGTGCACCTGGGTGAGCACCAGCAGCTCGGCGGCCCGGTCCGGATGCGCCGGATCCCGGCCGTACGCCGCCGCCAGGTGCAGCACCAGGTTCGACTGGGTCCACAGCACCGAAGCCAGCTCGGCCAGCGGCGCGAAGAGCCCGGCCAACGCGGCCGCCGCCCCGCCCGCGCCCGCCGACCGCACGAACCGCCGGGTGGCCAGCCGGGCCAGACCGTCCGCCGGGGCGTCCGGATAACGGGCCCGCAGCCGCTCGGCCCAGTCGGCAGCAACCGGCCCGAGCGCACGCACGGCAGCCAGAGCCAACAGCTCCGGCGCGAAGCCCGGGTGGTCGAGCAGCCGGGCGGTAACCGCCCGGAGCTCCGATTCCGGCGTACGCGCAGACGTCGGTTCCGCCTGCCGTTCGACCTGATCGGCGGACGGCTCCGTGGTCTGCTCGATCACGGACTGTTGGACCTGGGCTTGCTCTGCCGAGGGCTGGTTGGCTCGGGCTTGCTCGGCCGGGGCTTGCTCGGCCTGTGGTGTCGGTGCGGGCGCTACAACCGTCTTCGGCGCGACCGTCTCCGGCGCAGCCTTCTTCGGTGCCGACTTGCGTGCGGTCGCCGCTCGCTTGGCCGGCGTCGCTGCCGGAGTGCTCGGGGTCACATCCACCACGGGCGGTGCCGTGGCAGGTGCCTCGCCGGCCCGCGTCCCGGCTGCCTTGCGGGCGGTGGCTTTGCGGGCGGGGGCGGTCCGGCTGGCCCGGGGCTTCGACGCCCGGGTCGGTGGGTCGACCGGCTGCTCGGGGCCGTTCTCGGACGATGGCTCGTCCGCCACAACCGCTGAGCTGATGGGGCCGGTCGGCTCGGCACTGCCCGGCTGCCCGGCACTCGCAGGACCGTTCGGCCGGTCCGACTGCTCGACGTCTCCCGTTGCCGGAGCGTCCGGCGGGCCCTGCCGGTCGGCGCCGGCCGTTTCGCGCGTGGCGGCGTCTTCGCGCGTGGCGGCGTCCGGGGCGCGGCTCGGGGCGGTGGCCGGCGTGCGGCTCGGGGCGGTGTCCGCCGTGCGGCTCGGGGCGGTGTCCGCCGTGCGGTTCGGTTGCCGGGGCAGCGGCCGGTCCGGGTCCGGTGGTTGGAAGAGGACCGGCGGGGCGGCCTTGGCCCGTCGCGGGCGCTGGCTGGCCGGTGCCGCCTTCTCCGGGGCCTGCTCGGCGGCCGGCGGTGGGGTGAAGGTCGCCCGCGTTGGGCGCCGGCGTGCCCGGTCAGCAGGCTCTCGGGGGGTCGGCTCGCTGGGCGGCTGCTCCTGCATATCGATGGAGCGTAGTCGCGATCACGCCGCCGCACAGCGCTGAAACACGGGCGCCGACGGGCTCAGGAGGCGTACCCCGGAAGTCGCTTTGCTCCCCGTGGGTGGTGACCTGTATTCTCGGGCGCGGTGGTCTGCAGGGCCACCGGGGAGACTTCGCCTAGTCTGGTCTATGGCGCCGCACTGCTAATGCGGTTGGGGTCTTAAAGCCCCTCCCGGGTTCGAATCCCGGAGTCTCCGCGCGAAAGCCGGGTGTGTACACTGGCTGAGCACCAGCGCCCGTAGCTCAATGGATAGAGCATCTGACTACGGATCAGAAGGTTAGGGGTTCGAGTCCCTTCGGGCGCACAGGCAGCCCTCTAGCAGGCCGTAAGGCAGCTAGGGGGCTTTTTCTTGTCTAGCCAGGACTGTGAATACCTTCTTACTCTCCGTGCATGGCCAAGATCAACTCGCTCTACCTCAACGCCTATGAGCGTGACTTCAAGATCCGCAACCGGTCGCCCCGCACCGCGCAGAACTACCGGGAGACGCTGCTCCAGCTCTCGGCGTTCGTCGACGAGGCAGACCTCCTGGAGCGAGCAGGGTCGAACACGGCGTCCAGCACTGAGCGGGTGCCGCAGGACAGCAGGGCACTGAGCCGTAGTTGTGGATAGCCGGAACCGCCGTTGTTGCCGCGTTGTTTGGCATAGCGGCAGCTGTTGGCGGCCGATTCCGCGACCGTCAGGAACGTTCCGTCGACCACGGTCAGTAGCAAACCCCGCCAGCGCACCTGGGCGGCGCTGGTGACGGCCGGCCCGCGCAACAGAGCGAACAGGGCCTGCACCGGTTGCGGACCGAGACGTTGCCGGGCTTGGCGCAGGGCGCTGCCGGTGGGTGCCACGAGTGGCAGGCCGGACAACCCGCTGGTCAGCTTGGACCACACCTGCCGGTGACCGAGTTCGGCGAACAGGCATCCCGCGAGCAGCAGATACATCACGACCCGGGCCGGCAACAGCCGAATCCGTGACTGCGTTCGCCTGGTCACGGCCAGGACATCATCGACCATCTCGAACGGCACCAGCCGAGTCAGTTCGCCCAGATGACCCGGCGCGAACACCCCCGCGGCTACCCTCACCGTCCGAGTTATGGCAATCTGATCAGCCAGCGGAACTCCAGGTTCAAGGGCGTCTTATAGTGACCACCCTCTATACCGGAGCTCCGCTGCTTTACGCCTTAGACACGCCTTGACGATCTGCCCAACCGCTTAACTGAACGGCGTTGCGTCTAGCCCTCGACGGTAGCCCCGGACCCGTGCGTGGAAGCCGCTAGGCGTACGCCTCGGGGGCTGCCTCGTCTCCGGGGTACTCCGGGAGGGGTGAGGGCTACGGCTTCTCGGCGACGAACGTCCCGCGAGCCGGGAGGGTTACGACGAGACCGCGCTCCCGCAGCAGGCGGATAGCCGCTCGGACCGTGCCGCGAGCTACGCCGTACTCCTGCTGGAGGTGGGCCTCGGAGGGGAGCGGCTGACGAGGCTTGAGCTTCCCGGATTCGATCTTCTTGGTGAGGAGATCCGCTACCTGGATGTAGAGCGCTACCGGGCTCATCTCGTCAACCATGGTCGGAACCTTATGGACGCCTCAGACGGGCGAGGCGTAGGGTACTAGCAAGACGTACTGTACTGATAGAACTTACTATACGAGCTATACCAGTAGGACTACGGTCGGTGGGAAGAGGTGACCGACCGTAGGAGGTCTGGTGCGAAGAGTCCGGTTTGACGACTACCTGCTGGCGACGGCGTTGGCCTTCGCCCGTCGACACCGCCCGGTCTGGTCATGGATTCGGTGGCGGTACGTCTGCCGCTGCGGGAACGAGCTTCCCTGCCGCTCCCGCCACAAGATCCCGATCAACCGAGGCCACTGGCCGCAGGAGGGGGAGCGGTGAGGCGGGTGCCGTTCCTCGTTGAGTTGGCCTGGACCACAGTCGACTCCCACCGTCAACACAAGTGCCCCGAGTGTGCGGACGGGTGCCCAAACGTCGATCTCGCCCGAGCGCGAATCTCAGCGTGGCGACGGGCGGTGGGTCGTGCCCCCATTCAAAGGTGGTGACCTCCTCCACATCACGCAGGCGGCCAGCGTTCAGTTCTCGCGGCCGTTCCTCTTCCGGCTCATCCGCGTACTCGAAGACCGGATCACGTACGACGGGTGGCTCTGGATCGAGGGGTACGAGCTGGACGCCCGGGGCGAGGCGGTAGCTCGGCGAGAACTCTTCGTCCAGCCGTCCGGTCTCCGGAAGCTCGCTCCGGCCGTCTCTCCAGGTCGTAGGGAGCCTGCCCCCATCCGGAAGGGCTCGGGGAAGCCCTCCCGCGCCTCGGGCCGTAGGGCGTAAGGGATCTTTGTAGTCCAGATCGTTACAGACGGTGATCGTCGCGTCCGGAGGGGCTTCGCAACCTTCTAACCCTCGTCGGTATCCAGGCTTTCGATCTTGCGTTTCCGCAGGTCGCAGCGTCTGCCCACAAGGGACGACTACGGATCAGAAGGTTAGGGGTTCGAGTCCCTTCGGGCGCACAGCGGTTGAGCAGGGAAACCCCTCTCCGGCCATCGACAATCGTCAACCGGGGAGGCGTTTTTGGTGCCACCTTGGTGGCACCACTGCCGTCGGCTTTGGCTGCCAGTGACGGAGAGTGGTCAAACGCGAACTTCGGCGAAGACTGACCGCAGTCCTGTCCTCCAGGTCGACCGCCGATTCCACTGCCACACGCGGACCCGTCCCGGTGGGCCGTCGCCGAGGTTCATTGCGGGCCGCACACCCAGTGGACGCCCCACCAGATCTCCGCCGGGGAGGCTGCACGGCCCGCCCGTGCCTGCCCGACGAGGAGATCTTCTGAAGATTCCTAAGACTAAGGGACGTCTCGTAACTGGGTGAAGGCGTTGCCCTCTCCGCGATCGCTAAAGACCTTACGATCTGGTTGGCCGACCGTGACTACCCCGGGCGGCCAACCAGCCGATCCTGACTTCTAAAACACGCGCTTAGCCGTCTCGAAGGAGGTGCTCGCACGGTCGTTCAGCGCCACGGTGCCAGACGCTCCCCGCCAGAGCGACCGGATAGATGGCCTCTCTCGCCTGCCGGTCGGCGGTCTCGACCGACAGTCGCATCGACACAGGCTCAGTCCCGAACGCAGTCGCACATTCGAGGCTCAGCTTGACTTCGACCCAGCCGGTACCGCCGGGACGTAGCAACACAGACTTGCCGGTACCAAGCACCAGCACGCCGGCCCGTTCCCCGGTAACTGCAACAACCGTGATCGGCGCAGGGCCAGGGTTGATCACTGCCAGCTGCCGTTCAGTCGCCTGCCGGCGCTACGAACATCTTGACGGATCCGCACGTCTCGGGTGCGTTCTTGAACTGCTCGCCGTCGATGACGTACACGAGCTTCCCCCACCTCGTCTCGGGAGAGGAAGTCTCGCTACCGCCCGTTAAAGGAATCGCCTCGATACGTTGAACGCAGGCATACAGGTGGGATGGTGCCTTGATGCTAAAGATCCGGCTCCACGACCTCCGGCATGCATCGATCGGAGCCTCGCCAACTCTCGCAGCCGTTTCCCCCATCCGGTGCATACCGCTTGTGGCGCACACAAAGGCCATGTCATTTGCAGGCATTGCCTCAGGCGGCGCATTAGGCGCGTGATAACCACCGATTGCGGCGGTCGCACCACCAGCAGCCAGAGTCGCGGCGGCAACCGCTCCAACGACCCCCAAGCGCCTCTTCCGGAAGCTCTTCTCGGGCTGCTGCGGCAATTCGAGAAGGCGGGCGAGTATCGCCTCGCCCTGAGGGCTTGTCGTGAACGTGACCTCGGCGGTGGGCCGGACGCGACTAATCAGGTCTTCGGTCTCTGCGTCGTAGTGCTTCACTCCAGCCCCCTCGTGTATCCGGTGAGATCGCCGACGAGAAACGGCTTCGGCTCCACCCGCCGATGCCCGTATACGTCCTCGAAGCGGCGCCGAGCCCGGTGTAACCGCACAGCGAACGTCGCCGTCGTGCACCCCAGCACCTTCGCCGATTCCCTGCCGTTGAAGTCGTACCAGTACCGCAGTAGCAACACCTCGCGATCGATCTCTGGCAGTTCCGCCAATGCCGCCATCACGTCCACTCGTTGGGAGGTGGACGGACCGTACTCAGTCTCATCCTGGGACTGAGAGTGCAGACGCGCCTGCAACGCCGCGTGAACTGCGCGACCGCGCCGATGTTGCAACACCAGACGTCGCGCGACCCCGAACAGCCAGGGCCGTTCCTGGCCCTCCTTGATGGTTGCCAAGCGCCGCCATGCCACGGCGAACACCTCGCTAACGAGGTCCTGCGCATCATCACCGCCCAGTCGGTCATTGGCATACGCGAAGACCGCGTCGCCGTGTCGACGGAACAAGTCAGCAAGGCGCTCACGGTCGGCGGTCGTCCTCCGCACATCCGGCACCGATCCTCCAGGTGGTGGTCTCACACCCATACTTGTCGCCGCAGCCACGGTTCCTTACAGCCATCCGGAAGGATTCTGGCTCCGGTCCCTACCCCTTGAGACGAGCCGAAGACGGCAGTGCGGACGTCATGGCTGAAGATCGGCGCTTGGCCTGGGGCCCACAGCCGGAAGCAGTCAACCGAGGATGCTCATCCGAGCGCGTCGCCGATCTTGTCGTTCATGGTGTCTCCGCCGTCGGTGCTGTTGGCGTGGACGCGGAGCAGGACGGCGACGCCGTGGCCCAGGCGTCTGGCGACCTCGTCGGCGGGACGCCGGCATTCAGCCAGAGCGAAGCCGCCGCGTGCCGCAGGTCGTAGGGCCAGCGGACGAGCGGCGAGGCGACCTGCGATTCGGTCAGCGCCTTCTCCCGGGCGAGCTTCCACCACCGGTCGTAGACCGACTCGGAGAGCGGCCCACCGTGCAGGCCCCGGAGGAGCCGGCCATCCGGGCCGATCCCGTGATTGTCGACGTGCGCACGCAGTAGCTCGACGAGCCGGGGCGGTATCGGGACCGTACGAGTCTCAGCCCTACCCGGTGCTTGAGTCCCCGCCGTTTGTGGGAGCCGCCGTCATCGGTCCAGTGCGACCCGGCGCGCGGCGATGTGCCGGCGAGCAACAGGCGGCCCCAGCGATGTTCGATCTTCTCGTGGTCGCAGGACCGGGCGGGCTTGACCGCGGCCGGGTCGTCGAAGTCGGCCCCGCAGTCGGCGCACCGGCCGGCAAGGTCGCAGTCCTCACGCCGTAGGTCTTCGGCTTCCGAGGGGCGCATCCCCGTGTTGTAGAGACAGCCAAAGAACGCGATGATCCTTGTCGGCGCGTTTGCCGAAAGATTTCACCGCCTCCAGCAGCGTGGCGACCTGGGCCGGGTTCCCCACCACGCGCCGATCGATGGACTGGGCGACCTCGGGAGGGGTCCACTGCACCCGGTCGACGGGGTTGGAGGCGATCAGCTCCAGCTCGACGGCGTACCCGAGCCCGTTGTAGAACGTCGCCCGCTTCCGCTGGACGGTGGGGCAGCCGCGGGCTTGTCGTCGAGACGTACGCACAGGCTGTCGAGGACGCGGCGGACCATCGCGGGCGAGTCCAGCTCGACGACCGGGAGCGACGCCGGTTTCAGCCAAGCGAGCGCAGCGTGGGCTGCGGTGATCACCTGTATCCAGGTGTCCTCGGTGATCGTCCTCAGCAGCCGGATACCAGGGTTGCGAGACGTCCTTAAACTCGTTCGAGAACCAGCAGGCGATACTCCATCCAGCGCTGCGACAGCCCGGCCTGGAGCGCAGACCCACCGATCATGTTGGCCCAGAACGGCGTCTCGACCAGGCGATCGTGAACCCGGGGCAGTGCGCCCGTGGCGCTTAGGACCACATCGATCACACGGTCACGCGGCCGTCCCAGGCGCAGATAGGACGTGAGATCCAAGTCCTCGAGAAGGCGCAGTCCCACACGCTGGCTCATGTCGGCCAACTCAGGCACCGTGTGCAGACTGCCAATGCGCCAGCCAGCGCGGAACTGGTCCAGGCAACGCTCACGAGCGGGCAGTCCGCGATCTTTGTCGGTCATCCAGTCGTCGCACACGATCAGACGACCTCCCGGATGAAGGCGTGCGGCCAACGACGAGATCAAGTTCGCCAGTGACGGCGAGTGCACCATGGACTCGATGGCAACCATCGCGTGGTAGCGCGGCTCGGCCGGGAGCTGGGCAAAGTCATCGCAGACAATGTGGCAGCGTTCCGTTAGACCTTCGGCCGTCAACCTTTTCTCGGCGATCTCAGCCTGCACCCGGCTGATTGTCACTCCAGTCACGTGAGCGTTCGTTGCCTTCGCCATGCGGACCACCGTCGCGCCAACACCGCAGCCGAGATCGAGCACTCGTCCTTCGCCCGCTGGTACATGGCCGCTTAGGCGCTCGACCACCATGCGGTTGATCAATTCCCCGGCTTCGGCCGCATTCGTTACGCCCGGCATCCATACGCCGCGGTGGATGGCATCGTTCGTCTCGCCGAAGCGCAGAAAGCGCCGAGTGTTGGAGTCGTAGTAGCTAGCAACCCTAA
The DNA here is from genome assembly GCF_042658605.1 of Micromonospora vulcania. Taxonomy (NCBI): domain Bacteria; kingdom Bacillati; phylum Actinomycetota; class Actinomycetes; order Micromonosporales; family Micromonosporaceae; genus Micromonospora; species Micromonospora vulcania. The sequence goes on along the minus strand of NZ_JBHSQS010000022.1, from coordinate 39,277 downwards.
TGACGTGCTCGGCTGCGGCGCCGCCAGCGGAAACCTGACTCATCGACGCAACTTATCACGCACTCACGGGCCCACATCGCCGGCGATTACTGTTAGTGATGCCTCCCATCCCGACGGTCGCCCGTGGTCAAAGGGGCGCGGAAGGTGCTCTGCTTCGCCCGGCGAGCGAAGCGGGCCCACGACGCTACTTCCTGCTGCCTGTCGATCTTCGCACGGTCGACGCTAAGTGACGATACCCTGTACTGTATCGGTCGTGCCGAATGGACTGCCCGGCAGACCGCAGCGCCCGGCAGGAAGAGGCGGATGAGTGTTTCCCCGTCCACCATTGGCCGTAAAGCGCGCCTGATCGTCACGGGGGTGCGTCGGTGGTCTGCGCTCCCCGACCGCCGTCCCGTTACGGTGGTCGCCGTGGTGCTCATCGCGGTGCTGCTGGGAGCATTCGGCGCCGCAGCCGGCCCATGGCTGGGTGCCCGCGCCTTGGCCGACCTGCCCAGTGAGGCAACGCTGGCCGACCTCACACGACGCACCGCAGGCGTCAACGAGGCGCCGGTTAGTTCGCGCGAGACGTCACCTCGGACGGCGGCGAGGTTCGTTAGGGGGTCGAGTCCCTTCGGGCGCACTACTTGAGCAGGGCATATAGCCAGTTGGCTATATGCCCTGCTTTCGTCTAAGGCGCTCTGAGACCGCTTGCCAACCGGATCAGACAGCAAAATCCGGTCGCGCGATCCCCTACTGATCGGGGGCGCATGCGCTGAGCGCCCATGGCTTCGGCGGGCCATCGCTGCGTCGGGTGTGCGTCGTTGGCGACGGCTTCCACAGAGCGAGATGTTGCACCACGAGATACTGCGCGGCGGGCAGCCGCATGATGACCAGCTCCCGATCGGTGGCCGGAGTCAGGGAACCCGGCGTCAGGCGCCGGACAAGGACCAGCGCGTCCCCGGGCGTCCGATTGAGCTGGGTGAGAGCGACCGGATCGGATGTGCTGCACAGGTTCAGCGGATCCTTGTCGGTGAGTAGCCGCACGGTGATGGGGCGGACGCTCAGGTCCAGTTCGCCAGGCGGGTCAGTGACGTATCCGTAGGTACGGACCTGTTCGGCGGCGCGGGTGGCGGCAGTGTCCAGCCGAAGGAGATACCAGATACCGCCGAGGGTCAGCAGTGCGATGGCGGTGAACGTGATCGCCATCTGCTGCGCCGGGGCTCCCGGCCAGCGCAGCGGGAACGCCTCGCCCAAGGGACGACCGAGCTGCGCCGTCCGCCGTTGCGCCGCGACAATGCCCACGGTCAGGATGCCCAGGACAACAACGACGGCGGCCCCGAGGATCGGACCTTGCAGCATCGCGTGCAGGGCCCTGACCGAAACCAGCGACATCAGCATGGCCGAACACGGGATCAGCATCAGATAGGGACCGAACGCAGAACCCAGCCTGACCGTGACGCCCGCAGCCGCACTGAGCGCGGCGAAAGCGATGACCGCACGCAGGAGACGGTCGTCGAGTACGGCAGCGACTGCGGCCAGCAGGGCGGGAGCCAGGCAGGCCAGCGTGACGACGTGGTCGATGCGTGCGGTGCGTTGCAGGCCATGGACGGATAGGTATCCGGAGACCGCCGGCAGTAGGAGCGCGACCACCAGGCCGACTGCGAGGCCGTTGATCGCGACCGGGTTGCTCGCGAAGGCTGAGGAGTCGTGGCCCACCTCGGCGGCGGACACGCCGAGCTGGGTGTAAAACGACCGGTACACGAGTGCCAGGAGGGCATGGAAGAAATAGCCGAGCGCGGCAAGCACCACCGCAGGCCCGAGCTGGGCTAGCCAGAGCCGCATCGTGCTGCCCTGCTCGCCCTCATCAGCCCGGGTCCGGCGCCTGCGAGGTGGTCGTTTCCGCTGCTGCGGCACGGGGGATCTCCAGCCAGGTCGACAGTTCAACCAGCGTGGCACTCGCCCGCAAACCCCGGGAAGGCCAGTCCCACCCACGTCGTGCTCCGGACCTCCCCGGTAGTCCTTGGGCCCTCGGCGTGGTGGATGGCCGCCGCTACGGGGCTCGGCTGGCCGCTCGACCTGAGGACATCCCAGGCGGCGGCCAGCCGATCGACCGGAATGGGCATTATCGGCCAGCGGTTGAGGCGGCGAGACCGCCGCGGGCAGACCTCACGCTCGACGACCGAAGTAGACACCAAGGACCGTGAGCGAGGCGCACCCGATGCCGCCGGCCGCAGTGAGAGCGTGGGCGGCGGCGCCGGTCAACCCGAGGGTCACGATCGCGATGAGGCTGGCCCCGGCCACGGCCGTACAGCCCTGGGCGATCCGATCACGGATGGACGACGTGTGCCTGATTCTCCTGCCCCGAGCAGCGGGAGATTTCCGTACAGTCATAGGACCCTCCAAGTTCCATCACGGGAGTTGGGAGGCAACGGGGCGGCCTGCTTGTGCGAGCAGGTCGCCCGTCTTCCGATGCGTGCGCCGGTGCCCCGCTGCCTTCTGATGGATTCTTCGGGCCTACTCCACGTCCTGGCCGCGTGGGTGCGATGCAGTCAGGGCAATTTGTCTGTCTTGTGGGGATACTTATCGGCCGGGCTTAAGATTCGCTTGACTGGGACGGCCTCAGGCAATCTACCGTCGAGTAACCTAGGTGGATCTTCGAAAGTGCCTGGTCGTGGCCTCGGGCTGAGACGTAGAGCACAATCGCTGTCTCAATGTGCGGTTGGCGGCCTCCCAGCATTCGAGCGCAGCGGCACATGATCCGACTTGCCGCACCGCGACCGGAGGCGTGCGGTAGGTGCCTGTGCAGCCGACGCTCTCGTCGCCAACCATGCGTGCTGAGGCCTGGCCCCGGGAGCGTCAGGCCGCCGCCGGGATGACGGCCTGGATGAGGTGCGGCCCGGGCTCGGCGATCGCCCGGGAGAACTGCTCCGCCAGCTCTTCGGCGGTGGTGGCGCGGCTGGCGGGTACGCCGAAACCCTCGGCCAGCTTCACGTAGTCGATCGTCGGGTTGGTCAGGTCGAACATGGGATTGGAGTCCGGGTTCTCGGGGCCGGGACTGCGGGTGAAGTACGCCCACTCGGCGCGCAGGATCGCGTACGCGTGGTTGTCGAGGATCACCGTGGTGACGTTCAACTGTTCCCGGGCCTGGGTCCAGAGCGCGGTGACGGTGTACAGGGCGCAGCCGTCGGACTCCAGTGCCACCACCGGCCGGTCGGGTGCGGCGACGGCGGCACCGACAGCCAGGGGCATGCCGTCGCCCATCGCGCCGCCGCACTGCATGAGTACGTCGTGCCGTGGTGCGCCCTCGGTGGCGGCGGCCAGAGCGGTGCCCGAGCTGACCGTTTCGTCGATCACGATCGCTCTGTCAGGTAGCAGGGCGGCGACGACGTCGGTCCAGCTCTGCAGGGTGAGTGGTCCACTGGGCAGCGCCGGGCGATGGGGCTTGTTGACGGTGGGAGCCGTGTCGGGTGCCACCAGGTCGGCGAGTTGGACGAGCGCGGCGACGGCATCCTGGCCGACCTCGGCGAGGACGTGCGTCTGCGCGTTCTCCGGGACGAGGCAGCTCGGCTTGTCGGGGTAGGCGAAGAACGAGACGGGGGCCTTGGCGCCCGCGGTGATGACGTGGCCTACCCCGGCCAGTTGCTTGGCGCCCTGATCCGGGTAGAAGCCCATCCGAGGGAACGATGGCAGGCCCGCGCCGTGCTCGAGCCGGTTGGAGTAGAGCTCCTGGAGCACCCGGACGCCGGTGGCCGCTGCGATGCGGCTCGCCGCGCAGAGACCCGCCTCGCGGACCGCCGGTCCTCCGATCACCAGGGCCGTCGCCTCACCGCTGCGGATGACCTCCGCGATCCGTGCGATCACGTCCTGGGCCACCGGTGGTGCCGGCCGGACCGCCACTGGGGCGGCGACCAATCCACCGTCGCTCCACGCGACATCGGCGGGCATGATCACGGTGGCGATCTGCCCGGGTGATTCCAGGGCAGCGGCCAGGGTGGCGGCGGCGTCGACTCCGGTGCCGGCGGCGTTCTCGGGGCGGCGGACCGAGCCGCGCAGCCAACCGCCCAGGGCAGCGATGTCCGAGGTCAGCGGTGGGTCGTAGACGTTGTGGTAGGTCGGGTGATCCCCGACGATGCTCACCACCGGGGAGTTCGCGCGTCGGCTGTTGTGCAGGTTGGTCAGGCCGTACGCGAATCCGGGGCCCAGGTGCAGCAGCGTCGCCGCGGGCTTGCCCGCGATGCGGGCGTAACCGTCGGCGGCGCCGGTGGCCACGCCCTCGAAGACGGTGAGCACTCCGCGCAGTTGCGGGACCGCACCCATCGCCCCGACCATGTGCGTCTCGGTGGTGCCCGGATTCGCGAAGATGACCTCCACGCCGCCGTCCACCAGCGTCCGCATCAGCGATTCAGCCCCGTTCACCCGCATGCACCATCCCTCAGTCAGCCCGCGCTGACGCCAGCGTATAGGGATAAAAGCCCACCAAAGCGGCGTATCGGATGCTGCTGCCCGCGACGCGGCCTATCGAGGCTCCCGGCCGGCGCTGCCTGGATGAAGAGCAGTAGGGGTGGGCCTTGTTCGGCCCACCCCTACCGTTGCTGCTTGTTGCTGGATCAGTCGCGCGGGGCCTGGAGCACCAGACGGCGACGACGGAACATCACGAGCAGCACGGCGCCGAGTGCGAGCACCGCTGCACCCGCGCCGGCGAGGGCGGCGGCCGGGGCGCCGGTGACGGGAAGGCCGCCGCCGGAGCCGCCGTTGTCGTCACCACCGGCGGTACCGGTGTTGATGACGATCCGGGCGGTGTTGTTGTCGGGCTTCGACTCGGTCGCCTCGGTGACGCTGTGGGCCACGATCGTGCCGTCGGTTCCCGGAGTCGACTTGATCTTCACCTTGACGGTCGCCTTGATCCGGCCCCAGCCGGACGCGGTGCTCGGGAACTCGCTCTCGTAGTTGCACCGGAGCTTCGCCGATTCCGGCAGCTGCTCGTGCTCGGTGCCGTCGGTGTAGCACCAGTCGGCGGGCAGCAGCACCGTGCCGGTCGGCGCGGTGATGAGCACCGAAGGGCCGCCGCCGTCGGACGGACCGTTGTTGACGATCTCGTACGCGAGGTTGACGGTCTGACCGACAGCGCCCTTCACGGCCGGGGCCGTGACCGAGATGTCGAGGGTGTTCTTCTTGGTCCAGATCGCGAAGTCGGCGTAGTTGTCCGACTCGTCGAGCTCGCGCTGCGCGGCACGCTGCTTCTTGAGGTCGGCCTTCGCGCCCTTCGCCTGCAGCTCACGGACGGCATCGGTGAACGATGCCCCGGTGCCCTTGGCGCGGTGGCTGTTCTTCGCCGCGCGTTCCTGCCCGGCCAGTGCGACGTCGAACAAGCCCCACCGCTCGGCCGGGCCGTCCAGGTTGCGGCCGAAGGTCAGGTTGAACAGCGACTCGCCGGTCTCGTCGTCGAACAGCAGCAGGCCGTCGCCGGGCTCCAGCGTCAGCGGTACGACGCAGCTGACCTCACTGGGGCCGTACACGTAGGGCTTGCCCTTGGCATTCGGGTAGTAGTCGGTGTAGGTGCAGTCGCTGTACCGCTCGACGAACGTCGCACCGGTGGGGAGACTGACCCGGACCGTGAAGTTGGTCGCGGCGGTGTCGCCCTCGTTCCCGACGCCGGCGTACAGCGGCGCGGTGTCGCCGGCGCCGACCCGGTTGTTCTCGTCGTTCACGTTCTGCACCGCTGCGACCAGATCAGGGCCGGACGGAACGATCGTGACCGGGAAGGACGTGGTGTCGTTGCCCGGGTTCATGTCGTCTTCCGCGCCGTCGATGGTGACGGTGACCGAGCCAGCGTCGCCGGGCTTCGCACCCGTCTTGCTCGCCAGCGACAGCGGGTAGATCGTCTCGATCTGACCGGCCTCGAGGACGCCGACGGTGCAGGTGACCTTGGAGTCGGCCAGTTTGCAGGTGTCGTCCCAATCGGACACGGTTGCGGTGACCGAGTCGGAGAGCTTGCTCAGGTCGAGGGTGACGGTCACCCCGGTGGCGATGGCTTCGCCGTAGTTGTAGACGTACGTGCCGATGGAGGTCCCGCTGTTGTCGATCTCGGCAACGGGCTCACGGTCGAATGAGACGAAGAGGTCGGGCAGTGCCTCGGCGGCGAGAGCTGCCGGTGGCGTGCTGAAGACAGTGGCCGTTGCCAGCACCGCTGCTGTCGTCGCGAGACGCGACCACCTGGCCTGCTTGCGATTCATGTGTACTCCGGGAAGGGATGGTAGAGGCACGCACTCTAACTGAGGATCTCGATGAACATCTGCCCGGTGTCGATGGGTTAGCCGAGGCCCCGAAGCCGGATGAGCCGGGTCAGCCGTACCATTCGGCGGATCTTGAGGGGAGCCCGGTGCCCGCCGGCCTCCCGGCGGGCACCGGCGTACCCGTCAATGTGGGCTGGTCTTGATGACGACCTCCTGGTCGTCGAACCATGCTGCCGCGCGCAGCGTCTCCATGAGCCGCTGCTGGCGCTCGGGGTCCTGCCGGTCGATGAACAGCACGCCGTCGAGGTGATCGGTCTCGTGCTGAACGCAGCGCGCGAGCAGCCCGGCCCCGACGATCTGCACGGGGTCGCCGTGCACGTTGAAGCCGGTGGCGACCACGTTCGCTCGACGCTTCGTGTCCAGGTAGACGCCGGGAATGGAGAGGCAGCCCTCCGGGCCGTCCTGCTCCTCCTCGTCGGGAAAGGTGACCACCGGGTTGATCAGGTGGTCGAGCTCGCCGTCGGACAGCTTCGGGTGGATGGCGAAGACCCGCAGGCCCACACCGAGCTGGGGCGCGGCCAGGCCGGCGCCGTTCCGGTCTGCGAGGGTCTCCTGCAGATCCTTGACCAGCTGACGTAGCTCCGCGTCGAAGGTCTCGACCGGCTTGGCCGCCTGCCGGAGTACGGGGTCACCGACGAGCCTGATGGGAAGAACGGTCATGTCCTGATCAAACGTGAGATCCCGGCTCTATTCAACCCTCGGGATCGGTAGGCAACCCCGAAAGGTTGAGTACAGCTCGGGTATCCGAAGTGTCCGTCAGGCATTCACATATATCGCACTGATCTTCTTTAGGCTGTGTATGCCCTGCTCATGGGCTTATGTCGTCAAGGGAGGCAACCGGTGCGTCTCAAGAGATCCAGGTTCGCGCTCGTCGCGGTGGCCGCGTCGGCGCTGGCCGCGGCTGCGGGAGTTTCCATCGGCGGTACGGCGAGCGCCGCCGAACCTTCCCAGTTCACGGTCGTGGGTGGAGCGATCCGTACGGCGACCGGCACGCCCGTGCCCGCCTCCGGCACGCACGCCTCGCTCTGGGGCAACTCCAGCTACGCCACCACCAGCATCACCGGCTCCGGGCGGGTGGTGATCGGTGCCATCGGCGACAACTGCCAGGGTTGGCCGACCGTGCAGGTGACGGTCGACGGTGTCAGCGTCGGGCAGACCACCATCGTCAGCGCGACCAGCTACGGCACCTACCCGGTCGGCGCGGCGGTCGGCGCCGGCCAGCACTCGGTGAAGCTCCAGTTCATCAACGACTTCCGGTCCGACACGTGCGACCGCAACGTGCACATCTCGTACGCCCGGATGGAGACCGCGGGCGCCACCGACACGAAGTTCAGCTTCGCGGTCATGCCGGATACCCAGCAGGAGGTGCTGAACAGCACCGACACCCGGTTCCTCAATCGCACCAACTGGCTGGTGCAGAACCGTTCCGCGCTGGACCTGCGCTTCGTGGCGTCCTCCGGTGACGTGGTCAACTGGGACACCCCGGACCACTCCCAGTACGTCATCGCCCGCAACGCGATGCGCCCGATCGAGACGGCGGGCATTCCGTACTCGCTGGCTCTCGGCAACCACGACACCCAGGCGACCGGCGTCGGCGGCTCGGCCCGCGACCCCGCACACACCCGGGAGCTCGTCCGCGACACCACCGTGTTCAACCAGTACTTCACGGTCAGCCAGTACGGCGCGGTCAAGGGGCAGTTCGAGGCCGGCAAGGTCGACAACTCGTACTCGACCTTCGAGGCCGGTGGCGTGCAGTGGATGGTGCTGACCCTCGAACTCTGGCCCCGGGTCGAGGCCGTCAACTGGGCCAAGAACGTCGTTCTCGCCCACCCTCGGCACAACGTCATCGTCGTCACGCACGACTTCATCGACGGCAACGCCAACATCGAGCAGAGTGCCTCGTACGGTGCGACCAGCCCGCAGTACCTCTACGACAACCTGATCAAGCAGTACGCCAACATCCGGTTCGTCTTCTCCGGGCACGTCGGCATCGCCGCCAACCGGGTGGACACCGGCGTCAACGGGAACAAGATCTACTCGTTCCTCCAGACGTTCCATTCCAACACCACCAATCCGGTACGCCTGGTGGAGGTCGACACGGCCGCCAACTCGCTGCGTACCTGGATCTACGGGCCGTACAACAACCAGTCGTTCACCGAGTACGACCGGTCGTTCACCGGCATCGGCGTGGTCCGCTGACCCGTACGACGCTCACGAGGGCGTGCGTCCCCGGGGCCGGGTCCCCGTGGCCGTACGCCCTCGTCCGGGTTGGGCCCCGGCCCGAGGGGCGGGCTACACCCGGCAGTGAGCAACGTTCACCCGATCGCGGGTTCCCCGTCCACTTTTGCCGCGTTTCCGCAGGTCAAGGCGCTTCTGACGGTTTGAATGAATCTCGTCAGTCGCCGCCTGAGTCGGTGTGGTCACGGGGGAAGGTCGGACATGGCACGAAGCAGAACGTTGCTCGGGTTGGGCCGCGGGCCCATGGCGTGTGGTGCGGCCGCCGCCGCCCTCGCCGTGGTCGCGAGCACGGGCGGAACGGCGCTGGTCAGCGACGTCGCAGACGCGTCGAGCCACCGGGAGGCGCCACTCATCGCGGGAGACCCGAAGGTCGACAACACCGATGTGTACGCCTTTGTCAGCCCGGACAAGCAGGACACTGTCACGCTGATCGCGAACTGGCTGCCGTTCGAGGAACCCAACGGCGGCCCGAACTTCTACTACTTCCAGACGAACGCCCACTACGACATCAATATCGACAACGACGGGGACGCCGTCGCGGACATCACCTACCGCTGGGTCTTCACCAACGACGACAAGCGTGACGGCACCACGTTTCTCTACAACAATGGGGTGGTCAACAACCTGACCGACCCGACGCTGCTGTTCAAGCAGCGGTACACCCTCACCGAGATCACCGAACACGGCTCCCGGGAGCTGGTGACTGACGCCATCGTGGCCCCGTCGAACGTCGGCCCCGCGTCGATGCCGAACTATGGCAAGCTGCGCAGCCAGGCCATCACGCCGATCGACGGCGGTGGAGTGACCTACGCCGGGCAGACCGAGGATCCGTTCTTCCTGGACCTGCGTGTTTTCGACCTCATCTACGGAGCCAACCTCTCCGAACGCGGCCAGGACACGCTTGCCGGCTACAACGTGCAGACCGTCGCCCTGCAGGTGCCCAAGTCCGCCCTGGCGCTCAACCGCAACGACACCAAGAACCCGGTGGTCGGGATCTGGAGTGCGACGTCAAAGGAGACCCTGGACGTCAAGTCCTCCCGCAGCGGTGGCGACCAGGTCCAGGTTTCGCGGCTGGGGAACCCGCTGGTCAACGAGCTGGTCCCGGCCGCGAATCAGAAGGACGGCTTCAATGCCAGCACCCCGGCCGACGACGCCAAGAACCAGGCATTGGTGAACCGGGTGCTGAAGCCGGAGCTGCCGCAGGTGATCCAGGCGATCTACGGGATCCCGGCACCCGCGGCACCGCGCAACGATCTCGTGGAGATCTTCCTGACCGGCATCGCGAAGAACGCGCCCACGCTGGACGGGTCTACCGCGCCGATCCAGGCCGACCTCAACTCGCAGATCCTCAACGCCGACGTGGACCCGAAGAACTTCGTGCCGGCCGAGGAGTTGCGTCTCAACATGAGCGTCCCGGTGACCGCACACCCGAATCGTCTCGGCGTACTCGCCGGTGACCTCCAGGGTTTCCCGAACGGCCGCCGGCTCACCGACGACGTCGTGGACATCGAACTCCAGGCGTTCGAGGGCGCGGCCCAGACCGGCGTCCTGGTGCCCGCCCTGGCCGCAGGCGACAAGGTCAACGTCAACAACGTGCCGTTCGGGAACACGTTCCCGTACCTCGCGTTGCCGAGCAATGTCGGGGTCAACCAGATCGACGCTGACGGCATGCCGTCCGGCGGCGTTCCCGGCGGTGCCGGCGGCACCGCCTTCACCGGGACCGGCTGGGTAAGGATCGCCAGCGGGCTCGGTGCCGTCGCCTTCCTCGGCGCGGGATTCGTGCTCGCCCGACGCCGCAGGCAGCATGGCCTGCCCGGCACGCCGGTCAGCACCAACTGATGCACCGGAGCTGCGGTGCGACCGACCTGGTCGCACCGCAGCTCGGTATCCCGATGCCCGAGATGGAAGGACACGGTCAATGGACCGCTCGGTGCCGCCGTGGTCCGGTCGTTCGCTGCTGACCAAGAGGGCGGGCTGGCTGGTGGCGCTCGGCCTCGCCGCGGTGGCCGTCGCCTACCTCGGTGTCCCGGCACGACGACCGTCGGCGCCGGTCCACCCGTCCGGTACGCCGACATCGGCGCTCGTCCCGGCGCCCCGGGCGCTGCCGGCAGCAGGGCTGCCGCCGGCAGCCGCGCCGTCGGTGGGCTCGCCGGGGGAGCAGGCGCAGCCCGTCGAACTCACCATTTCGTCGATCGGTGTCCGGTCGAGACTCGTGGACCTCAACCGAAACCCGGACGGGACCCTCACCGTCCCGTCGGACTATCAGGTCGCCGGCTGGTACGCCAACGGCCCGAGCCCCGGCGACTCCGGCGGCCCGCCGGCGGTGGTCGCCGGGCACGTCGACTCCGCGGACGGTCCGGCCGTCTTCTACCGGCTGAAGGAGCTGAGAGCGGGCAGCGACATCGCGGTCCGCGGCATCGACAATGTCGTCCGCCACTTCACCGTCTACCGGATGGCCGAGTACGCCAAGACCACGTTCCCCGCCGGCGAGGTCTACGCCCCGAGTGGGAAGGCCGAGCTGAGGTTGATCACGTGCAGTGGCGACTTCGACCGCCGCTCCGGTAGCTACCGCAGCAACCTCGTCGCCTACGCCACGTTCACGAGAGTTGGATCATGAGGGCTCGGATTGTCCGGCGGCTCGCCGCCTCGGCCCGAGGGCTGAAACGTCTGCCGGTCGTGTTGCTGCTGGCCAGCCTCGTGCTGCTGGCCGGCACCCCCCTGGTGTGGAACTGGCGCGACGCGGCACGACACGACCAGGCTGCGCCCGCGCCGAACGGGCCGGTCAACCCCCAGGCAGGCGGACGGGCATTGGAGTCGACCATCAAAGCCGCTCAGCAGCGGCTCAAGGATCTGCCCAGGGACTGGTCGACCTGGGCGAGACTCGGGTCCGCCTATGTCCAACAGGGCCGGATCACCGCCGATCCGGCCTACTACCCAAAGGCCGAGGGCGCCTTGCAGAAGTCGCTCGAACTCAAGGACACGGCGAATTGGCAGGCCATGGTCGGGATGGCCGCGCTGACCAACGCCCGCCACGACTTCCGCACCGCTCTCGACTGGGGCCGCCGCGCCGAGCAGGTCAACCCCTCCGCCGGAAGCGTCCACGGGGTGCTGGTCGACGCGCTGACCCAACTCGGCGAGTACGAGAAGGCGCGCGACTCGTTGCAGCGGATGCTGGACGTCGAGCCCGGAGTTTCGTCGTTCACGCGGGCCTCGTACGACTTCGAACAGCGCGGACAGGTGGTCAAGGCCCGCGATGCCCTGCACCGGGCGCTCGCCGATGCCGCCTCTCCCGCCGACGTCGCCTTCTGCCGCTACTACCTCGGTGAACTCGCGTTCAACAACGGCGACCCCGCCGAGGCGCTTCGCCAGTACGAGCAGGGGATCGCGCACGACCCGGACTACCAACTGCTGTACGCCGGCCAGGCCAGGGCCCAGGCGGCCCTCGGTCAGACCGCCGAAGCCCTCGCCGGATATGACCGCGTCACCCAGGTCCTCCCTCTGCCCGAGCTGCTCGTCGAGTACGGCGACGCGCTCCAGGCGGCGGGGCAACCGGACAAGGCCGTCCAGCAGTACGATCTGCTCACTGCGGCCCGGCAGTTGTTCACCAGCAACGGCGTGGTCGACCACCTCGCCACGGCGACCTTCCTGGCCGACCACGGGCAACCGGCCGAGGCGCTGCAACAGGCGCAGGCCGAATGGAAGTCCCGCCGCAGTGTGCTGGCCGCGGACGCCCTGGCCTGGGCGTTGCACCGGAACCGCCGCGACACCGAGGCGTTGAAGTACGCCCAGATCGCGACCGGACTCGGTTGGCGCAACGCGACCTTCCACTACCACCGGGGAATGATCCTCGACGCCATCGGCAGACGGGACCAGGCCCGCCGGGATCTGAGCACCGCACTGGCGATCAACCCGTTCTTCGACGCCCTGCAAGCGCCGATCGCGCGCACGCTCCTCGACACGCTCGGCGGCCCGGTATGAGCTGGCCGCGACGCTGCGCCCTGGTGCTCGCGGCCCTGGTGGTCGCGCTCATCCCGATGTCTCCGGCCAATGCCCACCCGTTGGGCAACTTCACCGTCAACCACTACCACGGTCTCCGTCTGTATCCGGATCGCCTCGACGACACCGCGGTGCTCGACGACGCGGAGATACCCACCCTGCAACGGCGGGCCACCGTCGACGCGGACCGGGACGGCACGGTCAGCCCGGCAGAGCGGGACCGTCATGCCGCCACCACCTGCCGGGATCTGGCCGAGAACCTCCGTACTGAGATCGACGGCCGTCGCGTCACGTGGCAGGTCATCAGCGGTGGGTTCACGTACCGGCCCGGCGCGGCGAACCTCCAGACCGGCCGGACCGAGTGCCGGCTCACGGCCACCGCCGACCTCGGTGCCCCCACCACCGTCTCGTTCCGGGACGGCTACCAGTCCGACCGGATCGGCTGGCACGAGATCACCGCGGTCGGTCAGGGCGTGGGGCTCCGGGATTCGTCGGTTCCGACGACGAGCATCAGCGACGAACTGCGCGCGTACCCCGACGATCTGCTCGCCTCCCCGCTCGACCAACGCAGCGTCGCATTCCGGACGGCCCCGGGTGGTACGGCCACCAGCGAGGTGGCCGAGCCGGCGATCCCGATGGCGGGTCCGTTGACCCGTGCGACGAGCGCGGTGGGAGATCGCCTCAACGATCTCGTCGGGTCGGGTCGCCTCACACCCCTGGCCGGACTGCTCGGTATCCTGCTCGCCCTCCTGCTCGGTGCCGCGCACGCCGCGCTGCCTGGGCATGGCAAGACCGTGATGGCTGCCTTCATCGCCGGCCGGCAGGGCACCTACCGCGACGCGGTCACCGTCGGTGTCACGGTCACCGCCACCCACACCAGTGGCGTACTCGTCATCGGGCTGCTTCTCACCACCGTGTCCAGCCTCGCCGGGGAGACGCTCCTCGGCCTGCTCGGTGTGGCCAGCGGTCTCGTCATCGGCGTCATCGGCGCCGGCCTGCTCGTCTCCGTTGTGTCGGCGAGGTGGAGCCGACGACGGCGTATCCGGGTCGAGATGCCGGTGCACGAGCACCACCACGACCCAGGCGGTCATACGCACGGCCACTCCCACGGCCACTCCCACGGCCACTCCCACGGCCACTCCCACGGCCACTCCCACGGCCACGAACACCATCGGGCCGCGTCCCGTCGTCGAGGGCTGATCGGCATGGGCGTGGCCGGCGGACTGGTGCCGAGTCCGTCCGCCCTCATCGTGCTGCTCGGCGCGGTGGCCCTGGGGCGGACCTGGTTCGGCGTCCTCCTAGTCATCGCCTACGGCCTGGGGATGGCCGCAACCCTGACCGCGGCGGGGCTCCTCCTCGTCCACCTGCACGGACGCCTCGCGCACCGCGTCGGCGCGCTCTCCGGCAGACTCGCCGCCGCCACCCCGGCGGTCACGGCCACGCTGGTGCTGATCGTCGGCGTCACGTTGGCAGCACGGTCGGCCGGACCACTGCTCGGTTGAGCCGACCGAGCAGAAGGGCCGTGACCAGCGCCCTTGCTGGCCACGGCCCTTGCGTTGGGTGGGAATCAGCGCTGTGCGCCGACGAAGTTCTGGCCGGGCCCTCGCGACTCCACGAGTTCGGGGTGCGCCCGGTCCGGGTCGGCGTACGTGTTCCCGGCGTGATCCTTGCCCCGGGCCAGGAATATCTGGTGCTTGTGCCCGATCCCGTCGTGGTTGAACCGGGTCCGGGTGCTGATATAGCGCATGGTGAAGCCGCACCGCCGCAGCGCGCTCCGGTTGACCTCGCTGCTGTGCACCAGCGCGCCCGAGTGGATGCTGTACTGGTTGGGGCGCAGCTGCACCGGCACGGCCCGGCCGGCGTCGACCTGGTTCTGGTCGAGTTCCTCGTCGAACACGCTGTTGTCGTCCGACACCTGGCGGTAATCGCCGTCGCCACTGGTGTGGCTACCGGGGATGACCTTCATGCACCCGTTCTCCAGAGTGGACGGGTCGATGGCGAGCCAGATGGTCATCGCCTGACCGGCGGGCTCGATCATGTCGCGCCAGAAGTATCCGTCGGTGTGCCACGGGACGCTCTTGCCGTCACCTGCCGGCTTGCAGAAGAAGTGGGACGTGAACAGGGCGATGTCCGGCCCCACCACGCCCTCGACGACGTCGAGCACGTCCGGGTCCAGCAGCCACCGGAACAGCTCCGGGTCGGTGAAGTGCGGCACGTCCATGTCCTCGGGCCGCTCGCCCTCGGGCAGAGCCGCCAGCTTGCGCTCGAAGTGGTCCTTGAGTGCGACGAACGTGTCCGGCTGGAACAGGCCGTCGCCGACCACGTACCCGTCGGTGCGGTAGGTCTCGACCTGTGCCGGGCTCAGTCCTCTCGTGGTGTGCGTACTCATCGTGTTGCCATCCTTTCCGGCGCCAGTATTGACGCCGTCGTGGTTACCTCCCGGTCCGGGAGGAAGTCGCTGCGCACCCGTTGGTGTGCCCTTCTGCCGATCTCCTGGCGGTCGACCTCGCCCGCCAGCGCGGCGGTGATGATCTGGCCCAGCCACCGCAGGTCACTGGGATCGGGGAGCAGGAAGCCGTCGACGCCGTCGGTGATCTGGGCGCGAATGCCACCGACGGCGCTGCCGATGACCAGCCGGGACTTCCACATCGCCTCGGCCACGGTGAGTCCGAAGCCCTCGGCGAGGCTTTTCTGCACGACCACGTCCGACGCCCGCTGGATCGCGTTGACCAGCAGGGCGTTCTCCGTGGGGTCGGTCATCGAGAGGCTGATCAGGCTCACCCGCCGCCGCTGGGCCGCCGGCAGGCCGCGCCACCGTTCGACGCAGTCGGCGTACCAGAATTCCTGCTCGACGTCGTCGGCGATCGCGGCCGGGTCCGGGCCGACCAGGGCAAGGTGCCCACGGGGTACGTGAGCGGTGACGGCGGTGAGCACGCCGGCCATGTCCTTGAGCCGATCCCACCGCGACACCTGGGTGATCAGCGGATCGCCGAGCCGGCGGGGGCCATCGGAGAGCACGCTCGGGGCGGACCGGAGGCGGACCGGGCCCGCGCCGGTGTCCAGCACCGCCGGGGCCCTGCCCCCGGCGCTCTCCGGCGAGAGCCCGCAGTGCGCCAGGCAGGCATCGATCGCCTCGACCGTGAGGTCGCAGTTCTTCGCGTCGAAGGGCGAGATGAACGGCGGCAGGACCTGGATGTCGCGGTCCCGCAGCCGCGCCGGGACGTGCGCCTCCACCGAGAAGATCAACGTTTCGGCGGCGTTCAGCATCGGCGCGAGGAAGTCCCAGCCCCGGTCCGACGCGGGCGTCGGCTCGTCGACACCGATGTGGCAGCGCCAGTGCACCGACGCGACCTGGTCCGCGAGGGTCGCCACCAGCCCCGCCGTCTGATGGTCGTGCAGGATGACGACGTCGCGGCGATCGACGAGCTGGACGAGGCTCTCGGCGGACGGCGACAGCGCCGCGAGGTACGCCGCGCGCTCGTTCGGACCGAGCGGGCCGCCGTCGCCGTCACTGCCGTAGAGCGCGACACCGAGCCGCTTGGTGATGGCGAAGAAGGTCTCGTCACCACCCACCACCGCCCATCTCGCCTCGACGCCGAGTTCGGCGTACAGGGGCAGCAGCGTCCGGAGCATCTCCGCCACCCCACCGCCGGCGGGAGTGGAGTTCACGTGCCAGAGGGTGCCGCCGTCGAGCCGGTGGTGGATCTCGTTGGCTGCCTCCCGAAGCCGGGTGGCCCGCTGCGGACCGATGATCTGGTTGAGGGACGCGAGCGCCGGGGTCGACCGGAGTGTTGGGATCGTCAGCATGGGGGACCTTCCGTCTGCTGTCCGGGTGAGGGAGGGGTGCGCCCGGCCTAGACCTCCTGGCTGACGCGCTGCTTGAGCAGGCCGACCAGCATGTGGTTGACCGAGAGCATGGCGTCCTCGAAGTGGAAGTTGTTGTCGTTGCGGCCGGTCTGGCCGGGGAACCGGGACGTGCCGGGTACGACGAGGCAGACGTCCGCCAACTCCCGGCACCGCCCGCCGTCCCCCTTGGTCATGGCGAAGGTCCGGGCACCGGCCTTCGCCGCGGCCTCCAGCGCACGCACCACGTTGGGCGAGTTGCCACTACCGCTGTACGCCATCACGAGGTCCCGTTCGGTGGCGAACGGCTGGATCGACGCGCTGTACATGCTGTCCGGGCCCAGGTCGTTGACCAGCCCGCTGAGCTCCGCCGCCGAGCCACAGAGGTTGACGAACGTGAGTCGTTTGACCGTCGTGGACAGCGGTTGACTCTTGTCCTCCGAGACAAAGGGATGGTGCTTGAAGTCGCAGTAGGCGTGGTCCAGAGTGCCGGCGTTGCCGCCGTTGCCCATCGCGTAGACGATGCCGCCCTCGTCGTAGGTGCGGAACAGCATCTCCGCGGCGGCCTGGACGTCCTGGACCGGGAAGGCGTCGATGATGGCCCGCTTCTCGGTCAGGTACAGCCGGATGTCCTCGTCAATCTTCATGCCCGGGCTCCAGCGTGCTCGACCTCGATGCGGCCGTTGCCGCGGTTGGTGTCGTCGGCCCACCTGATCACGTCGTCCAGCTCGGGGGTCGACACCTCGACCGAGGTGTAGTCCGAGTGGGCGATCACCCGGTGCAGCACCGTCGCCGCCGACGACCAGCCGGACCTGCGCTTGTACACCGCGCGGGGCAGGGTGGCGATGTCGATGACCGCACTGTGGTCCTGTGGCGCGGGAAGCCCGTTGAGGACGGTCGCCTCGCCGTCGACCACGTAGTTGGTCTCGACCTTGCGGTCGTGCGACTGGAGCGAGGACTGATGCCCAGCGGTCATGTGGATCTGCTTGAGGGCGTAGGGCACCCCGTCGAGATTGTTGGTGTACCAGACCTCGTGCCCCCAGGGCTTGTCCACCTGGTAGGAGTCGACGTCCCGGCAGCATGCGGTGTCCGGGCCGAACGGTGCCACGTCCCAGGACTCGTGGGTGGGACCCAGCGTCGAGCCGGCCTCCACCACCACCGCCGGCTCGACGCCGACCTGGGCGAACCGGTAGGTCGCGCCGGGCTCGGCGTGCCAGCCCCGCAGGCGACCGTACTCGCGGTATCCGGTGCCATCGGCGTGCCGCGACTCCAGCCGGACCCGTCCTCCGATGACGATGAAGCTGCGGTGGTCCCGGGGGTGGTACCGGTACGGCGAGGTCTGGTCGGCCGGCAGCTCGTGTTCGACGAACAGATAGGGCACCTCCCTGAGGTCGTCGGTCAGGCTCTTCGGTCGGACTGAGTAGGTCATCGCTGGGTGTCCTTTCCGCGGTCGGAATCTGCCGACGCCGCGCTGGTCGCGACCCGGATCCGGTTGGCGACGCCGGTGGCGTCGAGTTCGTAGCGCTCGTAGAGCTCCTCAGGGGAGGCGGCCTGTCCGTAGTCGTCGACCCCCCAGGCGTGGAACCGTAGGTGCCGATCGAGATCCAGCACGATCCGGCCGACCTCGTCGATGAGGCCGCCCTTGACGAAGTGGTCCTCGAAGACCAGGACGTGCCGGTACGCGCCGAGCAGTTCGTTGGTCGCCTCGTGGTCCATGGGCAGCGACGAGGCGTTCACCACGGTTGGCCGCAGACCCGTGTCGGCGAGCACGTCGACGGCGTCGAGTACCACGGGCACCATTCCGCCCATGGTGAAGATGACGACGTCTTCGCCCGGCCGTACGACGTCGGGATGGCCGAACTGGAACCGGTAGTCCTCGTCGTGGACCTCGCGCTGTGGCTGTCGGCACAGCCGCAGGTAGGTGGGACGGTCGTGGCTGACGACGTGCTCCAGCATCTTTCGGGTCTCCACCCCGTCGGCGGGCTGGAGCACCTCGACGTTGTGCAGGGTGCGCATCAGAGCCAGATCGCGTAGGCCCATCTGGGTGGGGCCGTCCTTGCCGATGGCCAGCCCGGCGTGGGTGCCCACCAGTACGACGCCCGAGTCGTTGAGGCCGACCGACTGGAAGATCTCCAGGAACTTGCCGGTCAGGAAGTGGCCGAAGCTGGCGACGAACGGCCGGAACCCGTCCTGTGCCATCCCCGCCGCGACTCCGATCCCGTTCGCTTCCGCGATGCCGACCTCGAAGAACCGGTCGGGGTAGGCCTCCTTGAACTTGGAGGTCTTGGTTGCCGAGGCGAGGTCGCAGTTGACGACGACGACATTCTCGTGTTTGGCGGCGACGTCCACGAGCCCGTCACCGAACCAGTCCCGGGTCGCCTTCACACCGTCGTCCTCTCCAGGTAGCCCACGGCGTCCTCGTACACCTCCGGCGTGAGGACACCGCTGTGCGAGCCGTTGAGCAGGACCTCACCCGGGCCGAGGTAGCCCTTGCGGGTGTGCGCGATGATCACCGAGGGCTGCATCCAGTTCTCCCGGGCGTTGTTGATCGCGTCCCGGATCGCCAGCTGGGAGTGGCCGTTCACCTCCTGCACGTGCCAGTGAAACGACCGGAACTTCTCGGGCAGCGGATGCAGCGGGACGATTTCCTCGAGCGTTCCGTCGTTCTGGCTGCGGTTGTAGTCCACCAGCAGCACCACGTTCGCCAGACCACGTGCTCCGGCGTACGTGATCGCCTCCCACATCTGGCCTTCCTGCAGCTCACCGTCGCCGACCAGGCAGTAGACGGACGAGTCGTCGTTGCGCATCCGGCGGGCCTGGGCCCGGCCGATGGCCACCGAGAGGCCCTGCCCGAGTGCACCCGTGCTGACCGAGACCAGGTCGAGTCGCTTGCGGTCGGGATGTCCCTGGAGTCGGCTGTCGATGCGGCGCAGGGTGCCGATCTCCTCGGGATCCAGCTCGCCGGCGACCATGAGGGCGGCGTACCAGGCGGGCGCGGCATGTCCCTTGGAGAGTACGAAGACGTCCCGGCCGGAGGCGTCCATCTGGTCGAACTTGAGGACGCTGATCAGATCCGCACAGGACAGCGAGGAGCCGACGTGACCCGACCCGGCAAGGTGAATCATCTTGAGCAGGTGCGCGCGGACGTCATTGGCCAGCTGCCCGATCTGGGCCAGCCGGTACGGCAATTCAAATTCGTCGTCGACCAGATTCGGATGGGTGTCGGCGGGTGGCGAATCGAGATACGTGGTACTCGCAGTCACTGCGTTTCCTCTCTCTCTTGTTCAGTGGTCTCCGGATGGTGTGTGCAGATTTTCCGATAAATGCAGCACGAATTCTGGCAGCATCCATCGACAGTTCGCCACGAAAATGGAAACCGCTATGAATGGGCAGGACCGATCGACCGTAGGCGGGTGCTGCTCTGCCAACCGGTGGTTGCGCCATGGGGCGGCGGGACCGCTGACAGTGCCGTCTAGCAGGCCTTATGTGTCGCGTCGAGACACTGCAGGGCCAGGTTCCATAGGGTGGCTCCCCGTTGCAGACATTGTCGTACGCCTCTATTTACAGGCTGTCATAACCCTCTCGGAGGGTCAAGCGAACAGCCGGATTCATTTCAGTCGATCGGCTATTTTTCCGCAAACCATGAGCTGCGTCACACCGCCGCCGGGGGGAGTCCCACCGGCTGCCAATGCCAGGAGCCTGCGAAGGCCTTTCATTGCGGACATGTTAACGGCGTCCGACCCCTTTATTTCGGGATGGACGCCGCTGTATATCGGTCGATCTTGCCGGAGCTGAGCGCTGGAAAAGGCGTTGCCGTAGCGGGTGTATCAGTCCAGCGCCACCACCGCGTGTGGCTGGTAGCACTCCTGCAGATGGCCGACCTCCGTCGGGTCCAGCTCGACGTCGAAGGCACCGAGGGCGTCGTCGAGATGGTGCACGGTGGTAGCGCCGACCACCGGGGCGGTCACCGCCGGGTTGGCCAACAGCCACGCCAGCGCCACCTGTGCTCGTGATCGTCCCTGTTTCCGCGCGACATCGGCCAGTCGGTCGGCCACCAGCCGGTCCGCCTCCGCCGTCCGGGCGTACAGGCCGTGACCGAAGTCGTCGTCTCCGGTGCGGCGGGTGACGGTCGCCCAGTCCCGGGCCAGCTTTCCCCGGGCGAGCGGGCTCCACGGCAACACGCCGACCCCTCGGTCCCGGCAGAGCGGCAGCATCTCCCGCTCCTCCTCCCGGTAGATCAGGTTGTAGTAGTTCTGCATGCTCACGAAACCCGTCCAGCGGTGCCGCTCGGCGGTGTGCAGCGCGGTGGCGAACTGCCACGCGTACATCGACGAGGCACCGAGGTAGCGGACCTTCCCGGCTCGGACCACGTCGTGCAGAGCCTCCAACGTCTCCTCGATCGGAGTCGTCGGATCCCAGCGGTGGATCTGGTAGAGGTCCACGTAATCGGTGCCCAGCCGGCGCAGGCTGTTGTCCAGTTCGGCGAGGATCGCCTTTCGGGAGAGCCCGCGTTGGTTGGGCCCCGGACCCATCGCACCGAAGACCTTGGTGGCGATCACGACGTCGTCCCGCCGGGCGTACTCCTTGAGGGCCCGGCCGAGGATCTCCTCGCTGGAGCCGTCGGAGTAGACGTTGGCGGTGTCAAAGAAGTTGATCCCCGCGTCCAGCGCCCGCCGGATCACGGATCGGCTGTCCTGCTCGGACAGCGTCCACGAGTCGGCGCCCCGGTCCGGTTCACCGAAGCTCATGCCGCCCAGGCAGAGACGGGAGACGTGCAGTCCCGTCGATCCAAGTCGTGCGTACCGCATCGTTGACCCTCCTGTCGGTCCTGCGTCGATCGCGCCGTGTGGTCAGCTCACCGGACCGCCCTTGGCAGCGCCAGCAGCACCAGGACCGCGCCGGCCGTCATGACCGCGAAGATCATGCCCAGGCCGAGGGCGTCGGTGAGCGACCCGACCACGACGGGCGCGGAGATGGCGCCCATCCGGGACAGCGCCGAGACGATGGAGGCCGTCCGGGCCGCCGGGATGCCGTGTCGTATGGACAGGTGGTCCGCCGCTCCGAAGAGCAGCGGGAAGACCGGCCCGGCACCGAGCCCGGCCACCGTGACCGCTGCCAGGGCCCACCAGGCCGATCCGCCGGCAAGCGTGACCACGAAGCCGACGGCCGCGGCGGCGATCATCGTGGTGCCGCTGAACACCGCCACCGTGGCCGGGCCGGACCGCCGAACCGCGGCGTCCAGCACCAGACGGGAGACCACCAGCCCGGCGGCGAAGAGCACCGGTGCCACTGCCGCCACCTGCGGCGCGGCGTCGAACCCTCGACTGAGCAGCAGGCCCGTCCACTCCTGCCCGGGGCTCTCCACGTAGCTCGCCGCGAGCGCCGCGAGCCCCAGCACAGGCAGGACGTGCCGGAGTCGGACGCGGATCCCGCGCTGCCGTGGCGGGCCGGTGGAGGCTGCCGCCGGACCGGGTGCGCCGGCGGGCGTACGACCCCTGCTGCGCAGGGCGACCGCGAGCTGAAGGACGAGCGCCGTGGCGGCGGCGACGCCGATATGAACCGCCACCGGTACGCGCAGACCGGCGGCCACGGTGCCGAGCCCACCCGCGCCGGCCAGGGAGAGCGACCAGGTGGCGTGCATCCGGCCCATCAGGGTGCTGCCGCTGGCCTGCTGGATCCGTACGGCGAACGCGTTCATCACCACGTCGTGCGCGCCGTCGAGGAGACCCAGCAGCAACAACGCCCCACCGAGCACGGCCAGCCGTGGTGCCCAAGCGACGCCGACGGCGAGCAGCGCGTAACCGACGCCGGCGAGCAGGGTCGCCGCCCACTCGCCGACGGCCCGGGCGAGCAGCGGCGCCACCAGCGAACCGAGCAGACCGCCGATCGCCGACGCGAACAGCACCATTCCGAATTCGGTCTCGCTGGCGGAGACCCGGTCCGCGATCTCCGGAAAACGGGTGAGCAGGCTGCCGTAGAGGGCGCCGTTGACCGCGAAGGCCGAGGCGGGGACGAGCCAGTCACGACTCGTCTGCCCGCCTACGCCCGGCGTTACATCGACGCCCATGGTGGTAACTTATACGTATCAGAAGGCACGCACAACTTATGGAGTGTCCGGATGTCCAGCGACCCACCGCCCCGCATGCGGGATCTCGCGCGAGCGCTCGGCGTCAGTCAGGCCACGGTGAGCAACGCCTTCAGCCGCCCCGACCAGCTCAGCCGCGAGCTGCGCGACCGGATCCTGGATGCGGCTCGCGAACTCGGCTACCCCGGCCCCGATCCGATCGCCAACACGTTCCGGCGTGGACGCACCGGAGCCGTCGGCCTGATCACCCGCGAGCCCCTGCAATACCTCTTCGAGGACGCGGCAGCGCGGCTGACCATGGCCGGGATCGCCCGGGTGTGCGGCGAACGCGGTTCCTCGCTGGTGCTGGTGCCGCGCGCCGAACCGGGTCACCCGGACGTGGTGCCCACCGCCCTGGTCGACGGCTTCGTCGCCTTCTGCGACCCACTGGAACCCGAGCGGCGGGAGCTGCTGCGGGCCCGGCGACTACCGGTTGTCGGCCTCGACGCGCCCGTCGCCCCGGGCGAACCGTACGTCGGCATCGACGACCGGGCCGCCGCGCTGGCGGCAGCGGCCCACCTGGTCGACCGCGGCCACCGGCGGGTCGGCGTGATCAGCTTCGCCCTCGCTCAGGATTCGGAGCCGGGGGTCGTACCATCGGGCCTCGCCGCGCCCACCGCCTACGTCGCCAACCGGGCCCGCCTCGCCGGCTATCAGGATGGCCTCCGGCCCGCGCTGGCCGCCGGCGGTCGGGTCGTCGTGGTCGCGGCGCGTGGTGTTCAGGAGGCCGACGGCGCCGCCGCGGTGGCACCGCTGCTGGAGATGGCCGAGCCGCCCACCGCGATCCTGGCGATGAGCGACCGGTTGGCGCTCGGCGCGATCGCGGAGGCCGCCCGGCGCGGCGTCCGGGTCCCGGAGAATCTGTCCGTCGTCGGATTCGACGACGTGCCGGCGGCGTCCGCGGCGACGCCGCCGATGACCACCGTGCGCCAGCCGCACGACCGTAAGGGTGCCGAGGCCGTCCGGATGCTGCTCGGGGAAACCTCCGCCCGGGCCGCCCTGCTCCTGCCGACCGAGCTCGTCATCCGCGCGTCGACGGCACCGCTGCGCTGAACGCACCCGGCGGTCCCTGGTTCAGTCCAACCAGAGCACGATCCCGGTGAGGTCGTTGAGTACGGCCGCGGCACCCGCCCGGATGGCGTTCGCGCAGCGCTCGGCCGTGAACGACGTGGGGTCGTACGTCGAGGACATGCCGAGCCCCTCGCCACGGAACGACGCGCCGGACCAGTCGACCGACGTGACGTTGTGGGTCGGCTCGGCCAACTCCGCGCCGACCACGAGAAACTGCTGCGCCAGGTGGTTCGGGGTCACCAGTGCGAGGGCGTCGATGAGTTCGTTGCCCGCGCTGACGATCAGGTCCGGGCCCAGGTCCATGGCCTTGGTGATGCTGGGTACGGCGTCGTTGGG
Source organism: Micromonospora vulcania (assembly GCF_042658605.1). NCBI lineage: Bacteria > Bacillati > Actinomycetota > Actinomycetes > Micromonosporales > Micromonosporaceae > Micromonospora > Micromonospora vulcania. The sequence continues at coordinate 15,397 of NZ_JBHSQS010000022.1, read as the reverse complement.
GTTGCCGACGACGATCGTCCGAAGGTCGACGTGCTCGTCCTCGGCCCAGTCCTTGACCGCAGCCACCAGGCTCTTGGTCGGGCCGTCGTCGCCTGCGGTCAGCAACACCACCCGGTAGTCCTTCGACGGATGGACGCCGGCCCACGAGCCGGGCTGCGGCTTGACGGTCGCCTCCGGGGCGGGCGCGGACGGGCCGACGAACCCCGGGCCCAAAGTGCCGACGGCGGACGGCTTGGGATGCGGCCGTGACCAGTCGTCGCCGGAACTGCAACCGGCGATCAGCGCGGCGGTCGCGGCCAGGATGGCAACGGCCCGAAGCGGGGGGCGCAAGGTGATCGTCCTCCGAGGGGTGACGGGAAGGTACGCGTACTGCCCGCTATTCCTATCGCAATTCCGGCCACTCCCAATCCACCGGTCATCGGTCCGGGATTTTGTTTCCCGGCGGTTCGTCAACGGGCGGGCTCGTGTTCACCCGTCCCATGCAACGTGCACTGGCCGAACCGAGGGAGTCGCATGCTGGGCCGCGTCCGCCGTACCGTTATCGTCGCCGTTGTCGGGATCGCAGCGGCGGTGATCCCCTTTCTGGGCGCTGGGCCAGCGTTCGCGCACGGTTTTTCGTCGACCGTCTACGCAAATATCACAGCGGGAGACGAGGGTCACATACGCACGGCGTTGGGGCTCGAATACGACCTCCTCGTCGTGTCCGCCGCCGATTCCGGCCACGACGACCCGCTCTTTCAGACCGGTACCGCCGCGTTCGACGCCGGTGACACCGCGGCGCAGGTCGCCGCGCTCGACGAGCACGAGAAGTCGGTCGACGCGTACGTCGCCGACCGCTTCTCGGTGACCTCGCAGGGGGCCGCCTGTACGCCGACCCGGGTCGGCGCCGCGACGGTCGCGGAGCGCGACGGCGTGCCGTACGCGAATCTGCTGCTCGACTGGACCTGCCCCGAGCGGTCCGACGCGCACGAGGTGCGCAGTGGCCTGTTCCCGGATGGCGAGGGCTACGTCAAGGGCACCAAGACGATCGTCACCTACGAGATCGACGACCGATCGGGCAGTGCGGCGCTCGACGCCGCCAACCCCAGCTTCTCCACCGCCCAGTCCTGGTACCAGCGCTTCGGCGAGTTCTTCCTGCTGGGCGCCGAGCACCTGCTCTCCGGGATCGACCACATCCTGTTCCTGCTGGCGCTCATCGCCGGGTCGCGGCGGCTGCGGGAGATCGTGCTCGCGGCCACCAGCTTCACCCTGGCGCACTCGGTGACGTTCATGCTCGCCGCCCTCGGTCTGGTCGACGTGCCGGCGAGTGTCGTCGAGCCGGTCATCGCGTTGTCGATCGCCGTGGTCGCCGGCTGGCACCTGTGGGGGATCTGGCGGCGCGGTGACCACGCCACCGACCTGGAGTCGGCGGGCGGCGGCCACTTCAGCCTGGACCGCTCCGGCTGGATCCGCCTCGCCGTGGTGTTCTGCTTCGGCCTCGTACACGGCCTGGGCTTCGCCGGCGCACTGGGCATCGACGAGGCGTGGTCGTGGACGCTGCTGTGGTCCCTGCTGGTGTTCAACGTCGGTATCGAGGTCGTGCAGTTGACGATTATCGCGGCCGTCTTCCCGCTGCTGATCGTGTTGCGACGCCGCGCGCCGAAAGCCGGCCTTTGGGCGACCGGTGTCGTTTCCGCAGGGGTGTCCATCATGGGGCTGGTCTGGTTCATTCAGCGCGTGTCCGGGGCCTGAGTCTGCGCAGGTGATTCGGGAAGTGCAGCAGCTCGCAAGATCACGTTCATGGCCGGTTCATCACGCAGCGAAAGCTTGAGTTTGCTTCCCCATTTCGGGAGAAGATCATCCATTTCTCTATTTGAAAAGGGAACAATGTCGATGACATTGAGCACCTCCCCGGGGTCCTCCGGGCCCGTGCGGCGGCGCATGGTCGCCGCGGTCGTAGCGGGATTCCTGGGAACGGCCGTGGCGTTCGGCAGCGGCCTGACCGCCGGTGCCAGCGCTGCCGACGCCACCAACGTGACCGGCATCGTCCTCGGTGTGGGCGCCAACGAGACCCAGCGCATCGTCACGTGGTACTCGTCCACGGACACCGCGCAGAAGATCCAGCTCGCCCCGACCGCTGAGCTGGCCAACGGCGAGTTCCCGGCCACGGCGGCGACCTTCGACGCCCTTGGCGGCGCGAACATCGCCAGCAGCGGCGGCTTCAACCGCCACGCGACGATCACCGGCCTGAAGGAGAACACGGCGTACTCCTACCGGGTCGGCGCCGAGGGCAGCTGGTCCCCGGCGTACGCCTTCAAGACGCAGGACTTCGAGGGCAACTACGACTTCCTGTTCTTCGGCGACCCGCAGATCGGCTCCTCCGGTGACCCGATCAAGGACCAGGCCGGTTGGCAGGAGACCCTGAAGGTCGCCACCACGGCCAACCCGAACATCGAGCTGCTGGTGTCGGGCGGTGACCACGTCGAGTCCGCCAACAACGAGACCGACTGGAACGCCTTCCTCGGCCCCGACGAGCTGCGTCAGTACCCCGTCGCCGCCACCATCGGTAACCACGACGTCGGTGGCAAGGCGTACGAGCAGCACCACTTCACCCCGAACACCGACCGCTCGGCCGCGTACTACAACAACGGCAACCCGGCGGGCGCCAACTCGGGTGGCGACTACTGGTACATCTACAAGGACGTGCTGTTCATCGACCTGAACAGCAACAGCTACGCCACCTCCCAGGGTGGCGGCGGCGACGCGGCGCACGTCTCGTACGTCACCAACGTCATCAACCAGCACGGCTCCGAGGCCAAGTGGAAGGTGCTCGTCTACCACCACTCGATCTACTCGCCGGCCGACCACGCCAAGGACACCGACAACAAGGTGCGCCGGGTCGACTTCCCGACCACCTTCTCCAAGCTCGGCGTGGACATGGTGCTGCAGGGTCACGACCACAGCTACTCCCGCAGCTACCTCATCAAGAACGGCGAGAAGGCGAACCCGGCTGAGAAGCCCGGTGCCGAAGACGTGTTCGCCGGTCCGGGTGGCGTGCTCTACGTGACGGCCAACTCGTCCTCGGGCTCGAAGTACTACGACATCACCAAGCCGGACAGCAGCGGCACGAGCGGTGCCGGTAACGGTGCCGACCCGCTGAACCCGGACAGCTACTGGTACAACTCGGTGCAGAACCAGGAGCACGTCCGGACCTACGTCAAGGTCGAGGTCCGCAACGACAAGCTCGTCGTCAACAACGTCCGGAGCGGCACCTGCGCGGCCCCGAACGCGGCGGTCGAGAAGGGTCTCTCCTGCATCAACACCCCCGAGGGTCAGCCGGTCGGCTCGATCGTCGACAAGGTGACGGTGCACCCGTACCGCGGTGACGGTCAGGCCATCCAGGTCAACGTCCCGAACCCGGCCCCGGGCGAGTTCGGCTGGACCATCGACGGCTACAACGGCCTGGTGGACCTCGGTGTCGCGCAGGAGCGCAACGGCACCTACTTCGAGGCGACCGGCAAGATCAACCCGATCCTCGTGTCGGACAGCCGCCGCACGCTCGCCCCGTGGTCGATCTCGGCCAGCGTGGGTGACTTCCAGGACGCCGACAAGAAGTTCGCCGGCTCCTACCTCGGTTGGACCCCGTACGTGCTGGACGCCGGTGCCGGTGCAGTGGCCGGTGCTCCGGTCCTGTCCGCGTACGACGACCAGGGCAAGGGCCTCGCGGCCTCCAGCGGCCTCGGTTCGGCCGTCCAGGGCCACCCCCGCGGTGGGGCCAAGCTCGGTGCCGACCTGGATCTGAAGATCCCGGACAGCATCGCGAAGGGTAACTACCGCACCACGCTCACGATCACTGCGCTGAGCAGCTGACCGGAGACGCTCAACTCGGCGGGGTAGGCACCTTCGGGTGCTTGCCCCGCCGCTCCGTTCCAGACCCGACCAAGATCCTTTGAGGACCTGAGATGTATGCGCCCGTAAAGCGTCGGAAGACCACCGTTACCGCCCTCCTTCGTACCGCCGCCCTGGCCCTGCTCGCCACGTCCGCGGTCGCCGGCCTGGCCACGGGCCCCGCTCTGGCGGCGGACGGCGACGTCGCCTGGACGGTCCGGACGGCCTCCAACAGCTTCGGCGCCGCCCGGTCCAGCTTCAGCTACTCCGCGAACCCGGGCAGCCGGGTCGAGGACGCCATGGTCGTCGCGAACCGTGGCCCGGTGCCGCTCAACCTTGCGGTCTACGCCGCGGACGGCTTCACCAACGCCGGCGGGCAGCTCGACCTGCTCGCCAAGGACGGGAAGTCCGTGGCGGTCGGCGCCTGGGTGCACGCCGCCAGCGGCAGCGTCACCATCCAGCCGGGCAAGACCGCCCAGGTCCCGTTCGCGGTCAGCGTGCCCGACAACGCCACGCCCGGCGACTACGTGGGTGGCATCGTCACGTCCCTGACGCAGGCCAACGACGCCGCGAACATCAACGTGGACCGGCGCCTGGGTATCCGGATCAAGCTGCGCGTCGGCGGCGAACTCAAGCCGAGCCTCGCGGTCGAGGACCTGCACGTGGACTACGCGGGCACGTCCAACCCGTTCGCCAAGGGCGACGCCACCGTCAGCTACAAAATTCACAACACCGGCAACGCCGCCCTGTCGGCCCAGCAGACGGCGTCGGTCTCCGGGCCGTTCGGCCTGCTGCGGGTACGGGCGGGAGACATCGCCGCGCCGCCGGAGCTGCTGCCCGGTGAGAGCCGGACGATGACGGTACCCGTGCACGGCGTGGCGCCCGCGCTCCGGCTGGCGGCGACCGTGACCCTCACGCCCCTGCTCACCGACGTGTCCGGCTCCACCACCTCGCTCAAGCCAGTCGAGGCCACGGCGCACGGCTGGGCCCTGCCGTGGATGTTGGTGCTGCTGCTCGTCGTACTGATCGCCATCATGGTCGCAGTGATCCTGTACCGGCGCCGCAGCCGCCTCCAGCGCAAGACGCGCGAGGACGCCCGAGTACGCAACGCCGTAGAGCAAGCCCTCCGCGACCAAGAATCGCCCAAGTCCTAACCCGCCCCCGCGCCCCTCTCCCCGCCCCGCGCCCTCTCCGCCGCGCCCTCTCCCCCCGCCCTCCCCCCGCCCTCCGCCCCGCGCCCTCTCTCCCCGTCGATCTAGGGCAAATCGTTGCGAACGGAGATCCACTAGCAGCGATATGCCCTAGATCGACGCGGCGGAGCGGGGCGGACACGGCACGGCGGGGCGCGGAGCGGGGCGGCGGCGCGGGGCTGGGTGGGTGTTTAGAAGGGTTCGGTTAGCTGGCCGCGCAGCTTTACCAGGGCGCGGGTCAGCAGCCGGCTGACGTGCATCTGGGAGACGCCGATCTGGTCGGCGATCTGGGACTGGGTGAGGTTGCCGTAGAACCGCAGCGTGAGAATCTTCTGCTCGCGCTCGTCGAGGGTGGCCAGTGCCGGGCCGAGGGAGGCGCGCAGTTCGGCGAGTTCGAATTCGGCGTCTTCGCCGCCGAGCATGTCGCCGAGTTCGGTGGCGCGTTCGCCGTCGCCGGTGGGGGTGGACAGGGAGACCGCGTTGTAGGCGCGGGCGCCTTCCAGGCCTTCCAGGACCTCTTCCTCGGTGACCTTGAGGTGGGCGGCGATGTCGGCGACGGTCGGGGAGCGCCCGAGGGTCTGCAGCAGGGAGCTGTTGGCGTCGGAGATGGCCAGGCGTAGCTCCTGCAGCCGGCGGGGGACCCGGATGTCCCAGGTGCGGTCGCGGAAGTGCCGCTTGAGCTCCCCGACGATGGTCGGGATCGCGTAACCCGCGAAGTCGACGCCGCGCGTCGGGTCGAACTTGTCGAGCGCCTTGATCAGCCCGATCGCGGCGGTCTGGACGAGGTCGTCGCTCGGCTCGCCGCGCCCGCTGTAGCGACGGGCCAGGTGGTTGGCCAGCGGCAGCCAGGCCTCGATCGCCCGGTCCCGCAGCGCGGCCCGGGACGGGTGGCCGGCGGGCAACTCGGCCATCGCGGTCAGCAGCTGAGCTGCCGACGCGTCGGCGGCGACGTGGTCGGTGCGGGTGCCTGTCGGGGCGGGGCGGTCCGTCGTGGTGGTGGTCATGCTTGGTACCTCCGCTGATCCCACGCGGCGCTCCGCGAGTGCCGCGCCAACCGTTGGACCGAGACTAGACCTACGGCCGACGAAAAGATAGCCGAAAGGATGATGGCGTGTCGCCCGGTTAGTCATCGCCTGGGGCGGGTGTCGTCCGGCGGGCGAGGCGGACGGCTACCGCGATCACCGCGATCACCAGCACCGCCGCCAGCGCGGGCGCCCAGGTGGGTGCCGCACGCAGCCCGAGCGTGCCGAGCACGGCACCGGCGATCAGCCCCACCAGGCGACCGGTTCCGCCCACGTCGGCGAACCGGTGCGGGTCGAGGACGCGGCGTCGGACCAGGTCGGTCAGCGAGCCGGTCAGGTAGGTGGTCGAGGCACCGCGTATCCCGGCACCTATGGTGATCACGCTCTGGATCCCGCTCGACACCGACGCCACCGCGAGCAGCACCAGCCCGGTGGCGTACCCCGGACGCCCTGCACAGGCCATCCAACCCGCCGCGAATCCGAGCAGCAGCACCGCTTCGGTCGCGGTGACCACTGCGGTACGGCGGTTCCAGCCCGGCCGGATCCGACGTAACGGCAGCGTGGCGCCGGCCACGCCGACGGCGTAGCCGCCGACCGCCGCCACCGCACCGCCGAGCGAACGGCCGTCCGCCGTGGCGATCGCGTGGCCGAAGTGCACCAGGTTGCCGGTGATCACGCTGGCGAAGAACCCGTCGAGCCGGGTCAGGCAGATCACGTCCAGGTAGCCGGAGGCCGCAGCCAGCACCACCAGGAGCCCGGCCGTGGCCGGCCGCGACGGAGCGCGCACGAGGGTCCCTTCCTGTCGTCCGATCGGTCCGTCTCGCGCACCGACGGGCGACCGCCGTACGTGCCCGGTGTCGCCTGACTCCGGGTACGCAGCCATTCCCGCGCCCGCGCCGACTAGGCCACCGACCTGGGGACCGGCCGAGCAAGAAGCGCGGGCGGTCGCCCTTGTGGGTGAACGGTGCTCAGCCCCGGACCCGACCCGCCGTGCGCACGGCATGCTGCGACGGTGACGCCGGCAGGGAGAGGGAACCCACATGGTTGACGGGGATGTGCCCGAGCGGATGCAGGCCGCGGCCTTCGACGAGTTCGGCGGGCCAGAGGTGATCACCCTGCGGATCCTGCCCGTACCGGAGATCGCCGCCGACGAGGTGCTGATCAAGGTGTGGAGCGCCGGGGTCGGGGTGTGGGACGTGTACGAGCGCCAGGGCGTGCTGGTGCCCGAGGGTGCCGCGTTCCCGATCGTGCCCGGGTCCGACGCCGCGGGGACCGTCGCCGCAGTCGGCAACCAGGTCAGCAACGTCGCGGTCGGCGACCTGGTCTACGTGTCCGCCGCCAACCACCCGAAGGGTGGCTTCTACGCCGAGTACGCGGCCACGAAGGCGAAGTACGTCGCGAAACTGCCCGACGGCGTGTCGGTGGAGCACGCCGGTGCCATGCCCACCGACGCGTTGACCGCGCTGGCGGGGCTGGACGCCCTCGGCCTACCGGCCGGTGCCTGGCTGCTGATCTTCGGTGCCAGTGGTGGTCAGGGCCATCTGGCGGTGCAGTTGGCCAAGCGGCAGGGGCTCAACGTGATCGCCGTGGCCTCCGGGGCCGACGGCGTGGCACTGGTGACCCGGCTCGGCGCCGACGTGTCCCTCGACGGCCACGGTGACATCGTCGAGCTGCTCGCGCTGATCCGGGATGCGGCCCCGACCGGTGTGAACGGCATCCTGGCGATGGCCGGCGGCGAGACCCTGGACCGGCTCAGCGAAGCGCTGTCCAACGACGGCGCGGTCGCTTTCGCCCACGGCGTCCAGCCGGAGCCGAAGAAGCGCCCCGGTGTCACGGTCCGGGCGTACGACGGCGAGGCGAATCCACGACAGACGCAGCGGCTCAACGAACTCATCGAGGCCGGGCCGTTCGTGGTGCATATCGCCGAGACGTTTCCGCTGGGCAAGGTGACCGAGGCGCACCGGCGGCTGCAGACCTCCTACCTGGGCAAGCTGCTGCTGACGGTGAGCTAGCGCTCAGCGCTCCCGTGGTTGCGGAACGCGTACCGAAGCCATGCCGGCCGCCGTCGCGGCCTGGATGCCCAGGTCGGTGTCCTCGAAGACCAGGCAGGAACCCGGGGGTACGCCGAGCTGCTCCGCCGCGAGCAGGAAGGCCTCCGGGTCGGGCTTGGCGCGGGTGTAGTCGTCGGCGCAGACCAGCACGTCGAACCGGTCCAGCAGGCCGAGCGTGTCGAGGGAGGCGGTGACCGAGGCCCGGGTGCTGCCCGAGACGACAGCGAACGGCACCCGCTGGTGGGCGTCGTGGATGTGTGCCAACACCTCCGGCACGGCGGCGAGCTGCGGTAGCAGCTCCTGGTAGTAGCTTTCCCGGCGCTCGACGACGGTCGCCACCGGCATGGCCAGGCCGTGTTGCTCGTTCAGGGCGACGATGATGTCGGCGGTCGGCCGGCCGCCCCACGCGTAGAAGAGTTCCTCGGGGAACGCGCAGTCCCATTCGTCCAGGGCCCGCTGCCAGGCCACGTAGTGCAGCGGCATCGAGTCGACGATGGTGCCGTCACAGTCGAACAGGTACGCCGCGAACTCGCCGGGTGGCAGGGGCAGACTCACCGGAGCAGGGTACAGCGAGCGAAGCTCAGTCGGTCGTCACGGACTCCAGCCGCCGGCGCAGGTGCGCCCGTTCCGGCTCGGTGCCGACCAGCGTCAGTGCCTGCCGGTACGCCGCCGCGGCCTCGTCGAGCCGGCCGAGCCGGCGCAGCAGATCGGCCCGGGTCGCCGGATAGAGGTGGTACCCGCGTAGCCGGGGGTCGTCGGCCAGCTCGTCCAGCAGGGCGAGCCCGGCACCGGGACCGTCCCGCATGGCGACCGCGGCGGCCCGGTTGAGCGCGACGACCGGCGACGGCACCAGGCCGAGCAGCACGTCGTAGAGCGCCACCACCTGCGGCCAGTCGGTGCTGGCCAACTCGGGGGCCTCGTCGTGCAGCGCGGCGATGGCGGCCTGCACCCCGTACGGCCCGGGCGCGCGGCCGGTCAGCGCGACCACCACGAGTCCACGCCCCTCGTCGATCATGGGGTGATCCCAGCGTGTCCGGTCCTGGTCGTCGAGCAGGACGATCCCGCCGTCCGGCCCGGTACGGGCGGCACGCCGGGCGTGGATCAGCAGCATCAACCCGAGCAGCCCGGCGACCTCCCGTTCGGCGGGCAGCAGCCGACGCAGGATCCGGGCCAGCCGGATGGCCTCCTCGGCGAGGTCGGTCCGTTGGAGGTCCGGGCCGGAGCTGGCGGCGTACCCCTCGGTGAAGACCGAGTAGATCGCCTGGAGCACGGTCGGTAGGCGTTCGGGCAGCTCGTCGGCGCCCGGCACCCGGAACGGGATACGCGCGTCGCGGATCTTCCGTTTGGCGCGGACGAGCCGCTGGGCCATGGTCGCGGACGGCACCAGGTAGGCCCGCGCGACCTCGGCCGTGGTGAGACCGGCCAGGAAGCGCAGGGTGAGCGCACCACGGTCCTGCGCGGCCAGCGCCGGGTGCGCGCAGGTGAAGAAGAGCGCCAGCCGGTCGTCGGGCAGGTCGCGGTCCGCGTCGGCCGGCGGGGCGTGGTCGGCCCGCTCGGCCTCGGCCTGGAGTACGGCGAGCCGGGTGGCCAGGACACGGTCGCGACGCAGCCGGTCAACGGCACGGCGGCGGGCCGTGGTGAGCAACCAGGCGCCGGGCCGGGTCGGTACGCCGTCGGTCGGCCAGTGCACCAGCGCCGCCTCGATCGCCTCGGAAGCGACTTCCTCGGCCAGGTCGAGATCACCGAAGCGATGCACCAGCGAGGCGAGCAGCCGGCCACGTTCCTCCCGGAACACCGCCTCCACCGACGAACCGGCGATCCCCGCCCCGGCCGACTCCTCGCCCGACACCGTCAGACCTCGACCTCGATCTCGGCGACCGGGCGCACCTGGACCGATCCACCACCGAGGGCACCCGGGCTACGGGCCGCCCAGTCCAGCGCGACGTCCAGGTTGGGCACGTCGATGATGTCGTACCCGCCGAGCACCTCGCGTGTTTCGGCGAACGGCCCGTCAGTGATCGTGCGCTCGCCGGCCGCGCCGACCTGCACCGTCGTGCAGGTGGTGAGGTCCTGCAACGGGTGCCCGGACACCCAGATCCCGGCGTCCTTCACCTCCCGGTCGTAGCGGACCCAGTCCTCGAACGTGCACCCGTCGACGACCTCCCCGTCCGTCGTCACGGGGCTCATGAACAGCAGCATGTACTTCACGTCTCGGCTCCTCTCGGTGCGGCGGCTCGCCGTACAGCATGACGACGAACGAATACCGGGGACATCGACACGGCGACCGGAAATCTTTCCCGGCTCACGGGCGGAGCGGCCGGGTCGGGTCGATCGGGTCGTCGCGCCGGTCCATCCGCCGCTCGTACCAGGTCACCCCGATCAGGAAGACGGTCAGCAGGGCGAGCGCCGCCAACGCGGGCAGCGACCGGCCGACCGGCAACAGGACCAGCGGCAGGAGGGCGGCGACGACCTGCGTCGGGTAGACGGCACGGACGGTGATCCGGCGAAAGACCAACCTGCTGAGCAGATAGAGGGCGGTGCCGCCGAAGAGGGCGGTCGCGGCCGTCCAGCCCAGCCGCTCAGCGTGCGGCGATTCGTCGGTGAGCTGATCGAGCACCTCCTCGATGCCGAGCGCGACGTAGATCGCACCGATGATCAGGGGTGAGTGCCCGAGGCCGTACGCGTCGCCGGCCACGTCAGCCCGTCGCTCGCCCGGCACGTTGGTGATGGCCTGCCGCGCCGCGGGTGCCAGCCGATCGAAGTAGAGCCACCAGAGGCAGACCGTGCTGGTGAGGCCGAGCAGCGCCGCCGCCAGGCCAACTCCGACCGGCCCTGCGTCACTGGAGCCGGCACCGGCGGAGATCAGCGACTCACCGAGCGCGATGATCAGCACCAGGCCGAACCGCTCGGTGAAGTGGTCCACGCTACGCAGTTGCCACGGCCGGAAGGAGGACGCGATTCGGGCGCCGCCGATGTCCACCAGGAACGCGACCGTCCAGAGCACCGTCTGGGCGGTGCCGCCGAGCAGCGCGCCCACGATGAGCGGAATCCACGCCACCGTCACCGGCACGCTGAAGAACCGGAGGGTCGATCGCAGCGGCGGATTCGTCGAGCTCACCCAGAACAGCACCACGAGCTGCACCGCCCGACCCACCACGTACGCCAGGGCCAGGGTGAACGGCGCGTCGAACAGTTCCGGGCCCTGCCGCCAGGCGTCCGGTAGCACCAGCGCGGCCACGAAGATCGCGGCCATCGCGACCAGGGTCGCCGCGCGGGCCGGGCCGACGTCCGGGCGGACCAGGTTCCCCACCCAGGTGTACGGGCCCCAGGAATAGAGCAGCAGCACCAGGAGCAGCAACCCCTGGGCGAGGGTGAGCGCGGACGGCGTATCCGCCATGAACGTGATGACCCGGGTGAGCGCGAAGACGAAGACCAGGTCGAAGAAGATCTCGAACATCGTGGTCCGGTGCGTATCCGCAGCCGGCACCGGACGAACGTCAAGAATCCCCCTCATCCTCGCATTCTGCGCCACGAGGGGGGCGGATCAGTCGGTCTCCGCGTTGGGCGGCGCGGAGAAGAGCGGGAAGAACTGCTCGGCCACTCGCCCACCGCGCACTACGTCAGCGGGGAAACCGAGGTCAACGGGCTGGTCGTACCGACGCGGCGCCGGATCCACCGCCAGGGGGACCGTACGCCGGACCTGTCCTGGACGCCGATCACGGTCGACCTGGCGGACGTCGACATCCGCTGAGGTCCTCCGGATCGGTGTGGCGGCGGGCCCGGCACCACGTCGGTAACCGGACCTCGGCGTCGGGCCCGGGCGTCCGCCCGCCGGCGGCTTCGCTCGGCCCGCCGTCGCACCTGCTGGTACGCGCCGGTCAGCCCCATCGCCCGGCGTACCTCGACGAGCGTCTGCCGCACCTCCAGGCGGGTCCGCTCGGTGCCCTCCACGATCAACTGGTCCACCAGTCCGCGGTCCGCTTCGAACTGGGCCCGACGCTCCCGGATCGGTGTCAGGAACCGCTCCAGCGCGTCGATCAGCCGCTCCTTTACCTCCACGTCGCCGACCCGCCCGGCGCGGTAGCGCTCGGCCAGGTCCGCGACCTCGTCGCGGTCCGTGTTGAACACCTCGTGGTACGCGAACACCGGGTTGCCCTCGACTCTGCCCGGCACATCGGCCCGTACCCGGTTCGGGTCGGTGTACATGCCGAGCACCTTGCGACGCACCGTGGGCGGATCGTCCGACAGGGCGATCGTGTTGCCCAGGCTCTTACTCATCTTGGCCGCGCCGTCGGTGCCCACCAGGCTCGGCGTCTCCGCCGCGATCAGCTCGGGCACCGGGAAGACCGGTCCGTACAGATGGTTGAACCGGCGGGCGATCTCCCGGGTCACCTCGACGTGCGCGGCGTTGTCCTTGCCGACCGGCACGACCTCCCCCTTCACGCAGAGGATGTCCGCGGCCTGTAACACCGGGTAACCCAGCAGCCCGTACGGCATCTCCTCCTTGCCGGCGTCCCGGGCCATGTCCTTCAGCGACGGCACCCGTTCCAGCCGGGGCACGGTCACCAGGTTCTGCAGGAGCGTGTTGAGGTCGCCGACCTCCGGGATGGCCGACTGGAGGTAGAAGGTCGCCCGCGCCGGGTCGACGCCGGCCGCGAGGATGTCGGTCACCATCTCGCGGGCGTTGCCGGAGACCTGGTCGATGTCCTCACGGCGGTTTCTCGTGGTCAGCATGTGCAGGTCGGCGATGATGAAGAAGCTCTCGTAGCGCTGGTGTAGACGCACCCGGTTGGCGATGCTGCCGACGTAGTGGCCGAGGTGCAGGCGTCCGGTGGGCCGGTCGCCGGTGAGCATTCGTGCAAGGGACATGGTCGTGCCTCTCGTGCGGATGGTGGGTTACGCGTGGGCGCGCGCCGAGCGGGACGGAATCGCCCCCTCGGTCAGCGGGATCGGCTCAGCGAGCCGTCCGCCATCGCGCGCCGGCGCGGAACCGAAGCCCGCCAGCACGAAGTACGTCCAGGAGTTGCTCACGGCCGTCGCCGGAGCGGGTCGGGAAGGCGAGCACCACACCGAGCGGGAGGCCGTCGACCACGTCGACCGCCTCCACCGTGCAGATACCCGTCCGGACCACGGCTTCACGGTACCTCCGTGCCGTGCTCTCAGGCGTCCTTGTTCCCGGCGCTCTCGGTTCGGGATGGCCGGTAGCTCTCGGCGTAGTAGCCGCCGACGAGTTCCCGGTACTCCGGGCCGGTCGACTCCGAATCGAACGGTGGCGCGTCCTTGATCTGCTGCCTCGTCCGGTCCACGTGCACGGTGCGTTCCAGATGGTCCACCCGGGTGACCGTGCCGGCCGGCAGCAGCACCTTGTGGCCGAGGATCCACGGCCCGGTGTCCACTACCAGGTAACGCGCGGCCGACTCGTGGCTCGCCTCATCGATCGTGCCGATCCGCCCGTCACTCGCCTGCACCCGGTAGCCGACCAGGTCGACCGGAGTGCCGGGACCGGGGGCGTTCGGCCCTTCGTGCCCACCGTCCGGGCCGTCCGGCGGGGTGACCGAAGGGGTGGCCTGCTCGTACCCGCCAGCGAGGGCCGACGGGTCGCGCCAGTCCCAGGGATTGAAGATCGAGGGTTGCACGGGCACCTCCGGTGACGGTCGTCGGCATGTCCCGTTCCGCAGTGCCCATCGGGTCGCTGGCGGAAACAGTTCGGCAATTGCGCTTCATGAAGAAAGGCGGCTGCGAAATTGGTGATAGCCGTCGCGAGTCGACGGGCGGCAGAACCAAAGACCTGGTCAGCGTGGTCGCAGCGGTTCGTCCGCAGGTCTGTCGCCAGGGCGCTGTGTCCACCCGACACATTCGAGGCGGCGTCCGCCGCCGACCATTCTGGTCCCGCATTCAGGTCATGCCGAATAAGTGGGCCGCAGATGTACCGCACCATCCGGCGGACCGGCATCGCGCTCGCGCTCGTGCTGGGCCTCCTGACCGGGGCCGGCTCCGCTGCCCAGGCGGGGACGGTGAACCCGTACACCCCGCAGGCGCTCTGCGGCTGGGTACGCGGCGGTGGACCAGGACCCGATCCGGGCGTACGTCCGGGGTGGTTGCGCGATCTGGGGTGGCCTGTTGGCCGACCCGAGCGGGTCCGTCCACCGTCACGACCGTGCCAACCCGGCGATCGGCGGAATCGGGACCTGCCTCTGAGCGCCGCCGCCTGCTGAATCAGTTCCGCGGTCGGGGCACCGGTCCAGCTCCACTGGCATACTCGGCTGCCATGGTGCTGTCGCGAGGATGGGCTGTCTTCCTGGTCGGAGTCGGTGTCTGGACCTGGGTGATCTGGCCGAGGTTCGCGGTGGCCATCTGGCAGGACCCGCGCTCGTGGGCGTCCGGCACGGTGGGGGACGGCGCGGCGACCAGCTTCCTGTGGGTGCACGCTCTGCTGATCGGGGCGTCTCTGGTCATCGGCACCACCGTCGGCGTCCTCGGTATCCGTGCCTGGTTCGCCGCCCGCCGTCGACCGGGCCGAACGGGCGCCTGACGGAATCACCCGGCACTGATCAACGCGAGATCGGCGTTGTCGAGGTGTTTCGACGTCGCCGCGCGGGAGTGGGAGTACTTCGTTGAAGGACGGGGTATGGGTCTTTCACGGCCCCGATGCCCCCGTCGGGTCCGGGCCGACGGCGCCATCCAGGCGGTACGGCGACCGTCTCCAGACATGCCTATCGGTTCTGAGCTGGGGAAACGTCCTCCAGCCGCGAATGTGACGCGGGCCGCTACCCGCGGATTTGACGATCAAACCCGCGGACGCGTAACTTTCTCTCTGCCAGCGCGGAACGGGGCAAACAGGGCGAAAGTCCTGAGGCACCGGATCGGGCAGGCACCGGGTCAAACAGGGGTTCGCTCCTGTGGGACACGGTCCGGGCGGGGCTCGCCGGATCGGCCGCGAGGCGGATTTGGTGCAGCGGAAGCGACCGGGTAAGGTTCACGACCGGCAGGGCACCGGGCGAGCTTGCGGGAAACCGCAGCGGCCGGCCTGCCGAATCCGACGACCAAGCGCAGCGGTTCGCTGCTGCGCGAGTGCGCCGGGACCAACCCGCACGAAGCATGACAGACCGGTACACACGGTTTGACACGGCCGAGACGGTGAGGTAACGTAGTAAAAGTGCCCGGCGCGAGAGCGGCGGGGACGCGAGCTAGAAAAGCCCCGAGTTGGGGTTCCACTGAGTGTGGGGCTTCTGGTCGGTGTGTGGTTGTTCTTTGAGAACTCAACAGG
>NZ_JBHSQS010000021.1:0-84021 GCF_042658605.1 Micromonospora vulcania | reverse complement strand
GGCGCGGGGCGCGGGGCGCGGGGCGCGGGGCGGGCGCGTGCTGGCCGGGGCCGCGGCGGCAGGTGGCCGACGCGACCCCGGCCAGGTCAGGCCGACACTCCGGCTGGCGCTGTCTTCTCGTCGTCGGGCCGCTGAGCGGCGGACTCATCGGAGTCCTCGTGCTCGTCGAGCATGGTCGACTCGTCGAACGGGTCGTCGCCGCGCAGCACCTCGGCCGCCCGATCCCGGTCGAACTCGCCGGTCCAGGTGCCCACCAGCACGGTCGCCACCGCGTTGCCGGCGAAGTTCGTCAGTGCCCGCGCCTCGGACATGAACCGGTCGATGCCCACGATCAGGCCAACGCCGTCAGCGAGTTCCGGTCGGTGCGACTGGAGCCCACCGGCGAGCGTGGCCAGCCCGGCGCCGGTGACCCCCGCCGCACCCTTCGAGGCGATGATCATGAACAGCAGCAGCGAGACCTGCTCGCCGATGGACATCGGCTTGCCCAGCGCGTCGGCGATGAACAGCGACGCCATGGTCAGGTAGATGGCGGTGCCGTCCAGGTTGAACGAGTACCCGGTCGGGACGGTGATGCCGACGACCGACTTGCTCACCCCGAAGTGCTCCATCTTGGCGATCAGCCGCGGCAGCGCCGACTCGGACGACGAGGTGGAGAGGATCAGCAGGAACTCCCGGCCCAGGTAGCGCAGCAGCGAGAAGATCGAGATCCGGCCCACGATCCAGAGCAGTGCGCCCAGGATCACCAGGACGAAGATCAGACACGTGAGGTAGAAGCCGAGCATGATCTGCGCGAGGCTCTTGAGTGCGTCCACGCCGGTCGCGCCGACCAGGGCGGCCATGGCACCGAACGCGCCGATCGGCGCCAGCCACATGATCATGGCGAGCACCTTGAAAACGATCCGCTGGAGCAGCCCGATGGCGTTCAGCACGGGCTCACCGCGCCGGCCGAGGGACTGTACGGCGAAGCCGACCAGCACCGCCACCAGCAGCGTCTGGAGCACCTGCCCCTGGGTGAGCGCGGAGAACAGCGTGGTCGGGATGATCCCGAGCAGGAACTCGGTGGTGTCGCCGCTCGCGGTACCGGCGGCTGCCTTGCCCGCGCCGGCGAGGTCCTGACCGAGGTCGAGGCCGGCACCGGGCTGGATGATGTTGCCGACGACCAGGCCGATGGCGAGCGCCACGGTCGACATGACCAGGAAGTAGCCGAGGGCGAGGCCGCCGACCCTGCCGACCTTGGCCGCCTGGCGGACGGAGCCGACGCCCAGCACGATGGTGCAGAAGATGACCGGGCTGATCATCATCTTGATCAGGTTGACGAAGCCCGTGCCGATCGGCTTGAGTTCCTTGCCGAATTCGGGGGCGACCAGGCCGACCAGGATGCCGGCCAGCACGGCCACGATGACGGCCAGATAGAGGTAACGGGTACGGTCCCGTCGGACCGGCGGCGCCGGTGTGGTGGTGGATGCGGTCGTGTCCATGCCGACAATGTGAAGCCCGTCTCACGCCTTGACAGCCTTGCGTTCATTCTGTTCATCCCGACAATCGCGATTGACACCGGCCCGTGACACCGGCGCAACGAGGAGGTGGTGGAGGTGGCCCGACGGCAGTGGAGCATCGCGGGGCAGCTGTTCGCCCTCCAGGCCATGGTGGTGACGCTGCTCGTGCTGGCCGGCGCCGCGGGCGCCGTCTGGCTGGCCCGCAGCGACTCCCGCCAGGCCGCGCAGGAGGAGGTGCTCGCGGTGGCGCAGACCGTGGCCCGCTCCCCCGACGTCCGCGCGGCCCTCGCGACCGCCGACCCGGCCAGCGCCCTGCAGCCGTACGCCGAAGAGACCCGGTCCGCGACGGGCACCGACTTCGTGGTGGTGATGGCCCCGGACCGCACCCGCTACTCGCACCCGACAAGGGAGCTGATCGGCGAGCCGTTCGTCGGGGAGATCGAACCGGCGCTGGCCGGCCGGGCGTTCACCACCACCAACGTCGGCACGCTCGGCGAGTCGGTGCGCGCGGTGGTGCCGGTGTACGACGAACAGCGGCGGATCATCGGCCTGGTGTCGGTGGGCATCACCACCCGGGCGATCAACCGCAAACTGCTCGGCCAACTGCCGGTGCTGTTGGGCGTCGCCGCGCCGGCGCTGGCCCTCGCCGCGACCGGCTCCTGGCTGCTCAGCCGTCGGCTACGCCGGCAGACGCACGGGCTCGGTCCGGCGCAGATGACCCGGATGTACGAGTACTACGACGCGGTCCTGCACTCGGTACGCGAGGGCCTCGTCGTGCTGACCACCGACCGGCGGGTGGCGCTGGTCAACGACGAGGGCCGCCGACTGCTGGGGCTCGACGCGGACGCGGCGGTGATCGACCAGCCGGTGGCCGGGATCGACCTGCCGCCCGCGGTGGCCGAGCTGCTCGGCTCCGGGCGCGACGCCCGCGACGAGCCCGTCCTCACCGGCGACCGGGTGCTGGTGGCCAACCAGCAGACCGCCCGCTTCGAGGGCAACGTGCTGGGCGCCGTGCTGACCCTGCGCGACCAGACCGAGCTGCGGGCCATGGCCAGTGAGCTGGACTCGGTCCGCGCGCTGACCGAGGCGTTGCAGGCGCAGACCCACGAGTCGGCCAACCGGCTGCACACCGTGCTGACCCTGGTCGAGTTGGGCCGCGCCGACGAGGCGGTCCGGCTGGCCACCCGGGACCTGGCGCTGGCCCAGCAGTTGACCGACCGGGTGGTCGGCGCGGTGACCGAGCCGGCGCTGGCCGCGCTGTTGCTGGGCAAGTCGGCGCAGGCCGGCGAACGCGGGGTGGACCTGGTCATCGAGCCGGACTGCCGGCTGGACGACAGCCCGCTGCCGACCAACGACCTGCTCACCGTGGTCGGCAACCTGGTCGACAACGCGCTCGAAGCGGTGGCCGGCACGCCGGCGCCACGGCGGGTGCGGGTCTTCGTCGGCACGGTCGACGACGACCTGGTGGTCCGGGTCGGCGACAGCGGCCCCGGCCTTGCCCCGGACCGGGTCGCCGACGCGTTCCGGCGTGGCTGGTCCACCAAGAGCACCGGCCGTGGGCTCGGCCTGGCGTTGATCGGGCAGGTGGTACGCCGACACGGCGGCCGGTCCGAGGTGGGCCGCTCCGAGGACGGCGGCAGCCTGTTCACCGTGCGCCTTCCGGTCGGCGGTGCGCGCCGATGACCGACATCCGGGTGCTGGTCGTCGAGGACGAGCCGCTGCTGGCCGAGGCGCACACGGCGTACACCGAACGGGTTCCCGGCTTCGTGGTGGTCGGCGTGGCGCACACGGCGCGGGCGGCGATGGCGGCGTTGCGCGCGAACGACGGCGGCGACGTGGACCTCGTACTCCTGGATTTTCGGCTGCCCGACCTGCACGGCCTGGACGTCTGCCGGGCGCTGCGCGCCGCGGGCAGCAGCGTGGACGTGCTCGCGGTGACCTCGGCGCGGGACCTGGCGGTGGTCCGCACCGCGGTGTCCCTCGGGGTGACCCACTACCTGCTCAAGCCGTTCACCTTCGCCGCGTTCCGCGACAAGCTGGAGCGGTACGCCGACTACCGCGCCCAGGCGCTCGCCGACGGCGAGGTGGCCGCCCAGCACGAGGTGGACCGGATGTTCGCCACCCTGCGCGGCACCGACGGGCACAGCCTGCCCAAGGGGCTCGACGCGCAGACCCTCAATCGGGTACGCGCCGCGCTCGCCGAGGAGGTGGGGTTGTCCGCGACCGAGGTGAGCGCGCGGACCGGCATCTCCCGCGTGACCGCCCGCCGCTACCTGGAATACCTGGTGACCATCGACCGTGCCGCGCGCCACCCCCGCTACGGCACCCCCGGCCGCCCCGAGGTCGAGTACCGGCCGCGCTGAAAGACGCTTGGCCGGCAGGCCTTGACGCAAGCCACGACCCGCCTCCCGTGATCTTTCAAAATCAGGCGATCTGGCGGAGGTCGTCGCCGTAGTCAAAAATGATCCGCATCCGGGCACCGAGCGCCCGCGCGTAGCGGCCCAGTGTCGCAACCTCGTTGACCTCTAGATCACCGTTCTCGATCTGGCTGACTCGGCCGGGCGTGACGCCCATCAGCTCGGCCACCTGCCGCTGGGTCATGCCCAGCCGCTTCCGCTCTTCAGCGAGGTGGAACGCACTGATCCAGGCTTCGGTGCGGGCACGTTCCGCATCGAGCGCGTCATTGTCCCCGTCGTGCAGCTCAGCCCGAATGTCGTCCCAGTCATGAAAGTCGCTCATCAGCCCTCCCTCCGTTTCCTCTCGAAGGCAAGCCAACCCTCGTACGCGATCTCAGCGACCGGAATCGCTCTCTCGTACCATCGGGTCCAATCTCCTGCCTTGTTGCCGACCACCAACAGAACCGCCTGCGACCAGGGGTCGAAGACGAACAGCACCCGAACGGCGACGTCCCGCCCAGACCTCGGTCGTAATTCCTTGAGGTGCTGATGCTCGAACCTCTGAGGGTGTCGACCAGTGGACGTCCCAGGCCCGGCCCGGTCTCCGCGAGCATGTCGATTGCCACGTTGACCGACCTGTACGTCGCCGGGTCGGTCTGCCGCAGCGATCGCAACCAGTCCCGGACGTCGGTTGTCGTCCTGATCGCCCAGCGACGTGGCGGCTCATGAGACATGGGAGAACTATAGCTTGGGCTATACATATCGTGGGCGGCAGAGCCAGGTCAATCAACTGCACGCCACAAGATCGTCACCGGCACTCCCAACCCGGTGGCGGTGCGAAGATCCGTTGTTAGACTCGGCGGAGTTGGGTGTCAGCAGTGACGAGGGAGACCAGACATGGCGGGTGACGACGACATCTCCGGGTGAAACCGGATGTCTCTGGCCACCGGTCGGCGCGCGACAGCGCGGCTGACGTGGCCATGTCGTCGTTCCACCGGTCCCCGTTCCGTCGGGCAGCTCCGGCGTGCCCACCCCACCCTTCGAGGTCACTCGCATGTCTGATGCGTTCATCGTCTGCTCGAACCTGTCCTTCTCCTGGCCGGACGACACCCCGGTCTTCGCGGAGCTGTCCTTCACCGTCCCGGGCGGTCGTACCGGTCTGGTCGCGCCGAACGGCTCCGGCAAGAGCACTCTGCTGCGGCTGATCGCCGGCGAGCTGCGGCCCAGCGGTGGCAGCGTCACCGTCGACGGCGTGCTCGGCTACCTCCCGCAGACCCTGCCGCTGGCCGGCGAGCTGACCGTGGCCGAGGTGCTCGGTGTCGCCGGGCGTATCGCGGCGCTGCACGCCATCGAGGCCGGCGACGCCAGCGAAGAGCACTTCGCCACCATCGGCGACGACTGGGACATCGAGGAGCGCACCCACGCCGAGCTGGACCGGCTCGGCCTGGGCGAGTTGACGCTCGACCGGCGGCTGCACACGCTCAGCGGCGGCCAGGTGGTCTCCCTCGGTCTGGCCGCGCAGTTGCTCCGCCGCCCGGACGTGCTGCTGCTGGACGAGCCGACCAACAACCTGGACCTGGCGGCCCGGCACAAGCTCTACGACGTGCTGGCGGAGTGGGCCGGCTGCCTGCTGCTGGTCAGCCACGACCGGGAACTGCTGGACCGGATGGACCGCATCGCCGAGCTGGATCGCGGTGACGTCCGCTGGTACGGGGGCAACTTCACCACGTACACCGAGGCGGTGCAGGCGGCGCGGGAGGTGGCCGAGAGCAACATCCGCAACGCCGAGCAGGAGGTGAAGCGGGAGAAGCGGGAGATGCAGCAGGCTCGTGAGCGGGCCGACCGGCGGGCCAGCAACGCCGCGAAGAACCTGAAGAATGCCGGCCTGCCGAAGATCTTCGCCGGCACCATGAAGCGCAACGCGCAGGAGGCAGCCGGGAAGTCCCACGAGACGCACTCGACCCGGGTCGGCCAGGCTCAGGCCCGTCTCGACGAGGCCGGTCGTGCGCTGCGCGAGGAGGACCGGATCGTCGTGGAGCTGCCGGACACCACCGTGCCGGGTGGCCGTACGGTCTTCTCCGGGTACGGGATGCGGGTCCGCTTCGGTGACCGGGAGCTGTTCGCCGGCGAGGGTGCTGACCTGGTGATCCGGGGACCGGAACGGATCGCGCTCACCGGTGGGAACGGCGTCGGCAAGTCCACTCTGCTGCGTCTGGTGGACGGCGATCTGGAACCGGCCGGAGGTGAGCTGAAGCGGGCTGACGGTCGGATCGCGTACCTGTCGCAGCGGCTGGACCTGCTGGACCTGGACCGTACGGTGGCGGAGAACTTCGCGGCGTACGCGCCGAGCCTGCCGGACGCGAAGCGGATGAACCTGCTGGCCCGGTTCCTGTTCCGGGGCGCCCGGGTGAACCTGCCGGTCGGAGTGCTCTCCGGCGGCGAACGGCTGCGCGCCACGCTCGCCTGCGTGCTGTGCGCGGAACCGGCACCACAACTGCTGCTGCTCGACGAGCCGACCAACAACCTGGACCTGGTCAGCGTGGCGCAGTTGGAGAGCGCGCTGAGCGCGTACCAGGGCGCGTTTGTGGTGGTCAGCCACGACGAACGGTTCCTCGCCGAGATCGGCGTGCAGCGGTGGCTGCGCCTCGCCGACGGCCAGCTACGGGAGATCGCGGCGCCGGACCGCACCTGAGCCCGCCGCGTCGCGGCCCGGTCAGCTCACGCCGGCCGGGCCGCGGCCCGGTCAGCTCACGGCGGCCGGGCCGAGGACGCTCTTCAGGTCACCCATCAGCGCGGTGGTGGCCGCCACCCGGAACGGGCCGAGCCGCAGGGTGGTGGTTCGCCCACCGTTCTGCAGCTTGACGTGCACCTCGGTGTCGCCGGGGTGCAGCACCAGGGTCTCCTTGAGCTTCTCCACCAGCGGCGGCGTGCACCGGTGCACCGGGATGGTGAGGGTGACCGGCTTGTTGGTGGCGCTGGTGCTGACGTCCGGCATGGACATGTCCATCGCCATGATGCGAGGCGTGTCGTCGCGGCGGTCCACCCGCCCCTTGACCACCACGATGGCGTCCTCGGCGATGTACTGCCCGATCACCTCGTAGGTGTTCGGGAAGAACAGCGTCTCCACCCCACCGGCCAGGTCCTCCAGGGTGGCCGAGGCCCAGGCCCGGCCCTGCTTGGTGACCCGGCGCTGCACACCGGAGAGGATGCCGGCGAGGGTGACGACGGCACCGTCGGGCACCGCGCCATCCTCGGCCAGCGCGGCGATGGTGGTGTCGGCCGCCGCGCCGAGGATGTGCTCCAGGCCGAACAGCGGGTGATCCGAGACGTACAGGCCGAGCATCTCCCGCTCGAAGGCCAGCTTGTCCCGCTTGTCCCACTCGCTCTCGCCGATGGTCGGCATCACCGTGGTGCTGCCCCCGGCGTCACCGTCACCGAACCCGGCACCGAACAGGTCGTACTGGCCGACCGCCTCCTTGCGCTTGACGTCGGCGTACGCGTCGATCGCGTCGGCGTGCACGGCGAGCAGCGCCTTGCGGCTGTGCTTCATCGAGTCGAAGGCGCCGGCCTTGATCAGCGATTCGATGGTCTTCTTGTTGCAGACCACCGCGTCCACCTTGGCCAGGAAGTCGTAGAAGTCGGCGTAGTCGCCCTTCTCCTGGCGGCACCGCATGATCGAGGCCACCACGTTCGCGCCCACGTTACGCACCGCGGCCAGGCCGAACCGGATGTCCGTGCCGACCGGGGTGAACGGCCCGGCCGAGATGCTCACGTCCGGCGGCAGCACCTGGATCCGCATCCGGCGACACTCGGACAGATAGAGCGCCATCTTGTCCTTGTCGTCACCGACGCTCGTCAGCAGCCCGGCCATGTACTCGGCCGGGTAGTGCGCCTTGAGGTACGCGGTCCAGTAGGAGACCAGGCCGTACGCGGCGGAGTGCGCCTTGTTGAAGGCGTACCCGGCGAACGGCACCAGGACGTCCCACACCGCCTGGATCGCCTCGTCGGAGTAGCCGCGCTCGCGGCAGCCGTCCCGGAAGGGGATGAACTCCTTGTCGAGGATCTCCTTCTTCTTCTTACCCATCGCCCGGCGCAGCAGGTCGGCCTGGCCGAGCGTGTAGCCGGCGAGAATCTGCGCGGCGCGCTGCACCTGCTCCTGGTAGACGATCAGGCCGTGCGTCGGCGCCAGGATCTCCCGCAGCGGCTCCTCCAGCTCCGGGTGGATCGGCGTGATCTCCTGGAGGCCGTTCTTGCGCAGCGCGTAGTTGGTGTGCGAGTCGACGCCCATCGGGCCGGGCCGGTAGAGCGCCAGGACGGCGGAGATGTCCTCGAAGTTGTCCGGCTTCATGAGCCGCAGCAGCGACCGCATCGGCCCGCCGTCGAGCTGGAACACGCCGAGGGTGTCACCCCGGGCCAGCAGCTCGTAGGCCGCCGGGTCGTCCAGCGGCAGGGCCAGCAGGTCGAGCTGCTTGCCGTGGTTGAGCTCGATGTTCTTGACCGCGTCGTCGATGATCGTCAGGTTGCGCAGGCCGAGGAAGTCCATCTTCAACAGCCCGAGCGACTCGCACGTCGGGTAGTCGAACTGGGTGATGATCGCCCCGTCGGCGTCCCGGCGCATCAGCGGGATGTGCTCGATGATCGGCTCGGCGGACATGATGACGCCGGCGGCGTGCACACCGGTCTGCCGGATCAACCCCTCGATGCCCTTGGCGGTGTCGATCACCTTGCGGACGTCCGGGTCGGAGTCGTACAGGCCACGGATCTCGCCGGCCTCGGCGTAGCGGGGGTGCTTCGCGTCGAAGATGCCGGTGAGCGGGATGTCCTTGCCCATCACGGCCGGCGGCATCGCCTTGGTGATCCGGTCGCCGACCGCGTACGGGTAGCCCAGGACGCGGGCCGAGTCCTTGATCGCGGCCTTCGCCTTGATCGTGCCGAAGGTGGCGATCTGGGCGACCTTGTCCTCACCCCACTTGTCGGTGACGTACTTGATCACCTCGCCGCGCCGACGCTCGTCGAAGTCGATGTCGACATCCGGCATCGAGACCCGCTCGGGGTTGAGGAACCGCTCGAAGATCAGGCCGTGCTGGATCGGGTCGAGGTCGGTGATGCCCAGCGCGTACGCGACGAGCGAGCCGGCGGCCGAACCACGGCCCGGACCCACCGCGATGCCCTGCTTCTTGGCCCACTGGATGAAGTCGGCGACCACCAGGAAGTACGACGGGAAGCCCATCTGGTTGATGACGCCCAACTCGTACTCGGCCTGGACGACGTGCCCCTCGGGGATGCCGCCGGGATAGCGGCGGGCCAGGCCGACGAAGGTCTCCTTGCGGAACCAGGTCTCCTCGGTCTCGCCCTCCGGGACCGGGAAGCGCGGCATCAGGTTGTGGAACTCGAACATCCCCTTCGGGTCGACCTTCTCGGCGACCAGGAGGGTGTTGCGGCAGCCCTCCTGCCACAGCTCGGACGAGTCCACCGCGCGCATCTGGTCAGCGCTCTTGATGAAGTAGCCGCCGCCTTCGAGGCGGAACCGGTTGGGGTCGTCGATGTTGCTGGCGGTCTGCACGCAGAGCAGCACGTCGTGCGCGGTGGCCTGCTCCTCGACCGTGTAGTGCGAGTCGTTGGTGACCACCGGCGGGATGTTCAGCTTGCGGGCGATCTCGGTGAGCCCCGCACGGACCCGGGTCTCGATGGAGAGGCCGTGGTCCATGATCTCGACGAAGTAGTTGTCCTTGCCGAAGATGTCCTGGTAGCTGGCGGCGACCTTGAGCGCCTCGTCGAACTGACCCAACCGCAGCCGGGTCTGCACCGCGCCGGAGGGGCAGCCGGTGGTGGCCATGATGCCCTCGGCGTACTCGGCGATCAGCTCCATGTCCATCCGGGGCCATTTGATGTAGTGCCCCTCCATGGACGCGCGCGAGTTGAGCGTGAACAGGTTCTTCAGGCCCTGCGCGTTCTTCGCCCACATGGTCTTGTGGGTGATCGCGCCGTTACCGGAGACGTCGTCGCTCTTCTGCTCCGGCCGACCCCACTTGACCCGCGCCTTGTGATAGCGCGACTCCGGCGCCACGTACGCCTCGACGCCCAGGATCGGGGTGATCCCGGCGGCCATCGCCTGGTTGTAGAAGTCGTTCGCACCGTGCATGTTGCCGTGGTCGGTGATCGCCACGGCCGACATGCCGAGCCGGTTGGCCTCGGTGAACAGGTCCTTGAGTCGAGCCGCCCCGTCGAGCATCGAGTACTCCGTGTGCACGTGCAGATGCGCGAACGAATCGGCCATGCGTGGCGCCCCCCGGCGGTGTGGATCTTGTTGGTCGGAGCCGACCGGCACCTACCCTACCGAGGTGATCTCGACGGCTCCACCGTCCGCGCCGACGTCCGTGGCCCGCGTCTCCTCGTCCGAGCGCCTAGGCTCGGAGGATGGCGAGGTATTACGACGTACACCCGGAAAATCCGCAGCCCCGGGTCATCGCTCAGGTCGCTGACCTGATCCGCGGCGGCGGGCTGATCGCCTATCCGACGGACTCCTGCTACGCGCTCGGCTGCCAACTGGGCAACCGGGACGGGCTGGACCGGATCCGGGAGATCCGTCGCCTCGACGATCGGCACCACTTCACCCTGGTCTGCCGGGACTTCGCGCAGCTCGGCCAGTTCGTGCAGGTCAGCAACTCGGTCTTTCGACTGGTCAAGGCGTCCACCCCGGGCAGCTACACCTTCATCCTGCCGGCCACCCGCGAGGTGCCACGCCGGATGTTGCACCCGAAGAAGCGCACCGTCGGCGTCCGCGTACCCCGGCACACCGTCACCCAGGCGCTGCTGGCCGAGCTGGGCGAGCCGCTGGTGTCGAGCACCCTGGCGCTGCCCGGCGAGGACGAACCGATGACCCAGGGTTGGGAGATCAAGGATCGGCTGGACCACCTGCTCGACGCGGTGGTCGACGCGGGCGACTGCGGAAAGGAACCGACGACGGTCGTCGACCTGTCCGGGCCCGAGCCGGAGATCCTGCGCCGGGGCGCGGGAGACCCGACCCGCTTCGAATAGTGCGGGTCGGGTGCCGGATAGGACGATCTGGCACCGGCGGTGGCCACCGGCATCACCCGCTTCGAGGGACGGTCCTCGTTCCGCACCTGGCTGCACCGGTTGACCGCCAACCGGGCCCGCTCGACCTACCGCACGCTGCGGCGCCGCTGGCGGTTGGAGGCCTGCTTCGGAGTCGGGCCGGCCAGTTACGTCGAGCGGACCTTCCGCCAGGGCCCGGCCTGCTGATCGACCGCACCTGATCGTGCTCGATCCAGGTTGCATTGCCCTTGTGCGCGCCGCGTGGGCACTGTTTCCAGGATCGAGCACTTTCACGTCCGGGCCACCCAGGACGCGGGTGACACGATGATGTCGCTGTGGACAACACTGTGTGGCACACAGTATGGTGTGACACATGGTTAGCGAGGACGTTCTACGGACGCACCTGCAAGAGCTGCGTCGAGGCACCGTCGTGGTGGCCAGCCTGGTCGCGCTGCGCCGACCGGACTACGGCTACGCCCTACTGCAACGGCTCACCGACCACGGCTTCCCGGTGGACGCCAACACGCTCTACCCGCTGCTGCGACGCCTGGAGGACCAGGGGCTGCTGACCAGCGAGTGGAACACCGAGGAGAGCCGACCGCGCAAGTTCTACCGGACCAGCGACGAGGGCGAGTCGATGCTGAACCGACTCCTGGACGACCTCGCCGCCGTGCAGACCTCCATCACCGGGCTGATCCAAGGAGTGGACCGATGAACAACCTGACCGACCGCTACCTCGCCGCCACCCTGCGCTCGGTGCCGACACAGCGCCGCGAGGAGATCGCCACCGAGCTGCGCGCGTCCATCGAGGACATGATCGAGGCCCGGACCGACGATGGGCAGGACGCCGCCACCGCCGAGCGGGAGGTGCTCACCGAGCTGGGCAACCCCGACCAACTGGCCGCCCGGTACGCCGACCGTCGGCTGCAACTCCTCGGCCCGACCTACTATCTGGTCTGGCTACGGCTGCTGAAGCTGCTGCTCAGCTTCATTCCGGCGCTCGTCGGCGTGATCGTCGCGGTGGTCGAGGCGGCGGAGGGCAAGGGTCCTGGGAGTGCGATCGGGACCGGCATCGGCACCGCCCTCGAGGTGGCCGTGCACATCGCCTTCTGGCTCACCCTGACCTTCGTCCTGATCGACCGCTTCCAGCCCACCGCCGACCTGCCCGTCTGGACCGTCGACCAACTTCCCCCCGCACCGGTGCACCGGGACATCTCCATCCCCGACACCATCGCGTCGGTGTCCATGCTGGCGGTGGTCATCGGCTACCTGCCCTTCCAGCACTACCAGTCGTGGGTGCACGGCACCGACGGCGGCAACATCCCGATCCTCGACCCGGCGCTCTGGTCGTTCTGGTTGCCGGCGCTGATGGGCGTGCTGCTGGCCGATCTGGTGTTCGAGATCGTCAAGTACCGGATCGGGCACTGGACCTGGCCGCTGTACGGCGTGAAGGCCCTGCTCAACCTGGCGTTCGCGGTGCCGCTGGTGTGGTTGGCGCTCTCCGACAGACTGATCAACCCGGCCCTGGCCGAGCGACTGAGCTGGCTGGCCGAGGCGGAGAACCGCGACACCCTCGGTCTCGTCATCGCGCTGGGCGCGGGCGTGGTGGCGGTCTGGGAGCTGATCGACACCGCCGTCAAGACCCGACGCCGGACGGTGTGAGCAGCGCCCGACGAGGCGGCCCGGCGCGTACCCAGCGCCGGGCCGCCGCCCGTCGGCCACACCGGATCACCGTCCGGCGGCCCGGGCGCCGGCCGTGGCGGACGACGTGGCATCGTTCCCGGATGACGGTGGCACAGCGGGACGGGTGGCGTCGACCGGGGCCGACGCCCGAGCAGCGCCGGAACGACGTCTGGTTCGGGCTGGCGGTGACCGCGCTGGCGCTGGTCAGCCTCACCCTGGCCCACAGCGCCGGGGCTTTCCTACTGGGCCCACCGCCATCCGGGCCGGAGCAACTGCTCTGGACCGTCGCGGTGACCCTGCCGCTGGTCTGGCGGCGGCGTTGGCCGGCCACCACCCTGCTGATCGTCTCGGCGGCGTTCATCGCCGCTCAGGCACGGTCGGCCCCGGAGACCCAGCTCTCCTCGTGGGCCCTGTTCAGCGCCCTCTACACCGTCGGCGCCTGGGGTCCGGACCGCCGGCTGGCCCGCCGCCTGCGGATCGGCGTGATCGCCACCATGTTCGCCTGGCTGGGCGTCTACTACGCGGTGAGCATCCGGCACATCCCGCCGAACGCCTTCGCCGACGCCGACGGGCCGGTGCCACCGATGCTCGCCACGATGGTCAGCGGCGTCCTGATCAACGGGTTGTTCTTCGGGTTCGCGTACTTCTTCGGAGAGACCTCCTGGGTGGCCGCGCGTCGCGAGCACGAACTGCGTGCCCAGGCCGAGGAACTGCGCCGGTCGCAGGCCGAGGCCCGGGAGCGGGCGGTGCTCGGCGAACGGGTACGCATCGCCCGGGAACTGCACGACGTGGTCGCCCACCACGTGTCGGTGATGGGGGTCCAGGCGTCCGCCTGCCGACGGGTGTGGGACCGGGACCCGGGCAAGGCGCAGGCGGCCCTGACCGCCATCGAGCAGACCGCCCGCACGGCCGTCGACGAGCTGCGCCGGATGCTGGGCCTGCTGCGCACCACCGGCGGCACCGACGCCGAACGGACCGCGCCCGGCGACGTCGAGCACATCGGCGAGCTGGTCGAACGGGCCCGGACCGCGGGCCTGACCGCCACCCTCGGGGTGTACGGCGATCCGGTTCCGCTGCCCGGATCGGTCTCGCAGGCGGCGTACCGGGTGACGCAGGAGGCGGTGACCAACACCCTGAAACATGCCGGGGCGGGTCTGCTGGACGTACGGGTCCGATATCTCGCCCGGGAGATGGAGGTCGACGTGACCGATGACGGACGGGTCGGCGGCCGTGCCGACACCGCAGGGCTGGGCCTGATCGGAATGCGCGAGCGGGTCTCCGCGCACGACGGCGTCCTGGAGGCCGGGCCGCGCGCCGGTGGTGGTTGGCGGGTCCGCGCCCGTTTCCCGCTGGCGGCGGATCCGCTCAGCGGCACCCCGCCGGAGCCGCTCGACGCGCAACCGACGGCGGCCGGCGCGGAGCGGTCGGCGTGAGCGCGGCACCACCCGAGGCACCGGACGCCGGTCTGCCGATCCGGGTGCTGCTCGCCGACGACCAGCACCTCGTCCGTACCGGCTTCCGGGTCATCCTCGAGGTGGAGGACGACATCGAGGTGGTCGGCGAGGCCGCCGACGGCGCACGCGCCGTCACCATGGCCCGGGCCACCGCGCCCGACGTGGTGCTGATGGACGTCGAGATGCCCGGCATGGACGGGCTGGAGGCCACCCGACGAATCACCGGCGACGGGCCCGACGCCCCGGCGGTGCTGATCCTCACCACCTTCGACCACGACGACTACCTGTTCGCCGCGCTGCGCGCCGGGGCCAGCGGCTTCCTGCTCAAGAACGGCACACCGGAGGAGCTGATCGACGCGATCCGGGTGCTGGCCCGGGGTGACGGCCTGCTGGCCCCGGAGATCACCCGACGGGTGATCTCCACCTTCGCCCGCCCCGGAGGGCCGGGGGGCACCGCCCACAGTGGTCCGGACGCCGATGCCGCGCTGCGCGAGCTGACCCCGCGCGAACGGGAGGCGCTGGTGCTGCTGGCCGCCGGCGCGAGCAACGCGGAGATCGCCGCGCGGATGCACCTGGGCGAGGCGACGGTGAAGACGCACGTGAGCCGGGTGCTGGCCAAGCTCGGCCTGCGCGACCGGGTGCAGGCGGTGGTCTTCGCGTACGAGAACGGGGTGGTTCGCCCCGGCGGGTGAACGGCATCCGTCGCGCGGCGGACCCGCCACCTCACCCGCCGGGCGGACGGCACCGGACGCGATGCGCCCTAGCGTGGGCACGTGACCAGAACGCTCCGCCTGGACGGCGTCGACCGCAGCTTCGGCGACCGGCAGGTGCTCAAGAACGTGTCCTTCGAGGTGGCCGCCGGTCGGATGACGGGCTTCGTGGGCGCCAACGGTGCCGGCAAGACCACCACCATGCGGATCATCCTGGGTGTGCTCGCCCCGGACGCCGGCGAGGTGAGCTGGGGCGGTACGCCGCTGACCCGGCAGGACCGGCGGCGCTTCGGCTACATGCCGGAGGAGCGTGGCCTCTATCCCAAGATGACCACGCGGGAGCAGGTGACGTACCTGGGTCGACTGCACGGTCTGGACGCGCCGGCGGCCCGCCGCGCCACCGATGCGCTGCTGGAGCGGGTCGGGCTCGCCGAGCGCGGTGACGACCTGCTGGAGACCCTGTCGCTGGGCAACCAGCAGCGGGCCCAGATCGCCGCCGCGCTGGTGCACGACCCGGAGGTGCTGGTGCTCGACGAGCCGTTCTCCGGCCTGGACCCGCTGGCCGTGGACACCGTCGTCGCGGTGCTGCGCGAGCGTGCCGCCGCAGGGGTTCCGGTGCTCTTCTCCAGTCACCAGCTCGACGTGGTCGAGCGGCTCTGCGACGACCTGGTGATCATCGCCGACGGGGTGGTCCGGGCCGCCGGCAGCCGGCAGCAGCTCCGGGAGTCGTACACCGTGCCCCGGTTTGAGCTGGTGGTGGAGACCGACGCCGGGTGGCTCCGCGACCAGCCCGAGGTGACGCTGATCGACCTGGACGGCGCGCGGGCGGTCTTCGACCTGCCGGCCGGCGCCGACGAACAGCCCGTCCTGCGCGCGGCCCTGGCCCGGGGCCCGGTCCGCGCCTTCCGCCCGCTCAGCCCCTCGCTCACCGAGATCTTCCGAGAGGTCAGCCAGTGAACGTCACCCAGGCCACCAGGCTGGTCGCCGCCCGGGAGATCCGGGTCAAGCTGCGCGACCGGACCTTCCTGTTCGGCACGCTCTTCTTCCTGCTGATCGCCGCGGCGGGGACGATCCTGCCGCCGCTGCTCTCCGGTGGGCCGGACAGCGTCGCGGTGACCCAGGACGCCGCCGGCCCGCTGCGGGCCGCGGGACTCGACGTCCGCGTGGTGCCCGACGACCGCGCCGCCGAACAGGCCGTACGCGATGGCGACGTGGACGCCGCGGTCGTCTCCGGCCCGACGGTGCTCGCGATGGACGAGGCCCCGGACGACGTGGTCCGGGCCCTGAGCAGCGCACCCCCGGTGCGGCTGCTCGACCCGGACGCGGTCGACCCGGTGGTGGCGTTCCTGGTGCCGTTCGTCTTCGCGTTCGTCTTCTTCATCACCTCGCAGACGTTCGGTGTGCAGATCGCGCAGAGCGTCACCGAGGAGAAGCAGACCCGCATCGTGGAGATCCTGGTCGCCGCCGTGCCGGTCCGGGCGCTCCTGGCCGGCAAGGTGGTGGCGGGGGCGCTGCTGGCGCTGGCGCAGATCGCGCTGATCGCGGTGGTGGCGGTGCTGGGTATGCAGATCGGTGACAGCGGCGACCTGCTCACGCTGCTCGCACCGGCGATCGGCTGGTTCGTGCCGTTCTT
Source organism: Micromonospora vulcania (assembly GCF_042658605.1). Taxonomy (NCBI): domain Bacteria; kingdom Bacillati; phylum Actinomycetota; class Actinomycetes; order Micromonosporales; family Micromonosporaceae; genus Micromonospora; species Micromonospora vulcania. The sequence goes on along the minus strand of NZ_JBHSQS010000021.1, from coordinate 67,593 downwards.
CCTGCTCGGCTTCGTCCTGCTGGCGGCGATGTGGGCGGCTGCCGGCGCACTGGTCAACCGTCAGGAGGACATCGCCGGGGTGTCGACGCCGGTGCAGCTCGCCGTCATGCTGCCGTTCTTCGCGGTGATCTTCCTGAACGACAACGCCGAGGCCATGCGGGCGCTGTCCTATCTGCCGTTCTCGTCACCGACCGCGATGCCGCTGCGGCTGTTCAACGGGGACGCCGCCGGCTGGGAGCCGTTCGTCTCGCTGGCCCTGCTGCTGGTCACCGCCGCAGCGTTCCTGGTCGGCGGCGCACGGATCTACGAGGGTTCGCTGCTGCGCACCAACGGCCGCACGTCGCTGCGCGCCGCGTGGCGGGACCGGGAGAGCATCGGCTGACCCCGAGTCGACCCTTGCGGGCGTCGGTGTCCTGAGCGGACCCGGCGCCCGCGTCGCAGCCCGCCCGTTCGGCACTGTTCCAACCACCTGTTCGGCGGCTGTGAACAGGTCGAACACTCCTACGGTGAGCCGATCCTCACGGCAACGACCTGGTCGTCGCCGGTCCCGGACCGGAAAGGCTCGCCATGACCCCATCGCTCGGCCCGCGGCACCGCGGCACACCGCGGCGGCTCCGGCACCTGCTCAGCGCGGTGCTGGCAGTCGTTCTCGCCAGCACCCTGCCGGCCCTGACCCGCGCGGAACCGGCCTCCGCCGCCGCGGGCAACCTGATCCTCAACGGTACGTTCGACAACGGCAGCACCGAGCCCTGGTGGACCCGGCTCGCCGCGACCAGCACGACGGTCAACGCCGGCCAGCTGCGCATCCGCACCGCCGGCCCAGCCAGCAAGCCCACCTGGGACGACCTGGTCGGTCACTTCGAGTTCGGGGTGACCGCCGGTCAGCCGTACCGGTTGCAGTTCGACGCGTCCGCGGACGTCAGCCGCACGCTGCGCGTATCGGTCTCCCGGGTGGACACGCCCTTCACCTCCGCCGTCGACCAGACCGTCGGGCTCACCGGCACGATGCGGCGGTTCACCTTCGACTTCGCGTCCCCCTTCGGCGACCCGCAGGCGGTGCTCCTGTTCCACCTCGGGGCGAACGCGGCCTCGACCGTCCGGCTGGACAACATCTCGCTCACGCCGCTGGCCATCGACCCGGCCACCGACCCGATCCTGTACTGGAACGGTGTCCTGCTCGACACGTACAAGGCACTGGACCTGCCACCCACCAGCTCGTCCCGGGAGGCGGCCATCCTGCACGCGGCGATGCACGACGCCGCCGTCTCGGTCACCGGCGTCGGCAACCCGTACCGGGTCCGGGTGCCGGTCAGCTATCCCGGGACGATGGACAACGTCGTGGCGCCGTCCCTGCACGCGGCCATCGACCGGGCCGCGTACGACGTGCTGACCGCCCTGTACGGCCCGCAGGGGCGCTCCTTCGCCGGCGCGCTCGCCACCGCCGTCGCCCGCCGACCGTCCGGGGTGAACGCCGCCGAGGCCGCGCGGGGTGACACGGTGGGCGCCGCGGCGGCCTCCGCCAACCTGCAGGCCCGCGCCAACGACGGGTCCGCGAACAACACCCCGTACCAGCTGGACGGCGTGCCCGGATCGTGGCGGCCGACCAACGGCAAGGCGGCGGTGAGCCCGAACTGGGGACGGGTCACCCCGTTCGCCCTGACCTCCGGGCGGCAGTTCCGGCCCGGCCTGCCCGCCGACGCCGACGACTACGAGGATCTGCTCGGCAGGCAGGAGTACCTCGAGCAGGTCGAGGAACTTCGCGACTACGGCGGCCAGACGTCCTCGCTGCGGACCGCCGACCAGACGCAGATCGCGTTCTTCTGGGCCAACGACCTGGCGGGGACGTACAAGCCACCGGGTCAGCTCTTCACGCACACCCGGATCGTGGCCGAGCAGCGCAGGCTCGGCATCCTGGCCAACGCCCGACTCTTCGGGCTGGTGTCCCTCGCCCTGGCGGACGCGGCCATCGCCGCCTGGGACGCCAAGTACGAGACCGGGATCGACCTGTGGCGGCCGGTGACGGCGATCGAGGCGATGGACGGCCCCGGTTGGCAGCCACTGTCGCAGGACCGCAACGGCGTGCCGTACACGCCGGCCTTCCCGGCGTACATCTCCGGGCACGCCACCTTCGCCGGGGCGTGGGCGGCGGTCATGCAGCGGTTCTTCGGCACCGACGCGATCGGGTTCGACGCCACCACGGACGATCCGCACGCCGTGGGAGTGGTCCGGCACATGACCGGCTTCGACCACGCCGCCGAGGAGAACGCGATGAGCCGGATCTATCTCGGCGTGCACTACCGGTTCGACGCGGAGGCCGGGATGGCCACCGGCCGCTCGGTGGGTGCGTACGTCTACGCCAACCGGCTGCGACCGTGAGTCGTCTGTCGGGATGAGGGGGGCTGCTCCCCACTCGGTCTTCGGCCGGGTGGGGAGCAGCGGGCGTCACGGCGCGGGTGGGCAGTGCCAATGGCCGAAGTCGCCGCTGCGCGACCAGAGATCCCGCGCCGCCCCGATGTTCCACCCCGCATCGAGCGCGGTCCGGCGGTCGACGCCGAGCCGCGACAACTCCACGTCGCTGAACTGGAACAGCCCCCATCGCCGCGATCCGTCCGGCTGGACCTCCACCCGGTACGGGTCCAGCCCCGACAGGCACCGTGCCATCCGAACCGCCCCGGCCGGATCCTCCGGGAAGAGCCGCCACAGGTGCTTGCTGATCCGCTCCTCCGGCCAGGTAGCGGGCACCGCCGGGTCGGCCGACAGTTCGTCGAGCACCCGACCGTCCGCGGTGCCGCTGACCGGGAGACCACCCAGCGCCTGAAAGGCCATCACCCGACTCGCGGTGTCCGGGCCGAACCAGCCGTCCACCGGTACGTGCAGCCCGCCGGCGACCAGCCGTTCCTGGAGATCCAACACGCACGGGCCGTACATGCCCTGCCGCAGGACGAGCGGACAGCCCTCGGTCGTCGGTTCGTCCGTCGCGCCCACCGTGCCAGCGGCCCCTGCGAGCATCGCACCGGACGACCCGACCGCCAGCGCGCCGAACAGCGCGATCGCACCCAGCCGCAGCCCACGCCGACGGGTCCGGCGGATCGTCCGGGTGGGTGCCGGGTCCGGCGTGACCGGGTCTGCCGGCCGCGCCTCGTCGGCTCCGGGTGCCGGGCCGTCCCACCTCGACGGCTCGGTCAGACGCGCCTCGATGTCGCGCCGCATCGCGATCCACCGTTGGATCTCCGCCGTCGAGGTGCCGCAGGCGGCCAGCAGCGCCACGATGGTCCGTTCGCGGGGCAGGGTCGTACGCCCCAACATCGTGGCGAGCGTGCTCGGTGGCAGCCAGTGCCCGGCCGCCGACGCCCGTCGGGAGATCTCCCGGTAGGTCAGGCCGGAGTACCGGCGGACGTCCCGGAGCAGCGCGACGTACTCCCCCGCCGTGGCCGCCTGCGGCACCTGGTCTCGGCCAGCGTCGTTCATCGAGCCCTCCCCGTGTCGTCGATGTGGCCGGGCCCGCGCCGTGCCGGTCCGGGCCTGCCGGCCGGGAGCCGGCCAGCGGCGCAGCCATCGGTGAAAGACGCTAGATAGGCATGCCGACGGGAACAATGCCCTGGTCGCGGCCGGACAATGTCCGGGCAGCTCAGCGTGGCTTGTCCGGGTCTTGTCCGACCATCTCGGACAGTCGACGGGGGCCGGGTTGCCCCGGCGCCGACGGTGTCTGGAGAATCATGCGATGGACACGGGTGAGCTACGACCGGACGAGGCAGCCAACCCGGCGGAGTTCATCGCCATGCTGGGTCGGCTCAAGAAGCGGTCCCGGCTCACCTTCCGGCAGTTGGAGCAGCGCGCGGCCTCGGCCGGCGAGGTGCTGGCCCGCAGCACCGCGGCCGACGTGCTGGGTCGGTCCACCCTGCCGCGTCCCGAGGTGCTGGCCGCGTTCGTCCGCGCCTGCGGCGCCGAGAACGAGGTGCAGGTGTGGCTGCGCGCGCGGGACCGACTCGCGGCCGGCCCGTACGCCCCGACCGATCCTTCGTCGCCCGCGCCTGCCTCGGCCGATCCTTTGTCGCCCGTGCCTGCCTCGGCCGATCCTCTGTCGCCTGCCTCGGCGGGCGCGGGCGAGGGCAGCACGGCGTCGCCGCCGACGCGCTCGCGCTGGTTCGCGCGACCCGCGCCGCTGGCGCTGCTCGTCGTCGGTGTCCTGCTGGCCGCGCTCGGGCTGGGTGCCTGGTTCCGCCACCAGAGCGACGACCAGAAGACGGCCGCGGGTCGCGTCGAACCCACCGCGCCGACGGCCGCGAGTTCGTCGGCCGCCAACCCGGCAGCCACACCGAACAGCGGCCGCAGCCAGATCCGTCCCGTCCGCACCCCGGACCTGTGCCTCAGCGAGGGGCGCGACCGCACCGGCCGCTACCGCAGCGAGGTGGCGGTCCAGCGTCCCTGCGCCTCGGCCACCCCGCCGGACACCGCTCTGGAGGCGGTGGCCGACGGTCTGTACTTCATCTGGTGGAACCACCCGGCACATGGACCGGGCTGCCTCACCGTCCGCGACGAGGATCCCGGCCGGAACCTGCTCGAACCCTGGGAGAAATGCGGCGCCGACAATTGGCCACCGCAGGTGTACCGCTTCGAGCCGACCGGCTCGGCGTCCGGCACGTACCGTATCCGGCCGGCCGGCACCGACCTGTGCGTCGGGATCCGCGACGACGCCGGTGACGCGCTGGCGGAGGCGCTGGCCGAGCCGTGCACCGACGGCGCGGACCAGGTGTTCCTGGTCGACTCGTTGCCCGCCAGCTGACAGGTGGTCCCGGTCCGGTCCTTGGTGCGTCGTCAGCGCACGGGTGGCACCGCGTCCCAGCCGTCGGGCAACCGGGGCACCGGCCAGGACTCGTCGGGTCGCCAGGACGCCCAGGCCGGGTCCCACCACCGCTGACCCGCGTCGAGCAGGGCGGCGATCCGGTCACCCTCGCCCCGGATGGCGTCCGCCATGCCCGGGTAACGCCCCTCGACGAGGCGCTGGGCGAACATCTCCACGTCCTTCCAGACGTACCGGTCGGCGTCCGCACCCCACCACAGGTCCAGCTCGTGGTCCAGGGTGTCCACCCCGATCGGCGTACGCCGTAGCGGGTCCTGGAGATTGAAGTACCAGCCGGCGAACTCCCGCTCCGGCCCGGTCCAGAACACGTCGACCGAGTGCGCTTCGCCGGGCCGCTGCAGCATCAGCTTGCCGTGCCCGGACCAGGAGCTGTGCCCGGCGGCCTGCCACGGATGCCGCCCGCAGGGAAACGTGCCGGTCTCCGGGAAACCGAACTCGGCGCCCGGCGGTAGGTAGAGCGCGAGCAGGTCGGGCGAGTCCTCGACGCAGATCGTCGGGCATCCGAACCACACCTCGCCGAGCAGGATCTCGCGCCGGACGACCACCTCACCCGGCGCGAACCGTTGCGTTGTCGCTTCCACGGCCCGTTCCCTTCGCACTGCACCAACGACCGACGGAAGCCTACGGGCTCGGCGGCGGCACATCCGGTAGGCCCTCTGGCGGCCGCACCGAGCCGGAGGTCGGACAGAGCGGAGTGGCCGGAGCACGCCTTCGTCTTCGCGGACGTCGACTTCGAGCCGGTCTTGCGCCCTACCAGCGATTCTACGAGGCGTACGACGGTGTCGGCCCGGGCGGCATCGTCGTGCAGGACGTTCAGCAGAGCGACGTCGGGCCGGATCGGCAGCGGTTGGAGCTGTGGTTCGGCGACAACTTCGGCGGCGTGGCGGTCGTCTTCGGCCGCCTCGACGGGGTGCACCCGGGGCTCGACGGCGGCAGGTCGGGCCGCGCCAGTGGGTCTACCGCGACTCCCGCACCAGTGAGCGGTTCGACCTGGACTTCCCGTTTCCGACCCTGGTCACGCCGACGGCCTGACCGGGAGACGGCGACCGCCCGGCGGGTGATCGACACGAGACCACCGATACCGGGGTATCCGGGTCGAAGGACACCCCCACATCGCCGATCTCGTGTCGATCACATCTGCCCAGCCCTCAGGCGTCGACCGCCGCCATCACGTCGTCGCTGATGTCGAAGTTCGCGTAGACGTTCTGCACGTCGTCGCAGTCCTCCAGGACGTCGATCAGCTTGAAGATCTTGCGAGCGCCCTCCTCGTCCAGCGGCACGTTCACGCTGGGGATCAGGGAGGACTCGGCCGACTCGTACTCGATGCCGGCGTCCTGCAGCGCCGTACGCACCGGGATCAGGTCGGTCGGCTCGGAGACCACCTCGAACGCCTCACCCAGGTCGTTGACCTCCTCGGCGCCGGCGTCGAGGACCGCCATCATGACGTCGTCCTCGCTGGTGTCGGCCTTGGGCACGATCACCACGCCCTTGCGGGAGAACATGTACGACACCGACCCGGCGTCGGCCAGCGAACCGCCGTTGCGGGTGAGCGCGGTCCGCACCTCGGTGGCCGCCCGGTTGCGGTTGTCGGTGAGGCACTCGATGAGCATCGCCACGCCGCTCGGGCCGTAGCCCTCGTACATGATGGTCTGCCAGTCGGCGCCGCCGGCCTCCAGGCCGGAGCCCCGCTTGACCGCGCGGTCGATGTTGTCGTTCGGGACCGAGTTCTTCTTCGCCTTCTGGATGGCGTCGAAGAGCGTCGGGTTACCGGACGGGTCGCCGCCACCGGTCCGGGCGGCCACCTCGACGTTCTTGATCAGCTTGGCGAACATCTTGCCGCGCTTGGCGTCGATGACGGCCTTCTTGTGCTTGGTCGTCGCCCACTTTGAGTGGCCGGACATCTTCTACCTCCGTCTGTCATTCCACGCCTGCGTCGACTGCCGCACCGATTCCGCGCTGCATCCGGCGATCCGGCGGCCGGTCGGCTCCGCGGGAATGCCGCGCCGGGCGACGGCCCTGCCGAACCGCGGCAATCTTACCGAGGTCACACCCCGGCATGTCACACCCGGCACCCGCCCGGGGTGCCGTCCGTGCCCGGGTTGCCGGGAAACGTGCGACGAACCGCTCAGACGGCGGCCCGGACCAGCTCCACGAAGTACGCGTGCACGCGCAGGTCACCGGTCAACTCGGGGTGGAACGAGGTAGCCAACAGGTTGCCCTGCCGGACCGCCACGATCCGGTCGGCGGCCGGACCACCGGTCACCTTCCCGATCACCTCGACGCCGTCGCCGACCCGCTCGACCCACGGTGCGCGGATGAAGACCGCGTGGAACGGCTCCCCCGGGACACCAGCGATCTCCACCGGCGCCTCGAACGAGTCGACCTGCCGGCCGAACGCGTTGCGCCGCACGGTCATCTCGATACCGGCGAAGCCGCGCTGGTCCGGCCGTCCGTCCAGCACCTCGGTGGCCAGCATGATCATGCCGGCGCAGGAGCCGTAGACCGGCATGCCGTCCGCGATCCGCTTGTCGATCGGCTCCCGCATCTCGAAGATGTCGGCGAGTTTGCTGATGGTGGTGGACTCGCCGCCGGGAATGACCAGGCCGTCGACCGCGTCCAACTCTGCCGGACGGCGGACCGGGCGGGCGTCCGCGCCCGCCGCGGCGAGCGCCGCCACGTGCTCGCGGACGTCCCCCTGCAGCGCGAGCACACCGATCGTGGGCGCGTCGCTCATGCTGATGGTCCTCTCGTCACACGTTGTTAGGAAGGGACCCTTCCTCTACCGCAGGCGTTAACAAGGTGCCCTTCCTTACCGTTACCAGCCGCGCTCGGCCAGGCGGTGCGGCTGCGGGATCTCGTCGACGTTGATGCCGACCATCGCCTCGCCGAGACCACGGGAGACCTTGGCCAGCACGTCCGGGTCGTCGTGGAAGGTGGTGGCCTTCACGATCGCGGCGGCCCGCTGGGCCGGGTTGCCGGCCTTGAAGATGCCGGAGCCGACGAAGACGCCCTCCGCGCCGAGCTGCATCATCATCGCGGCGTCGGCCGGGGTGGCGATCCCGCCGGCGGTGAACAGCACCACCGGCAGCTTGCCGCTCTCGGCGACCTCCTTGACCAGCTCGTACGGGGCCTGCAGCTCCTTGGCCGCGACGTACAGCTCGTCGGCGGGCAGCGAGGCGAGCCGCCGGATCTCGTAGCGGATCTTGCGCATGTGGGTGGTGGCGTTGGAGACGTCACCGGTGCCGGCCTCGCCCTTGGAGCGGATCATGGCGGCACCCTCGGTGATCCGACGCAGCGCCTCGCCCAGGTTGGTCGCACCGCAGACGAAGGGAACCGTGAAGGCCCACTTGTCGATGTGGTTGGCGTAGTCGGCCGGGGTCAGCACCTCGGACTCGTCGACGTAGTCCACGCCGAGCGACTGGAGGATCTGCGCCTCCACGAAGTGCCCGATGCGGGCCTTGGCCATCACCGGGATGCTGACCGCCTCGATGATCCCGTCGATCATGTCGGGGTCGCTCATCCGGGACACCCCGCCCTGCGCGCGGATGTCGGCGGGCACACGCTCCAGCGCCATCACCGCGACGGCGCCGGCGTCCTCAGCGATCTTGGCCTGCTCGGCGTTGACCACATCCATGATCACGCCACCCTTGAGCATCTCGGCCATGCCACGCTTGACGCGGGCGGTGCCGACGACGGGGGTGGTGCCGGTGGCCGGGGCGGTGGTTTCGGGCACGGGTCATCGCTCCTTGGACGTGCTCTGGGGGTGGCAGCGAAAATGCTACGCCGGGGTCAACGCCGCACCGACAGCCAATCAGACCCCCGGTGGCCTGCGATGTGGCCGTCATCACCGGCCGGTGGCGGGCCGCCAGCGGGCGCCGGTCAGCCGGCCGGTACGTCCGCGGGAGCGGCGAGCGTCGGATCGTCGATGTCGAAGTACCGCGGCCACTCCCGGCCCCGCCCCATCCGCAACAACCGCACCAACGGCCGACCACGCGCCGACCGGGCGTCCCGGACCAGGTCGGTGTGCACCTGCCGGGACAGCGCGAGCCGACGGCTGGCGGCGATCACCGCCGTGCAGTCCGGATCGGCCGGGTCCAGCTGCACACCGCGCAACTGCCGGGTCAGGTCGTTCTCCGCCGCCTCCCGCTCGTCCGGGGGCGCGTCCAGGGCGATCCGGGCCGCCGCGTACAGCTCGACGCCGAAGCGCCGCTCGGCCAGCACGGCGGCCGCCGCCGCCCGGCGCAACAGGTGGGCGTCGAGGGCCCGGGCCGCCGACTCCGCGCGGCCGTCCAGCCGCTCGACGCGACCCGCGGTCCAGATGAGGTACGCCGCGACCAGCCCCACGACCACGATCGCGGCCACCACCCACCACATGTGCGGCATCGTAGTGCTGCTCCGTTTCCCGTCCGTCCGGGCACGGCCATGCCGGTCATCCCGGTCACCACCCGCACCAACCGTCACACCGGCTCAGCCCAGCCCCACCCATTCCTGGTCGATGACCCGCCCATCGGTCGCCTCGATCGCCGCTGCGTATACCTCCAGAACACGGCGGGCAACCACCGGCCAGTCGAAGTTCGCCACCACCTGATCTCCGCAGGCGCTCAGCGTGGCCCGGCCCGCCGGATCGTCCAGCAGGGCGGTCAGCGCGTCGCGCAGCCCCACCGGATCGCCGGTCGGAAAGAGCCGCCCGGCCCGCCCACCGTCGAGCACCCGCCGGAACGCGTCCAGGTCGCTGGCGACCACCGTGGTCCCGGCGGCCAGCGCCTCGGTGAGGATCATGCCGAACGACTCGCCGCCGGTGTTCGGCGCCACGTAGAGGTGCACGCTGCGCAGCATCCGAGCCTTGTCCGCCTCGGAGACCAGACCGAGGAAGGTCACCTGGTCGTGCAGCGCGGCCGGAAACTGGTCGAACAGGTCGTCGGGGTCACCCGGGCCGGCGACCAGCAACCGCAGCCCGGGGCGGGTGGCGGCCAGCTCCACGAAGGCGTCGCGCAGCACCGGAAAGCCCTTGCGCGCCTCGGTGAACCGACCCAGGAAGCCCAGCGTGCCCCCGGTGCCCGGCGCGATCTCCCCCGGCCAGCCGGGCAACGCCACAGCATCGGCGAACTTCGCCACCGCCACCCCGTTGGGAATCTCCACCGCGCCGCCGTCCATGTGCTCGACCTGAACCTTGCGTGCCAGCGCGCTGACCGCGATCCGGGCGGTGATCCGCTCCAGCACGATCTGCAGCACGCCCTGTGCGGCGGCCAGCACCCGCGAACGGGTCATCGCCGTGTGGAAGGTCGCCACCACCGGGCCACGGGCGGACAGCACGGCCAGCAGCGACAGGCTCAACGTGAGCGGCTCGTGCACGTGCAGCACGTCGAAGTCGCCATTGGTGATCCAGCGCCGGACCCGGGCGGTGGAGACCGGGCCGAACGCGATCCGGGCCACCGACCCGTTGTACGGCAGCGGCACGGCCCGACCGGCGGAGACCACGTACTCCGGCAGCGGGGAATCCTCGTCGGCCGGTGCGAGCACGCTGACCTGGTGACCGAGCGCGATCAGCGCCTCGGCCAGGTCCATCACGTGGTTCTGCACCCCACCAGGAACATCGAAGGAGTACGGGCACACGATGCCGATCCGCACGCGTCAGCGCCCCTCGTTCGCGCAGGAGAGCCACCGCTGCGCCGCACTCCTCGCGCTCACCGTGCCTGCCTTGCTCGCGACTGCGGGGCTCCGCTGCGCTGCACTCCTCGCGCTCACCGTGCCTGCCTTGCTCGCGACTGCGGGGCTCCGCTGCGCTGCACTCCTCGCGCTCACCGTGCCCACCCCTTCAGGCCTGACCGGTCGCCGGCGCGGGCAGCTCGGTGCCGCCGCCCGTCCCCCGCTGGTCGAGCCACATCCGCTGCAACATGTGCCAGTCTTCCGGATGCCGGGCGATACCCGCCGCCAGACGGTCGGCGATCAACTGGGTCAGCGTCCGGACCCGCTGGTCCAGTGGTCCCGCCTCCGGCCCGGGCACCGGCAGCGGGCCGGAGAGAGAGGCGCACGCCGCGTCCGGTTCGTACCACAGTGAGGCAACGTAGAGCGGAGCGCCGGTGTGCAGGGCGAGCAGCGCCGGGCCCCCGGGCATCCGGGTCTTCCCGCCGAAGAAGTCGACCTCGACGCCTCGGGCGGACAGGTCCCGGTCGGCCAGCAGCGGCACCACCGCGCCAGCGCGTACCCGGTCCAGCAGGACGTCGAACGCCGGTCGCGGCCCACCGTGCGTCGGCAGGATCTCCATGCCCAGGCCCTCACGGAAGGCCAGGAAGCGCTCGTAGACGCCCTCTCTCAGCCGCTCCGCGACCGTGGTGATCGGCCAGCCGTTGGCGGCCACCCAAGCCCCCGCGGCGTCCCAGTTGCCGGCGTGTGGCAGCGCCACCACCGCGCCCCGGCCGGCGGCCACGTCGGCGGCGAGCAGCTCGGCGCCGTCGAGCCGGAAACCGGCCAGGATCTGCGCCCGGCTCAGCGCGGGCAGCCGGAACGCCTCCATCCAGTACCGGGCGTACGAGCGCAGCCCCCGCTTGACCAGCTCGTCCAGCTCGGTCTCGGGCAGCTCGGGGCCCACCACCCGGCGCAGGTTCGCGCGCAATCGGGCCGTACCCCGGCCGGCGCGGCGATGTGCGCGGTCCGCGCCCGCCCGGAACGCCGCGGCCACCAGCGGCCGGGGCAGCGCGCCGACCACCCGCCAGCCGGCGACGAAGCCCAGCTCGGTGAGGTTCACCGGGCGCAGCCGCCGGTCGTCCGGCGCCGGGTCGCGCTCACCCCTGGCCGTCCGGCTGGAGCTGGCGTGCCTGGCGGTAGACGTGCGTCATCCGCTGCCCCACCGTGAAGATCGACACTGCGGCGAGGAGCCAGAGCGAGATCTCCAGCGCCGGGTCGACGTTGAGGCCGGTGAGGATTCCGCCGACCCCGACGATCAGCAGGCGCTCGGTACGCTCGGCGACGCCCACGTTGGCGGTCATGCCCAGCCCCTCGGCGCGGGCCTTGACGTAGGAGACGAGCCCACCGGCGGCCAGGCAGACCAGCGCGGCGGCCACCCCGGAGTGGTCATTCTGCGTGGCCAGCCAGTATGCGACCGCCCCGAAGACGGCGCTGTCGGCGACCCGGTCCATGCTCGAGTCGAGGAACGCGCCGAACTTGGTGGAGCCGCCGCTGATCCGCGCCATCGTCCCGTCGAGCAGGTCGGTGAGCGCGAAGAAGGTCACGATCAGCGCGCCCGCGACCAGATGGCCGCGAGCACCGAAGCCGAGCGCGCCGACGAGCACACCGAGGGTGCCCGTCACGGTGACGGCATTGGGAGTGACGCCTGCGCGGAGCAGTGCGCGTGCGATCGGTTCGACGACGCGGGTCATCCCCGCGCGGACCGATACTTGGAAGATCTTCGCCATGGCGGTCCCCACGATAACGGTCCGCCCAGGTCCGGCGATACGGCCGGTCCTCCGACCCGCACCGGGGCAGGCTTGTGCCTACCCGACATCGGGTGTGAGATCGAGCCGGAGGGTGAGCCAGCTCACCCGTCCACCCGTCCCGTTCCCGCTGTGCAGCAGACCACCGGAGGATATCGCCGCGCACTCGCCCCGGGCCGCTTCCCGTCGCGCGGCGGTCGCCACCAACCACCGGCTGAGGGAGGTGCGCCCCATGGCGCAGAAGAGTCAGGAGAAGGGTTCCACCGGCGGCGTGCCGGTGGTGACCGAGCCCGACAAGGTTCGCAACGTGGTGCTCGTCGGGCATTCCGGAGCGGGCAAGACCACCCTGGTCGAGGCGCTGCTCGCGGCGACCGGCACGATCGGGCGGGCCGGCAGCGTGCTGGACGGCACCACGGTCGGCGACCACGACCCGGCGGCCGTCCGCCAGCAGCGCTCGGTGAGCCTGTCCTGCGCGCCGCTGCTGCACAACGGCATCAAGGTCAACCTGCTGGACACCCCCGGGTACGCCGACTTCGTCGGCGAGCTGCGCGCCGGGCTACGGGCCGCCGACGCCGCGCTCTTCGTCGTGTCCGCCGTCGACGGGATGGACGCGGCCACCGCGGCGCTCTGGGACGAGTGCGCGGCGGTCGACATGCCCCGAGCCGTCGCGGTCGCCCGGCTGGACCACCCGCGTGCCGACTTCGACAACGCGGTGGCGCTCTGCCAGCGGATCTTCGGCGACAACGTGATGCCGCTCTACCTGCCGATGCTCGGCGACGACGGGGTGTCCACGGCCGGTCTGCTCGGTCTGATCACCCGCCGGGTCTTCGACTACACCGCCGGGCTCCCCGCCGACGTGCGCGAGCCCGACCCGGAGCACCAGCCGGCCATCGCCGAGTCCCGCAACGAGCTGATCGAGGGAATCATCGCCGAGAGCGAGGACGAGTCCCTGATGGACCGCTACCTCGGCGGCGAGGAGATCGGCACCGAGGTGCTTATCGAGGACCTGGAGAAGGCGGTCGCCCGCGGCCACTTCTATCCGGTGGTGCCGGTCTGCGCGGAGACCGGCGTCGGCCTGGACGCGCTGCTGGAGGTGCTGACCGCCGCGTTCCCCTCCCCGCTGGAGCACGACCTGCCGGCGGTGGCCGGTCTGGACGGCTCACCGCGTCCGCCGCTGACCTGCGATCCGGACGGGCCGCTGATCGCCGAGGTCGTCAAGACCACCGTCGACCGGCACGTCGGGCGGGTCTCGCTGGTCCGGGTCTTCTCCGGCACGCTGCGTCAAGACCAGACCGTGCATGTCGCCGGGCACGGCCTGGCCGAGCGCGGGCACCCCGACCACGACGCCGACGAGCGGGTCGGGCACATCTACACCCCGCTGGGCGCGACCCTGCGTGAGGTGCCGCTCTGCGTGGCCGGTGACATCTGCGCCATCACGAAGTCCGGCAGTGCGGAGACCGGCGACACCGTCTCGTCCAAGGACGAGCCGCTGCTGATCGCGCCGTGGGAGATGCCCGAGCCGCTGCTGCCGGTGGCGATCGTCGCGCACACCCGGGCCGACGAGGACGCGCTGGCCCGCAACCTCGCCCGGCTGGTCGCCGGCGACCCGACGCTGCGGCTGGAGCGCAACCCGCAGACCCACCAACAGGTGCTCTGGTGCATGGGCGAGGCACACGCGGACGTGGTGCTGGATCGTCTGCGGGCCGGCGGCGTGGAGCTGGACACCGAGCCGGTACGGGTGTCGCTGCGCGAGACGCTGACCGTGCCGGCGAAGGGGCACGGCCGGCACGTCAAGCAGTCCGGCGGCCACGGCCAGTACGCGGTCTGCGACATCGAGGTCGAGCCGCTGCCCCGCGGCAGTGGCTTCGAGTTCGTCGACCGGGTGGTCGGCGGCGCGGTGCCGCACAACTACATCCCGTCCGTGGAGAAGGGCGTCCGCACCCAACTGGAGCGCGGCCTGGTCGCCGGCCACCCGGTGGTGGACCTGCGGGTGACCCTGGTCGACGGGAAGGCGCACAGCGTCGACTCGTCCGACGCGGCCTTCCAGACCGCCGGCGCGCTGGCGCTGCGCGACGCCGCCGAACGCGGTCAGCCGGCGTTGCTGGAGCCGATCGACGAGGTGACCGTCCGGGTGCCGGACGGCTCGGTGGGCGCGGTCATGGGCGATCTGTCCGGTCGACGCGGCCGGGTGCTCGGCACCGAGCCCGACGAGGACGCCGAGGGCCGCACCCTGATCCGCGCCGAGGTCCCGGCCAGCGAGCTGCTCCGCTACGCCGTCGAGCTGCGCTCGATCACCGCCGGCACCGGCACCTTCCGTCGCCACTTCGTCCGCCACGACCCCATGCCCGCCCACCTGGCCGACCAGATCCGCAAGGAGCAGACCCCGTAACCGTCACCCTCGCCCCGCCGATCTAGGGAAAATCACCGTGCGTTGATCTCCTCGGGCAACGATTTGCCCTAGATCGACGAGGTGGGGTGGGGTGGGTGGGTGGGTGGGTGGGGTGGGGGGTTGTCAGGGGTGGGTTTGGGGGTCGTTGGGGCGGGGCCAGTGCGGGCGGTCGGCGTCGCGTAGGGCGGCCGTGCGCAGGGCGGCCAGTTGGCGTTCCACCTCGGCGAACTGGTCGCTCGGCAGTGGGCCGAGGTGCAGCGCTGCGGCGTTCTCCTCGACCTGGGCGACCGTACGACAGCCGGGGATCGGGACGGTGCGCCCGCTGCGGGCCCAGATCCAGCCCAGCGCGCCCTGGGCGAGGGTGCGACCGTCGGCGGTGAGCGCGGCCCGGACCGCGCCGACCCGACGCAGCCATTCCGGCGCCGGCCGGCCACCGCGGAACCACTCCAGCCAGCCCGGGGCCAGGCCGCGTACGTCGTCCCGGGGCAGGGTGGACCCGGCCGAATACTTGCCGGTGAGCAGCCCCATCCCCAGCGGCCCCCGGTTGATGCTGGCCAGGTCGTACTTGTCGCAGACGGCGAGCACCTCGGGCGCGTCCCGCAGCACCGACAGGGTGTGCTGCACGGCGGTGGCGCCCGCGGCGGCGTGCCCGAACGCGGTGGCCCGGTCCGGGCGGTCGGTGCTCCAGCCGTAGGCGCGGATCAGGCCCTCGGCGACCAGTCCCTCGCAGGTGTCGATGAGCGCCTCCGCCCGGGGCACCGACAGGTCCGCCAGGTGCAGCTGGTAGAGGTCGATCCGGTCGGTGGCCAACCGGCGCAGCGAGTCGGTCACCGCCTGCCGCAGGTACGCCGGCGACGCGTCCTGCCCGGTCGCCTGCCTGCTCGCCTCGTCGAAGGTGTAGCCCCACTTGGTGGCGATCACGGCCTCGTCCCGGCGCCCGGCGAGCGCCCTGCCGAGCACCCGCTCACTGTGCCCGGCCCCGTACGTGTCGGCGGTGTCGAACAGGGTGACGCCCAGGTCGAGGGCCCGACGTACGGTCCGGACCGACTCATCGTCGTCGACCGCGCCCCAGCCCAGCGGCTGGGAGCCCTCCGCCCAGGGGCCTCCGATCGCCCAGCACCCCATGCCGAGGGCGCTGACCTCGATGCCACTGCGCCCCAACGTCCGTGTCGTGACTGCCATCGGCCGATCGTGCCACCTCCACCGGTCGGGGCGTAGCGGTTCCCGGCCCGGAGAACCCGGTACGCGGCGGCCGGCCCGGTGCGGCATGATCGACGGATGCGGCGGTTGGGCGTGGACATCGGCGGTGTGATCATCCAGCCGGCCGACGAGGACGCCGACACGTCCTTCTTCGGCGAGCACTACCTGCGTACGCCCATGATCGACGGGGCGTTCGACGCGCTCGGCGCGCTCGGCGCGGCGTTCAACGAGGTGCACCTGGTCTCCAAGTGCGGTGAGTCCACCGAGCAGCGGACCCGGGAGTGGCTGGCCCACCACGACTTCCCGGCCCGCACCGGCATCCCCGTCGAACGGGTGCACTTCTGCCGGACCCGGCCGGCCAAGGCGCCGATCGCCCGGCAGCTCGGGCTGACCCACTTCGTGGACGACAAGCTGGAGGTGCTCGGCTACCTCGACTCGGTGCCGCACCGCTACCTGTTCCGGCCCCGCCCGGCAGAGGTCGCCGCGCACGCCGCGCTGCTGCCCGGCGTACACCGGGTGGAGAGCTGGCCGGAGCTGACCACCCTGCTGCGCGCCGGCTAGGTGCGCAGCGGCGAGGAACGCGGAGCCGCGGTGGTCGACACCGCCGACTGGCCAGCTCAGCCGACCGGCATCGGCGGCGGGGGCATCGGCGGAGCCGGAGGCTGGATCGGAGCGGGGGGCGGCACGTTGGGTGGCGGCTCCGTCATGATCAGGTCAGCCCGCCGCCGGGTCATGACCCCCGCCGCTGCGGCGATCATCAGCGAGAAGTCGCCGTAGAGGTGCTCTGGCCAGTCCACCTCGACGACATCGCCGGCCGCGACGGTCAGACCAGGTGCGCGCAGTTGGGCGGGTGCCTTCGGGTCCGACTGGCACACGCCATCGACCCCGAGGCAGACGCGCACAGGCCCACCCGACCCGTTGTACAGCCGGAAATCGTCACCGTCGAACGAGTAACGCGGCCGGTGGAAACCGGCCGCGGTCACGTCGATGGTGCCGCCGCGCCGCCACAGCGGCACCGAACACGCCCCGGCGACGAGGGCCAGGACCAGCACGACCAGCAGAGCGGAGCCTTTGTCGTCTTCGTCGTCGCGGATGAACACAACGACGAGGCCGACCGCGAACGCGGCAGCGATCACGATGCCGGACACCGCGAGCCAGCGTTCGTCGGACGGCACCGGCGAGCCCTGGTCGCTCCGGAGGCTCGGCAGTAGCCGGCACAGCCCGTACAGGGCCGACACCGCGACGAGGCTGAGGGTCACAGCCGCGGTGGCGAAGACGGCACGTGCTCGCCACTCGGCCACGACACGACTGTATCGACTTTGGTCAACCTCTGATCGGCGTACCGGAGCAGGCCCGTCAGGACGGCCAGGCGCGGCCGAGCAGATCCCGGGTGTCGCCGAGCAACTGCGGCAGGACCTTGGTCCGGCCGATCACCGGCATGAAGTTCGCGTCGCCGCCCCAGCGCGGCACGATGTGCTGGTGCAGGTGCGCCGCGATGCCGGCACCGGCCACCCCACCCTGGTTCATCCCAAGGTTGAAGCCGTGCGCGTTGCTCACCTTGCGGATCACCCGCATCGCGGTCTGGGTGAACGCCGCCAGCTCGGCGGTCTCCGGCTCGTCCAGGTCGGTGTAGTCGGCGACGTGCCGGTAGGGGCAGACCAGCAGGTGCCCCGGGTTGTACGGGTAGAGGTTGAGCACCGCGTAGACGTGGGTGCCACGAGCCACCACCAGGCTCTCCTCCGGCGGCAGCCCGGGCGCCCGGCAGAACGGGCAGCCGGTGGGCTTCTCGTAGCCCTCGGCCGGGCGTTCCTCGCCCGCGATGTAGGTCATCCGGTGCGGCGTCCAGAGCCGCTCCAGGCCGTCGGCCATGCCGTCACTGTCCGTGTGCCGTTCCACCCCTGTCACGAGGCGATCCTACGGAGCCACCGGCGCGGGTCGCGACACCCGCCGTTGGGAAAGTCGACCGCTGGAAGTTGTTGACGGATCGAGGCCGGCACCTGAAAATTCCATGCATCCAGATACTTCCATTTAGCGATGGAGATTTCGATGATCCGACTGCTCGGCAGGTTCCTCGCGGCGCTCGCGCTGACGGCCGCCACCACGGTGGCCGGTGTGACACTCAGCGCCGGTGCGGCGCACGCGGACGGCTGCTACACCTGGGGTCGCAGCCTGTCTCAGGGAACGTCCGGCGAGGACGTCCGGCAACTACAGATCCGGGTCGCCGGCTACCCGGCCTACGGCGCCGTGCTCACCATCGACGGAGCGTTCGGGCCGGCCACCCGGTCCGCGGTGATCCGCTTCCAGCAGGCGTACGGCCTCGCGGCGGACGGCATCGCCGGCCCGCAGACCTACAACCGGCTCTACGCGTTGCAGGACGACGACTGCACGCCGGTCAACTTCAGCTACGCCGAATTGAACAAGTGCAACAGCACCTGGGCCGGCGGAGCGGTGGCGGCGAGCACCGCACGGGCCAACGCGCTCGTCTCGATGTGGAAACTCCAGGCCCTGCGGCACGCCCTCGGGGACGTGCCCATCTCGATCAGCAGCAGCTTCCGCAGCTACGCCTGCAACAGCGCGGTCGGCGGCGCGTCGAACAGCCGACACCTGTACGGCGACGCGGTGGACCTGGTCGGATCCCCGTCGTTCTGCCGGCTGGCCCAACAGGCCCGCTACCACGGCTTCGCGCAGATCCTCGGCCCCGGCTACCCGGACCACAACGACCACACCCACGTGGCGGCGGTCGGCGGCTGGTCGGCGCCGAACTGCGGCATCTGACGCCGAGCTCGGGCCCGCGCTCGAACCTGATCGCGCTCGAACATGGAAGTAGTGGCCTGCCCGGCACGGGGAGGCCACTACTTCCTGGATCATGCGCGATCTGCGGGACCGGCTACTCCGCGGCGGCGGACGGGCCGATGTTGGTGCGGGTGCTGACCACGTCGAGGACGTGGTTGACGGCCTCGGCGGTCGGCACCCCGTTGCGCTGGGAACCGTCGCGGTAGCGGAAGGAGACCGTGCCGGCGGCCACGTCGTCGTCACCGGCGATCACCATGAACGGGATCTTCTGCTGCTGCGCGGTACGGATCTTCTTCTGCATCCGGTCGTCGCCCGCGTCCACCTGAGCCCGGATCCCCTCGGCGCGCAGCGCCGCGACGAAGCCGTGCAGGTAGTCGGTGTGGTCCTCGCGGATCGGGATGCCCACCACCTGCACCGGGGCCAGCCAGGCCGGGAACGCACCCGCGTAGTGCTCGGTGAGCAACCCGAAGAACCGCTCGATCGAGCCGAACAGGGCCCGGTGGATCATCACCGGCCGCTGCCGGGTGCCGTCGGCGGCCTGGTACTCCAGCCCGAACCGCTCCGGCTGGTTGAAGTCGATCTGGATGGTGGACATCTGCCAGGTCCGGCCGATCGCGTCGCGGGCCTGCACCGAGATCTTCGGCCCGTAGAACGCCGCGCCGCCCGGGTCGGGCACCAGATCCAGGCCGGAGGTCTCGGCGGCGGTCCGCAGCGCCTCGGTCGCCTCGGCCCAGTCGGCGTCGTCACCGATGAACTTGGGCGAGTCGTCCCGGGTGGAGAGCTCCAGGTAGAAGTCGTCCAGCCCGTAGTCGCGCAGCAGGTCCAGCACGAAGCTGAGCAGCGTGGACAGCTCGCCGGCCATCTGCTCGCGGGTGCAGTAGATGTGCGAGTCGTCCTGGGTCAGGCCGCGGACCCGGGTCAGGCCGTGCACCACGCCGGACTTCTCGTACCGGTAGACCGTGCCGAACTCGAACATCCGCAGCGGCAGTTCCCGGTACGACCGCCCGCGCGCCTTGAAGATCAGGTTGTGCATCGGGCAGTTCATGGCCTTGAGGTAGTAGTCCGCGCCCTCCAACTGCATGGGCGGGAACATCGTGTCCGCGTAGTAGGGCAGGTGACCGGAGGTCTCGAACAACTGCGCCTTGGTGATGTGCGGGGTGTTGACGAACTCGTACCCCGCCTCCTCGTGCCGGCGCCGCGAGTAGTGCTCCATCTCCCGGCGGATGATGCCGCCCTTAGGGTGGAATACCGCCAGGCCGGAGCCGATCTCGTCGGGGAAGCTGAACAGGTCCAGGTCCGCGCCGAGCTTGCGGTGGTCGCGCCGGGCGGCCTCCTCCAGCAGCTTCAGGTACGCCTTGAGCTCGTCGCGGGTCGGCCACGCGGTCCCGTACACCCGCTGCAGTTGCGGGTTCTTCTCGGACCCGCGCCAGTACGCGGCGGCCGAGCGCATCAGCTTGAACGCGCCGATCAGCCGGGTGTTCGGCAGGTGCGGACCCCGGCACAGGTCCGACCAGCAGACCTTGTCCTCCTTGGCGTCGAGGTTGTCGTAGATCGTCAGCTCTCCGCCGCCGACCTCCATCACCTCGTCGGTGTCCAGGCCCTCGCCCTTGACCTCGATCAGCTCCAGCTTGAACGGCTCGGCGGCCAGCTCGGCGCGGGCCTCGTCCAGGCTGCCGAAGCGACGACGGCGGAACCGCTGACCGGACTTGACGATCTCCTGCATGCGCTTCTCGAGCTTGCCGAGGTCGTCGGGCTGGAACGGCTTGTCGACGTCGAAGTCGTAGTAGAAGCCGTTCTCGATCGGCGGCCCGATGCCCAGCTTGGCCTCGGGGAAGACGTCCTGCACGGCTTGGGCGAGCACGTGCGCGGTGGAGTGCCGAAGCACGTTGAGCCCGTCGGGCGAGTCCAGGCTGACCGGCTCGACGACGGTCTCGTCGGCCGGCGCCCAGTCCAGGTCACGCAGCTGGCCCTGGGGATCGCGGACCACCACGATCGCCTTGGGGCCGTTCGCGGGCAGTCCGGCCGCGGCCACCGCGTCGGGCGCCGTGGCCCCGGCGGCGACGACGACGGGGTCGGCCACGGCGGGGGTACGGGGTGCAGACACGGTGACTCCTCCAGCAGGCGTTACGGACAGTGCCGATCCTCGGCTCCTGCCGATGCTATCGGTCCGCCCCCCTCGGCTAAGGAAGGGCACCTTCTTAACGCCTGCGGTAGAGGAAGGGCCCCTTGTTAACGGTCGGCTTGTTAACGACCGACGTTGAACCTTTTTCGCCCGCCAGCCGAACTACCAGGTGTGGCCGGAGCCGGTACCGGCTCACACACAAGACGGATGGGGGCACGAGATGGCGAGCACGCACGGCGGTGGCCGCCGGTGGCGGATCATGACGGCGACCACGCTGACCGCCGCCGGACTGCTGCTCTGGCCCGCCGCGGCGCACGCGGCGGACGTGACGACCACCCCGACCGAGGCCCGGCAGGGCGACGCGGTCCGGCTGGAGTTCACCGTCCCCGAGGACCGGGCCGGCACGACGACCAGGCAGATCGAGGTCCGGATGCCGGCCGACGCGCCGGTGGCGGAGGTCTATCCGATGTCGGTGACCGGCTGGGCGCCCCGGATCAGCTCCCGCACTCTGGACCAGCCGGTGGCCGGCATCCACTCCACCGGGGTGAGCACGGTGACGACAGCGGTGACCTGGATCAGGGTCGGTGTCAGTGAGCCCGGCCCGGCACGGTTGGCGCTGTCCATGGGCCCGCTCCCGCAGGCCGACAAGCTCGCCTTCGAGGTCGTCCAGACGTACGCCGATGGCACGGTGGTCCGCTGGGCGGACGCCAGCGGGGCGCACCGGGCGCCGGTGCTCACCCTGCTGCCGGCAGCGGCCGGCGCGGCCGGGGCAACCGGACACAACGCGCACGGCGGCCCGGCGCCCGAGGCGGGAGCCGACGCCGCGCCGGCGGACGGCGCCGAGGGCGCCGGCGAGACAGGCAGCTCGGACGCGATGCTGGCGGCCGGGCTGTTGGCCGGCCTGGGCGGCGGCGTGGCGATCGGCTGGCTGGTGAGCCGGTGGCGCCGACGCGACCCGGCCGAGCGCACGGCCCTGGCCGAGGTGACCGGCGGACAGGACCACGCTCTCGCACCGGCCGACCCGTCGGATGCCGACTCGGCACCGGACGACCGGACCACGACCGCGCCCGCCACGGACTCGGCGACCGCCACGAAGCCGCAGACGGACACGAAACCGGCGACCGCCACGAAACCGGCGACCGCCACGAAGCCGAAGACGGACACGAAGCCGGCGACCGCCACGAAGCCGAAGACCGCCACGAAACCGAAGACCGCCACGAAACCGGCGACCGCCACGGAGTCGGAGACGAACACGGCACCGCAGACCGACCCGGAGCCGGCCTTGGCCGCCACCCCGGTCCGTACCGGCTGATCCACCCCACGTCCATCCCGCACGCCCCTTGCTCTGCTTCAACGCACGCAACAGTCTCGGTCCGGAACCGTTGCGCCGGTTGAAGCAGAGCAAAGCCGGCGCGCAGCGGCCCCGCACCCGTCGGCGCGGGTCGAACGCGGGTGCGCGGCAGTGGTCAGGGCACCCAGGTGGGTAGCGCCTCGCGGGCTGCCAGCCACGGCTCGGGCACCCCGCCCGGCGTGCCCACGCCGGTGTACGCCGCCACCACCGCGCCGGCGATCGCGGCCGTGGTGTCCAGGTCCCCGCCGGCCTGCACGCAGGCCCGGATGGCCGCGGGATAGTCGTCGAGGTGGGTGGCGGCCACCCAGAGGGTGAACGCGACGGTGTCCTGCGCCGTCACCCGCGAGCCGTTGCCGAGCGCCGCCATCACCCGGCTCAGCGGCCGGCCGAGCAGCCCGGCCGCCCGGTTCACGCCGCGGTGTACCTCGGTGCCCGGATCGAGCGCGGCGGCGATCTCGGCGAGCAGCCGGTCCGGCTCGGGCCGGTGCCCGTCGAGGCGGGCCCGGGCGGCCAGCGCGGCGGCGACCGCCACCGCGACCGCACCGGCGATCCCCTCCGGGTGCGCGTGGGTCACCTCGGCCGAGGCCCGGGCCTGTGCCGCCGCCCGGGCGGTCGAGTCGGCGAAGTACGCGCCCAGCGGGCCGACCCGCATCGCCGCGCCGTTGCCGCAGGAGCCCTGGCCGTCGAAGGCGGACGCGGCGGCGACCGGCCACGGGGTGCCGGTACGGATCAGCCGCAGGATCAGCATCGCCCCGGCGCCGTAGCCCCGCCGGGGGGCGCAGCGCTCGGCGAACGCCAGGGCCAGCCGGTCCCGGTCGATGCCGCCGCGCTCGGCCAACTCGGCGAGGACCGAGCAGGCCATCTCGGTGTCGTCGGTCCACTCCCAGGGCGCCGGCGGCAGGGCGCCAGCGGCGAGATCCGCCGGTCGCAGACCGGGCAGGAAGTACTGCGCGCCGAGCGCGTCGCCGGTGGAGAGGCCGGCGAGACTGTCCCGGGCGAGCGCCAGGCGGGCATCGACGAACAGGGTGAACGTCATCGTCGTACCAGCTTGCCCGCTCGCCAGGCACGTCGCAACGCGATCAACTTGCCAGGCCAAGTACGGTCTTGGGGTGGCCTCCGTGCTCCTGGTCGAAGACGATCACGTCGTACGCGGCGCGATGCTGCGGTCCCTCGCCGACCGGGGGCACGCCGTGCACGCCGTGGGCACCGCGCTGGACGCACTGCGCCGGGTCGCCGCCGAGACACCCGACCTGGTGGTTCTCGACCTCGGCCTGCCCGACCTGGACGGCTCGGACGCGCTGCGGATGCTGCGCGGCATCACCGATGTCCCGATCATCATCGCCACGGCCCGGGACGACGAGCAGTCGGTGGTCAAGCTGCTGCGCGCCGGCGCGGACGACTACATGGTCAAACCGTTCACCGGGGCGCACCTGGACGCCCGGATCACCACCGTGCTGCGCCGGGCTGGTCGGGCCAGCCGGACCGTGCAGCCCGCGGTGCACACCGTCGGCGGCCTCCGGGTGGACGTCGGCGAACGCAGCGCACAGCTCGACGGCGAGCCGCTCGCGCTGACCCGTAAGGAATTCGACCTGCTGGCGTATCTCGCCGCACGACCCGGGCGGGTAGTGTCCCGCCGGGAACTCTTGGAGGAGGTATGGCGGCAGCCATCGGTCGGCGAGGACCAGACCATCGACGTTCACCTGTACTGGCTCCGCCGAAAGATGGGCGAGTCCGCGGCGAAGCCGCGCTACCTGCGCACCGTGCGGGGGGTGGGATTCCGGCTGGTGGCACCGGACTGAGGACGGCGCTGGCCCTGCTGACGGCCGGCATGTGTTCACTCGTGGCGCTGGCCTTCCTGATTCCGCTCGGGCTGAGCCTGCGCGGGCAGACCCGCGACGAGGCGATCGCCGACGCGGCCCGGCGCAGCGCGCTGGTGACCGGGGCGCTGGCCGTGAGCACCGAGCCGGCCGTGGTCGACCGGGCGGTGGTGGCCAGTGCCGAGGGCGCACCGACCCGCCCGGTGGTGCACGGGCTGGGGCTGGACGAGTCCGCCGGCCGGGCCAGCGGCGCCGACCTGGAACGGGCCCGTGCCGACCGGCGCTCACTGGTCACCGACGTCGACGGCGGGGTGGTCCGGCTCGATCCGGTGGTCCTCGGCGACCGGACGGCCGTGGTCGAGGTGTTCGTACCGGATTCGACGCTGGGCGAGGGCAGCGGCGGCACCTGGCTGCTGCTGTTCGCGGTCGGCGCGGCGATGGCCGGCGCGGCGGTGCTGGTGGTCGACCGGGTCGCCGCCCGCGCGGTGGAGTCGACCCGGGGCCTGGTCAAGGCCGCGCTCTCGATCGGCGACGGCGACCTGGGGGTACGCGTCGAGCCGACCGGCCCCCGCGAACTGGCCGAGGCCGGGTACGCCTTCAACCGGATGGCCGACCGCCTGGACGCGGCCCGCACCGACGAGCGGGAACTGGTGGCGGACCTGTCGCATCGGCTGCGTACCCCATTGACCGTGCTCCGGCTGGACGCGGAGGCGTTGGAGTCCGACGACACCAGCGTGGGTTCGTTCAGCCCCGCGGAGCTGGACCGGCTCCGCGGCATCCGGCGGATCCGGCAGGCGATCGTCACCCTGGAGGGTGAGATCGACGTGTTGATCAAGACCACCCGCAAGGCGGTGGCCCACGAGGCCGGGCCGGCGATGTGTGACGTCAGCGAGGTGGTCCGGGACCGGATGGTGTTCTGGGCGGCGCTGGCGGGCGACCAGAACCGGCCGCACCGGGTCAACGGCGCACAGCTGCGCATCCCCGCGCCGGTGCCGCGTGCCGAGTTGGCCGCCGCGCTGGACGCGGTGATCGGCAACGTCTTCCGGTACACCCCGCAGGGGACCGCGTTCGAGGTGGCCGTCTCCCGCCGGGACGGCTACGTGGCCATCCGGGTCGACGACGCCGGCCCCGGCATCGCCGACCCGGACCGGGCGCTGCGCCGGGGCACCAGCGACAAGGGCTCGACCGGGCTCGGCCTGGACATCGCCAAACGGGTGTCGTTGCAAGCCAACGGGTCGGTCAGCATCGACCGGGCCCGGTTGGGCGGCGCCAGCGTGGTGATGCTGCTCGCCGACCCGGAGGCCACGCCCCGGCAGGTCAGCCGGTTCGGTCTGGTCGGCCGGATGGCACGCGACGCCCGGGACCAGAAGACGAGCGGTCGGCGCTGGCCCCGCCAGCGCCCCACCGACGACTGACCGGGAGCCGACAGGCCCGGCTGTGGGCCGGCGCAAGTCTTCCTTAGATCGCGGTTAACGACAGTGGTGGAGCCCTCGCGGGCTGACAGGATCGAGGAACGAACCCACCGAGTTCCACCGGCCGGTGCACCGCGCACCTACCGGTCGGTGGAGCCGCGCGCGCGGCGGGAGTTCAGGTCCCCCCACACCAACGCTCCCGCCGCGCGCCCTCCTCTCCCAAGCTCGTCAGCCGGCGACGGTGGCGAGGTAGGCGTCGATCTCGGCGGTGATCCGCTGCTTGCCCGTCGGGTCGAGGAAGGACGCGGTCACCGCGTTGCGGGCCAGCCCGGCGAGCCCCTGCGGGCCCACCCCGAGCAGCCGGGCGGCCACCGCGTACTCGTCGTCGAGGGTGGTGCCGAACATCGGCGGGTCGTCGGAGTTGATGGTGACCAGCAGCCCGGCCTCGACGAGTCGGGGCAGCGGGTGCTCGTCGAGGCTGGCCACCGCCCGGGTCCGTACGTTCGACGTCGGGCAGACCTCCATCCCGATCTGCCGCTCGGCCAGGTACGCGAGCAGCTCCGGGTCCTGCGCGGCGGAGATGCCGTGCCCGATCCGCTCGGCGCCCAGCTCGTTCAGCGCGTCCCAGATCGTCTGCGGGCCGGTGGTCTCCCCCGCGTGCGGCACGGAGCGCAGCCCGGCGGCCCGGGCCTGGTCGAAGTAGGGGCGGAACTGCGGCCGGGGTACGCCGATCTCCGGGCCGCCCAGGCCGAAGCTGATCAGCCCGTCCGGACGCTCCTCCAGCGCGATGCGCAGCGTCTCCTCGGCCGCCGGCAGGCCCGCCTCGCCGGGGATGTCGAAGCACCAGCGCAGCTCGATGCCGAAGTCGTCGAGGGCACGCTTGCGGGCGTCCTCGATCGCCTCGCAGAACGCTGGCGCGGGGATGCCCCGGCGCACGTGCGAGTACGGCGTGATGGTCAGCTCCGCGTACCGGACCTGCTGGCGGGCCAGTTCCCGGGCCACCTCGTGGGTGAGGATCCAGACGTCCTCCGGGTCGCGGACGAGGTCCACCACGCTCAGGTAGACCTCGATGAAGTGCGCGAAGTCGCGGAACTCGAAGTAGTCGACGAGCGCCGCCGGGTCGGCCGGCACCGGGGTGCGGCCCTCGTGCCGGGCGGCCAGCTCGGCGACGATCCGGGGCGAGGCGGAGCCGACGTGGTGCACGTGCAGCTCCACCTTGGGCAGTCCGGCGATGAAGGTGGACAGGTCGGTCACTGATTCTCCTCGGCACAGTCGCCGGTGCGGGCGACGACGAAGACGCGGCGGAACGGGAAGTACACCTGACCCTGCCGGACCGGGTACGCGGCGGCGAGCCGTACCCCCAGCTCGGCCCGGAAGGCGGACCAGCCGGCGGCGTCCAGGGCGGCCCGGACCGGGCGCAGCGCCGTGCCCTCCATCCAGGTCAGCACCGGGTGGTCGGCGGCGGGCCGGGCCGGTAGCAGGTGCACGTAGGTAGTCTCCCAGGCGTCCACCGCGCAGCCGGCACCGGTCAACAGCGCCGCGTAGCCGGGCGCGTCGTCGACGGGGTCCGCGCGCAGCAGCGGGGCGACCTCGGCCCGCCAGGCCGGCTGGTCGGCGACCTCGCGCAGCGCCCGGTGCGAGGGTGCGTCGAAGTTGCCCGGGACCTGCACGGCGAGCCAGGCGCCGGTGGGCAGTTCGGCGGCCCAGCGGCGCAGTAGCTCCTGATGGCCGGGGACCCACTGCAGCGCGGCGTTGGTGACCACCACGTCCTCGTCACCGGCCGGGTGCCAGTCGCGCAGGTCGGCGACGGCGAACTCGACCGGGGCGCTCAGCGCGGCGGCTCGCTCGATCATCTCCGGCGACGAGTCCAGGCCGAGCACCCGGCTCGCCGGCCACCGTTGAGCCAGGGTGGCGGTGAGCTGGCCGGGGCCGCAGCCGAGGTCGACCACCGTGCGGGGCCGCTCGGCCGGGACCCGGGCGACCAGGTCGTGGAACGGCCGGGACCGCTCGTCGCCGTAGCGCAGGTATGTCGCCGGGTCCCACATCACGCCTCCCAAACCGTACGTCCGTCTTGTTTACCGTACGGCCCGCGCGGCGGACCGGCAACCCGATCACTAGGCTCGGGGGATGGAGCAGCGCACCTTCCCCCGGCTCGGCCGGACCGTCGGGGTCGTCGGCCTGGGCGCCTGGCAGCTCGGCGCCGACTGGGGCACCGTCAGCGAGGACGACGCGATGGCGGTGCTGGCCACCGCCGTGGACTCCGGGGTCACCTTCCTGGACACCGCCGACGTCTACGGCGACGGCCGCAGCGAGCAGCTGATCGGCCGCTTCCTGCGCTCCCGTCCCGCCGCCGGACTGACCGTCGCCACCAAGATCGGCCGCCGCGTCGAGCAGCGGCCGGAGGCCTACACCCTGGCCAACTTCCGGCAGTGGACCGACCGGTCCCGGGCCAATCTTCAGATGGACACCCTCGATCTGGTCCAGCTGCACTGCCCGCCCACCGCCGTCTTCGCCGACGACGCGGTCTTCGACGCCCTGGACACCCTCGTCGCCGAGCAGGCCATCGCCGCGTACGGGGTCAGCGTGGAGACCTGTGACCAGGCGCTGACCGCGATCGCCCGGCCCGGCGTGGCCAGCGTGCAGATCATCCTCAACGCGGTACGTCACAAGCCGCTGGAGCGGGTACTGCCGGCGGCAGCGGCGGCCGGGGTGGGCATCATCGCCCGGGTGCCGCTGGCCAGTGGCCTGCTCTCCGGCCGGTACGACGAGCACACCGAGTTTCCGGCCGACGACCACCGCAACTACAACCGGCACGGGGCGGCGTTCGACGTCGGCGAGACGTTCTCCGGGGTCGACTTCGAGCGCGGGCTCGCCGCCGTACGTCGACTGGCGCCGCTGGTGGACGCGGACCGCACGATGGCGCAGTTCGCGCTGCGCTGGGTGCTGGACCAGGCGGGCGTCACCGTGGTCATCCCCGGCGCCCGCGACGCCGACCAGGCCCGACGCAACGCCGCCGCGGCGGACCTGCCGCCGCTCACGGCCGAGCAGTTGGCCGGGGTACGCGAGGTCTACGACGAGCTGATCCGCCCGCAGGTGCACGACCGGTGGTGACCGACGGAGAGGGGACGCGATGAGGGGCTGGCTCCTGCTCACCCTCGGCCTGCTGGCGGTCGTGGTCGGTGCGGTGTGGACGGTGCAGGGTCTCGGCTACGTCGACGGCAGCGTGATGACCGACCAGCGGATCTGGGCGGTGCTCGGCCCGGTCGTGGCACTGGCCGGGCTGGTGACGCTCTGGCTCGGCCTGCGGATGCGCCGCCGCCGCTGACCCGACGGTCCACTGTGCTCGCCCCGACACGTGGAAAAGCCCCGCATCCCGGACGGGATACGGGGCTTCACAACGACCCCTGGCCGGATCGTCCCACTGGCCGGCGGGGGCCGGCCGTACTACTCAGATGGGACGGACCTGCTCAGCCTGCGGGCCCTTCTGACCCTGAGCGATCTCGAACTCCACCCGCTGGTTCTCCTCCAGCGTGCGGTAGCCGCTGGTCTGGATGGCCGAGAAGTGGACGAACACGTCAGCACCCCCGCCGTCGACGGTGATGAAGCCGAAGCCCTTGTCAGCGTTGAACCACTTCACGGTTCCCTGCGCCATGTGTATCTCCTTCTAAAAACTGGCGGCCGTGCACGCCGTGCGGCCGATTGGCCGTTTTTCGAGCAGCGGCGCCTGAGGCGGCCCCCCACGAAGGAGACTTCTCTCAACCCACGCCATCTCGCAACAGCGTGGAACAGCAAATCACGTACGCAAAAAGTCTGCACGACCTCTCCGACGAATTTCTCCGACATGTGACCTGACGGATGCCTCGGGTCGTCGGGCGGCGTGCGGAGCCGTGCGAAAGGCCCCTTTCCCATCGATGTGGGAAAGGGGCCGATGTCGCTGGACTGGTCAGTCCGGCCAGTGACCGGTCATCCGGCGTACGCCGACCGCCCCGCCTCGGTCCACAGCGGCCCGAACCACCGCGAAGATGGCTCCCTGCAACGCCGCGGCGGCCAGGATCTCGCCCCATCCACGGTCCTCGTCGGTCGCGTTGGGGGCCTCACCGTCGCCGGCGGTGACCTTCCAGACCTGCCGGAAGATCGAGCCCGCCACCGCACCGGCGGCGATACCCAACAGCACGCCGACCGGCCGGTACGCGGCCCTGCCGATGCCCTTGCTCACCTACGCCTCCCCCGCACGATCATCAGCACCACCACGGTGGCCACCGCACCGGCCGCGATGGCCGCCCACGGCACCGGGTTGCGTCGAACCAGTTCGCCCTTTTCGTACGCCTGCGCCCGCGCGTCCGTGGCGCGGCGCACGGCCTGCCCGCGGAGCTGGGCCACGGTCTGCGCGGCCTGCCCGCGGAGCCGCTCGCGCGCCTGCCCGGCGGACTCCTTCAGGCGTGCCTTGACGTCCGCCTTGGCCGCGAGGGCCTCCATCGTCTCGCCCAGCTCGACCCGGGTACGGCGGATCTCCTCGCGGAGCGCCTCGGTGTCGCCGGTTCCGTTGCCCGTCATGGCCGGCTCCTGTCCTTCACCGCGGCGGTGACGGTGTCCACGTCTGCTCGGAGGCTGCGGACGGTGGCCGACGGGACCGGCGGGACCGCACGGCTGACCTGCTTCTTGCCCACCAGGGCGAGGATGCCGGCCAACAGGAAGGCGGCCACCGCCACGATCAGCGCGGCCGCCCAGGCCGGCAGCACCAGGTCGAGTAGCAGGATGGCCGTGGCGACCAGCGCGCCCAGGCCGAAGAACGCCAGCGCGCCGCCGCCGCCGAAGAGGCCGATCCCGATGCCGGCGTGCTTGCCCTTCTGGGTCAACTCCGCCCGGGCCAGCGTCAGCTCGTCCCGCACCAGGCGGGAGATCTGCTCGGTGGCTCGCTGCACCAACTCGGCGGTGGAGGGCTCGCTCCCGTTCTGGGATGTGCGGGCATTCGCCACGTCAGCCATGCTGTCCTCCTTTCCTCATCACCGCGCTGTATGCCCGGAGTCGCCGCTCGTCAATCCTAAAGCGCACCAACCCAACCACCGTGCCTGTTGTCTGGTCCCCAAACCGCAAACCGGTCCGCCAGCAGGTCCCCCACCAAAGCCCAACCAAACCTCTCACCCGCCCCCACCCCACACCTCATCCCCGGTGATCATGAAGTTATCGTCGCGACACGCCGACACGGCCGTCGCCAACTTCATGATCAATGGGGAAAAGGGGGGTGGAGGGGGGGTTCTAGGGGCGGGGGTCTTCGGGGCCTACGAAGGCTTCGCTGCGGGCGTCGCCGTCGTCGCTGCCGCCGAAGACGCGGGCGTCGTCGGGTACGTCGGTGTCGGTCGTCCGACTCGGCCGCCGAGGCTGCACCCACTGCCAGGACAGGTTGCTGTTGGCGTCGCCCAGCTCGGTGCGTACCCGGGGCATCGCGGTGGGGCGGTTGTCCCGGATCCAGCCGACCAGGTGCTCGCGGACCAGGCACCGCAGGTCCCACAGGCTGCCCGCGTCGGCCGCGCTGACCAGCGCGCGGACCCGGACCGTCCCGCCGGTGGCGTCGGTCAGCTGCAGGACGCAGACCCGGCCGTCCCACAGGTCGGTGCTCTCCACCAGCCGGCGCAGCTCCTCCCGCATCGTCTGCACCGGCACGGCCCAGTCCACGTCGAACTCGGCGGTGCCGAGCACCGCCGCCTCGGTACGGGTCCAGTTCTGAAAGGGGGTGCTGGTGAAGTACGACGTGGGCAGGATCAACCGCCGGTCGTCCCAGATCTGCACCACCACGTAGCTGAGGGTCAGCTCCTCGATCCGGCCCCACTCCCCCTCGACGACCACCACGTCGTCGAGCCGGACGGCGTCGCTGAAGGCGAGCTGGAGGCCGGCGAAGACGTTGCCGAGCAGACTCTGGGCGGCCAGCGCGGCAACCACACCGACCACACCGGCGGAGGTCAGCACACCGGCGCCGATGCCCCGCACGCTCGGGAACGTCATCAGCATCACGCCGATCGTGAGGATGACGATCACCGCGATGGTCACCCGGCGCAGCATCACCACCTGGGTCCGCACCCGGCGGGCGTGCCGGTTGTCCGGCACGTCGACCCGGAACCGGGCCAGCGCGGTGTCCTCCACCACGATCAGCAGCGACGCCACCAGCCAGGCCGTGGTGGCGATGACGCAGAGGATGAGCAGATGCAGCAGCATCCGACGCCAGCCCTGGCCGACCGCGTACCCGGTGCTGAACCGGGCGGCGAACTGCACGGCGAGCACCGTGGCGGCGACCTGGAACGGGCGGTGCGAATGGTCGGTCAGCTCGGTCATCAGCAGTGATCGGCGGCCGAACCGCCGGGTGAGCCGGTGGATGAACTCGACCAGGAAGAGTGCGACCGCCGCCGCGGCGAGCGCGGCGACGGCCGTTTCGAGATAGTTCTGCACAGGCTTGTTGCTCCCCTCCGGCCGGGCGGCGATACTTCGGGCAAAAGCCCAATAGTGCCCGGCGACTTCGGTATCGACCAGCTCAGACCTTGCGGTACCGGGACTGGAGGAAGCAGTAGAGGCCGAAGGCGGCGATGCCGAGGGCCACCAGGCTGAGCAGCAAGGTGCCGTACGACTGGTCGCGAAGCGTGTGCAACGCGGCGTCCAGACCGCGGGCCTTCTCCGGGTCGTACTTCACCGCGGCCACGATGATCAGCAGGCCGGCGATGCCGTACGCGATGCCCTTGGCCACGTACCCGGCGATGCCCAGCCGACGCGCCAGCGTGCGGGTCTTCGGGCTCATCTCGCCGGTCTTGAGGTGCTTCTCGAACCGCTTGACGATCCCGTAGATCACCAGGCCGACGCCGATCGCGGCGAGCACCAGCCCGGCAAGACCGACCAGCCAGCGCCCACCGCTGGAGGTCATCAGCTTGCCGGTCAGCGCCTCCTGCTGGTCGGCGCTGTTGGAGCCGGCATCGGAGAAGACCTTGAACGCGGTCCAGGCGAAGTAGAGGTAGACGATCGTCCGGCCGGCCGAGGCGAGCCGCTCCAGGACCCGTTCCTTGCCCCGCTCGGCGCGGTGCCCGACCGCCGCCTCCAGGGCCTGCCAGATCGCCATCGCGAGCAGGCCCACCGCGGTCGCGATGACTAGGAACTTGCCCAGCGGCTGCTCGGAGAGCGTCCGCAGCGCGCCGGACTGGTCGCCGTCGTCGGACGACGTCCCGAACGCGATCTGCAACGCCAGCCAGGCGAAGAGCAGGTGCACGATCCCGTAGCCGATGAAGCCGGCCCGGGCGAGGAATTCCAACCACCGGCTGTCCGCCGTACGGGAGGCGGTGGCTTCGGCGCTACGGGTGAGTGACATGCCGTCACAATCTCCGATTTGGGAGATCCCCAAACGTCCAGCCACCGCCACCCGTCGGTGGTCAGCTTCCCGGGTTACGGGACACGCGGATCTTGACCTGCTGGTCGGTGACGCTGTCCAGGGTGACCGCGAAGCCCCCGGCCTCGGTGGCCTGCTGGCCGGTGGTGAGGGTGAGCTGTTCGCCGGCGACCTCGACGGTCACCTGGTCGCCCTCGGCCCCGACCAGCTTGGCCTCGACGCCGAGGATGGTGGCGCTCGCGTCGACACCCCGCTCGAAGGTGACCGTGCAGGCGTCCAGCCCGCAGTCGGTGGAGGCGCCCTGGGAGCTGCAACCGGCCAGCACGGCGAGGCCGAGCGCCAGACCGGCGAACAGGCCGGCAACGCGGCGGATGGGCAGGAACGGGATGGTGGCGGGTCGGTTCGTCACCTCGCCAAGGATACGAGACGCCGGCGAGGCCCCCGCCGAACGTTGCTCGTCACAGCGGCGGGTCGGGGTACGCGGGCACCGGTTAGGGTCCGGGACATGCCGTTCGACATCGCCCGCACCCGGGCCGCGTACCCCGCCCTGACCGAGGGCTTCGTCCACTTCGACGGTGCCGGGGGCACCCAGACCGCGGCCGGCGTGATCGACGCGGTCACCGACGCCATGCGCTCGGCCGTCGGCAACCGCAGCGCCGCCTTCGTGCCGGGTCGCCGGTCGCTGGAGTTGGTGGCGAAGGCCCGCTCGGCGGTGGCCGACCTGCTCGGCGCCGACCCGGCCGGGGTGGTGCTGGGCCCGAGCGCGACCGCGTTGACGTACACCCTGGCCCGTACCCTCGGCGCGAGCTGGCGGCCGGGCGACGAGGTGGTGGTCTCCCGACTCGACCACGACGCGAACGTACGGCCGTGGGTGCAGGCCGCCGAGGCGGCCGGCGCGACGGTGCGCTGGGCCGAGGTCGACCGGCAGACCGGCGAGCTGCCCGCCGACCAGTACGCCGACCTGGTCGGCGAGCGGACCCGACTGGTCGCGGTGACCGCCGGCAGCAACGCCATCGGCACCGTGCCGGACGTACCGGCGATCGCCAAGACCGCGCACGCGGTCGGCGCGCTGGTCTGCGTCGACGGGGTGCACTCGGTGCCGCACGGGCCGACCGACCTGGCCTCGCTCGGCGCGGACGTGCTGGTCACCAGCGCCTACAAGTGGTCCGGCCCGCACCTGGCGGCTCTGGTGGCCGATCCGGCCCGGTGGACGGCGCTGCGCCCGGCGAAGCTGGTGCCGTCCTCCGACGCCGTGCCGGACCGGTTCGAGTACGGCACGCCGAGCTTCCCGCTGCTGGCCGGCGTCGCCGCCGCCGTGGACCACCTGGCCGGCCTGGACCCGGAGGCGGTCGGGGACCGCCCGACGCGGCTGCGTGCCGGGTTGGCCGCCGCGCAGGCGCACGAGGAGGCGCTGCTGGACCGGCTGCTCGCCGGGCTGGCCGCGCGGCCGGCGATCACGGTGTACGGCGCACCGGCCCGACGCTGCCCGACGGTCTCCTTCCGGGTCGCCGGAATGTCCCCGACGGCCACCCAGGAGGCGTTGGGCGCCGCCGGGTTCTGCCTCTCCGCCGGCGACTACTACGCCTACGAGTACTTCCAGATGATGGGGCTGCGGGACACCGGTGGCGCGGTCCGGGCCAGCATCTACCACTACAACACGGCGGACGAGGTGGACCGCTTGCTCGCCGAACTGGACGCGCTGGCCGACGGCGCGGGGAGAATGACACCGTGAGCACCCTGGTCGAGGACAACGCCGCCGAGCACCGCTTCGAGATCCTCATCGACAACGCGCTGGCCGGCTTCTCGGCGTACCTGCCGCGCGGCGCGGACGTGCTGGTCTTCACCCACACCCAGGTGGACCCGCACTTCCAGGGCAGGGGCGTGGGCGGCGCGCTGATCCGGGGCACCCTGGATCAGGTACGCGCCCGCGGCGGCACGGTGGTGCCGCAGTGCCCGTTCATGGCCGCGTTCATCGACAAGCACCCCGAGTACGCCGACCTGGTCGCCGAGCACCCGTAGCGACCGGCCGCCGGGCCGACCGCACCGGTCAGCGGGCGCCGGTCAGCACCTCGGCGGCGGCCTGCCCGCTGGCCCGGGTGGCACCGTGGGTGGCCAGGTGCACCGCGCCGGTGACCAGCTCGGGTACGCCCAACTCGACCACGACCGCGTCCGGCCGGGCGGTCAGTGCCCGCTGTACCGCGGCGCGCATCCAGTCGTGCCGGTGCAGGTCGCGGACCACCAGCACCAGCGGGCGGCTGCCCGCACCGGCGCCCGGGTCGGCCGGCACGTCGGTCGCGCAGTAGCGGACCGTGCCCGTGCCGGGCAGCAGCTCGCCCAGGGGTCGGCCGATGCCCCACGGCGTCTCCGCGCCGATCGCGATGTTGCGCGGCGGCTCGAACTCCACCACGTACGCCGCCCGGGTCAGCGGCAACGTGGGCGACTGACCGTCGGTCCCGGCCGCGACGGTGACCCGGACGGCCCGACGGGCGGCGACCAGCCCCACCTCGGTGGTGGTGCCGCGTGCTCGGCTCGACTGATCGGCGCGGGCGGCCACCGTCCAGGCGGCGAGCTGGCCGACCCGCTTGGCCGCCTCGGCGAGGCGTTCCTCGGGCAGCTCGCCGGAGACGACGGCGGCCACGATGGCGTCGCGCAGTTCACGGGCCGCCCCCTCGTCGGCCCGTTCCCCGCCGATGCAGATCGCGTCGGCCCCGGCGGCGAGCGCACGGACCGCCGCGCCGGCGAAGCCGTACCGGTCGGCGACCGCGCGCATCTCCACCGCGTCGGTCACCACCACGCCGCAGAAGCCCAGCTCGTCGCGGAGCAGGCCACCCAGGATGCGCTGACTCAGGGTGGCCGGCAGCTGCGGGTCCAGCGCGGGCACCAGCAGGTGACCCGTCATGATCGCCTGTACCCCGGCGGTCACCGCAGCCCGGAACGGGGCCAGCTCGCAGGCGTCCAGCCGGGCCCGGTCGGCGGTGATCCGGGGCAGGTCGTGGTGCGAGTCGACCCGGGTGTCGCCGTGCCCGGGGAAGTGCTTGGCGCAGGCGGCCACCCCACCGGACTGGAGTCCGCGTACCCAGGCGGCGGTGTGCCGGGCGACCAGTGCCGGGTCGGCCCCGAAGGAGCGGACTCCGATCACCGGGTTCGCCGGGTTGGAGTTGACGTCGGCGTCCGGGGCGTAGTCGAGGGTGATCCCGGCCTCGGCCAGTTCGAGGCCGAGGTCGCGGGCGACCGCCTCGGTCAGCTCCGGATCGTCGACCGCGCCGAGGGCGAAGTTGCCCGGGCGGGAACTGCCCCGGCCGGACTCGATCCGGGTGACGTCGCCGGCCTCCTCGTCGATCGCCACGACGACGTCCGCCCGCTCGGCGCGCAGCGTCGCGGTGAGCGCCGCCACCTGGTCGGTGTCCACCACGTTGCGGGCGAACAGCACCACCGAGCCGAGCCCCTCGCCGAGCCAACGGCACACCCAGGGCGGTGGGGTGGTGCCGACGAAGCCGGGTTGCAGGACACCGGCGGCGAGCGTCGCCAGGTTTCCGGTCGGTGCGCTCACGCCGGTACCCCCCGTCGGGCGACGCTGACCACAACGTCGTCTCCCGGCACCGCCGCGCCGTACTCGCCGACCCGCTGGCTGCGCTCGCTCATCCGGCCCCCGTACCCGTCGCCACCGCCTCGGCGGACCACCCCAGGCGGGCAGTGCTGCCATGGTCACACCGGGCGATTCAATAGTCAATAAACCTTACAGTTGCCTCACGGCACGGTCCCCGGGGAGAGTGCGGGCATGGACACCGTGCTGCTGGCCGACGCGACGAGCCCGGCCGACATCCCCGGCGTACGCCTGCTCGGTCTGGTGGTCGGCGCGCTGCTGCTGCTGGCCGCGATCCGGGCGATGTTCCGCCGCCGCTGAGCGCGCCTTCCCGGGAGGCGCGCGGACGAGACCCAACGGGCCGGGTGTGACCGGCGACGACCGGGGTACCGCTGTCCCCGTCGAGCAGGTCCGCGCGCCGAGGGGGAACCATGAAGATCGGCTATTTTCTGTCCTGTGAGGAGTTCACCCCGGCCGAGTTGCTGGAGCAGGCACGCGGTGCCGAGCAGGCCGGTTTCGAGGCTCTGTGGATCTCCGACCACTACCACCCGTGGACCGACGCGCAGGGGCAGAGCCCCTTCGTCTGGTCGATGATCGGCGCGCTCAGCCAGGTCTGTTCGCTACCGGTGACCACCGCGGTGACCTGCCCGACCGTGCGTATCCATCCGGCGGTGATCGCCCAGGCGGCGGCGACCAGCGCGGTGCTGCACGGCGGGCGGTTCGTGCTCGGCGTCGGCACCGGCGAGGCGTTGAACGAGCACATCCTCGGCGACGCCTGGTCGCACACCGCCGTCCGGCTGGAGATGCTCCAGGAGGCCGTCGAGGTGCTGCGCGAGCTGTGGCGGGGCGGTGTCGTCAACCACCGGGGCACGCACTACACCGTCGAGCAGGCCCGGCTCTACACGCTGCCCGACACTCCGCCACCGATCTACGTCTCGGGCTTCGGCCCGAAGGCCATCGACCTGGCCGCCCGGATCGGTGACGGCTACGTGAGCACCACGCCGGACGGCGACATGGTCCGGCGTTTCCGGGAGAACGGCGGCGGCGACAAACCGTGCCAGGCCGGCTTCAAGGCGGCGTACGCCAACAGCGAGGACGAGGGCGTACGGATCGCGTACGAGCGCTGGCCCAACGCCGGGTTGCCGGGCGAGCTGTCCCAGGTGCTCCCCTCGCCGCGCCACTTCGAGCAGGCCGCCGAGCTGGTCAAGCCGGAGATGATGAAGGAGTCGTTCGTCTGCGGCAACAGCCCCGACGCGCACCTGGAGATGATCGACCGGTACGCCAAGGCCGGCTTCGACGAGGTGTACGTGGCCAACACCGGCCCGCACTACCAGGGCCTGCTCGACCTCTACCGGCGCGAGGTCCTGCCCCGGCTGCGGTGAGCCGGCCGGCGGACGGTCAGGGCTCCGGTCAATCAGCTCAACCGGTCCATGGGGGACGGTTTCGGCGTTGAGGTGGTCGGGTACCTCCGGCCCTCGATGAAACTGCTCACGAACTCGATGACGTTGCGCCGCGCGGCGCGGAGCCTCTTCGGCTGGACCGCGCTGCGGCCCAACCAGCTGGCCGCCATGCGCGCGGTGATGAAGCGACGCGACGCCCTGGTGGTGCTGCCCACCGGGGCCGGCAAGTCGGCCATCTACCAGATCCCGGCCAGCCTGATCCCCGGCCCCACCGTGGTGATCTCCCCGCTGCTGGCCCTGCAACAGGACCAGATCGCGGCCCTCAACGAGCGCCAGCGCCCGGAGCTGCGGGCGGTGCGGATCAGCTCGAACGAGTCGGCCGCCCAGCAGGCCGAGGCGATCACCGAGATCCGCGAGGGCCGGGCGGAGTTCCTGTTCATCACCCCGGAACAGTTGAGCAACCCGGACCGGATGGCCGAGGTCGCCGCGCTCAAGCCAGCACTGGTGGCCATCGACGAGGCGCACTGCATCTCGGCCTGGGGGCACGACTTCCGCCCCGACTACCTGGCGCTCGGGCACCTGATCGAGGGCATCGGCCGGCCGCCGGTGGTCGCGCTGACCGCCACCGCGTCCCCGCCCGTACGCGACGACATCATCGCCCGGCTGCGGCTGCGCAAGCCGGAGGTGGTGATCTCCGGCCTGGACCGCGCCAACCTGTTCCTGGAGGTGGCGCACTGCCCCACCGAGGACTACCGGTGGCGGCGGCTGGTCGCGCTCCTGCGCGACGACGAGCGACCGGGGATCATCTACGTGCCGACCCGCCGCTCCGCCGAGGAGTTGGCCGCCCGACTGACCGACGCGGGCTTCCCGGCCCAGTACTACCACGGTGGGATGCCGGCCGGCGCGCGCGCCGAACTGCACGAGGCGTTCCTCGCCGACCAGGTGCCGATCATGGTGGCCACCTCGGCGTTCGGCATGGGCATCGACAAGCCCAACATCGCCTGGGTGGTGCACATGGCGCTGCCCGACTCGCCGGACAGCTACTTCCAGGAGATCGGCCGGGCCGGCCGCAACGGTCAGCCGGCCCGGGTGCTGCTGCTCTGGCAGGCCGAGGACGTGGGCCTGCAACGGTTCTTCAGTGGTGGCCTGCCGGACGAGAACGAGTTGCGTGACCTGGCCGCACTGCTGCGCCGCAAGCCGGCCACCAAGACCGAGCTGCGCGAGGTCACCGGCCTCGGGCCGCGCAAGCTGGGCCAGTACCTCTCGCTGCTGGAGCAGGCCGGGGCGGCCGAGCCGCGCGCCGGGCAGCGGATCGGCGCACCCCGCTACTCCCCCACGCCGGTGGACGCCGCCGCCGCGGCGCTGGCCCAGGCGGAGCGCCAGCAGACCGTGACCCGGTCCCGGACCGACATGATGCGGGCCTTCGCCGAGACCACCGCGTGCCGCGGGCAGACGCTGCTGGCCTACTTCGGTGAGCAGATGACCCAGGTCTGTGGGCACTGCGACAACTGCCACGCCGGCACCAGCGTCGCCGACCAGGGTGCCGTCGGGCCGTTCCCCGTGCACAGCCAGGTACGCCACCCGGAGTGGGGGCACGGCATGGTGCTCGGCTACGAGGACGACCGGATGACGGTTCTCTTCGACGACGTGGGGTACAAGACGCTGTCCGTACGCGTGGTGTCCGAACAGGGCCTGCTGACGCTGGACTAGCCTGACCGCACAGAGCGCGGATCGACCAAACAGAGCAGGGTGGAAGGGGCGTTGCCGTGATCGAGCAGCCGGCGTACACCGGTTTCGGTTTCTCCGACGAGGAGTGGGGGCTGCTGGTCGGCCTGCCGCAGTCGGTGCTCACCGCGGCGAGCGCCGCCGAGTCCGACGGCACCCGTCGGACCATGGCGGAGAACGCGGCCGGGCTGGAGACCATCGCGGCCGGCCGGGAGTCGGCGAGCCCGCTCGTCGCCGCCGTGGCCGGCGAGATCGTGACCCGGGTCGGCGACCCGGAGACCGGCGAGGAGCTGCCGGTCATCGAGCCCGCCGACCCGCAGGCGATGATCGACGACGTGCTGGTGCGGGCCGGCGAGGCCGCGACGCTGCTGGCCGCCCGGGTCGACGAGGGCGCGGCCGGCGCGTACAAGCACTGGCTCGTGAAGATCGCCGAGCAGGTGGTCGGCGCCGCGTCCAGCGGTGGGCTGCTGGGCATCGGCGGCGAGTCGGTCAGCGACTCCGAGCGGCGCTTCCGCGACCGGCTCGCGCACGTCCTCACCGACTGACCGACCCGACACGGCCGCCCGGCGGCCCGCCCCGCGTACGCGGGGTGGCGCCACCGGGGGCCGGCCGGATCCTCCGGTCACGACGCCGCCGGCTGGGCGACGCCGGCCGGGACCGGGTCGGCGTCCAGCGCGGCGGCATCGCCCGGCCGGACGCCGCGCAGCGCGATCAGCGCCGTCACCGCGCCCAGCAGCATCGCCACCGCGGCGGCGATCGCGGCGAGGTGCAGCCCGTCGGTGAACGCGAGCCGGGCGGCGTGCAGTACCGCGTCGCCCAGGTCGGCGGGCAACCCGTCGGCGACCGCCAGCGCGCCGCCCAACGTCTCCCGGGCCGCGTCGCGGGTGTCCGCCGGCAGCCCGGCGGGCAGGCCGTCGACCACCTCGCGCCGGTAGACCGCCGCGCCCACGCTGCCCAGGATCGCCATCCCCAGCGCGCCGCCCAACTCGCTGCTGGACTCGGTGAGCGCCGAGGCGACTCCGGCCTGCTCCGGCGGGGCCGCGCCGAGGACCAGCTCGGTGACCAGCGACATCACCATCACCAACCCGGCCGCGTAGATGCTCGCGCCGAGCAGCAGCAGCCACAGTGGCGTCTGCGGCGTGACCCGGGTCAGCACCACGAACCCGACCACGGCGATCCCGAAGCCCGTCCCGATCAGGTACGACCGTTCGATGCGCTGGGCGAGCGCGGCGGCGGCCGGGGCGATGCCACCCACCGCGAGCGACGGCACGAGGCTCCACAGTGCCGCCCGCAGCGGGCTCAGGCCGAGCACCGACTGGAGGTGCTGGGTGGTGAAGATGGCGAAGCCGACCAGGGCGAACATCGCCAGCAGGTTGACCGCGAGCGACCCGGCGAAGCCGTGGCGGCGAAACAGCGCCAGGTCGATCATCGGGTACGCCCGGGTCCGCTGCCGGTGCAGGAACAGCGCGCCGACCAGCAGGCCGGCGAGGATGGACGCCACCCGCACCGCGCTGACGCCGTCGCGGGCCATCTCCTTGATCCCGTAGATCACCGGCAACAGCGTGCCGAGCGACAGTACGGCGCTGAGCAGGTCGAACCGCCCACCCGCCGGGTTGCGGAACTCGGGCACCAGGGCCGGGGCGAGCAGGAGCAGCAGCACCATCGCCGGAATGTTGATCAGGAAGATCGAGCCCCACCAGAAGTGCTCCAGCAGGATGCCGCTGAGCACCGGGCCGATCGCGATCCCGCCGGTGAGCGCGGCGGTCCAGATGCCGATCGCGGTGCCGCGCTGCTTGGCGTCGGGGAACATGTTGCGCACCAGCGCCAGCGTGGACGGCATCAGGGTCGCCCCGCCGATGCCGAGCACGGCCCGCGCGGCGATCAACGTCGCGGCGCTGTCGGCGTACGCGGCCAGCAGCGACGCCGCACCGAACGCGGCGGCGCCGAACAACAGCAGCCGACGCCGGCCGATCCGGTCGCCCAACGCGCCCATGGTGATCAGGAGCCCGGCCAGCACGAAACCGTAGATGTCGAAGATCCAGAGCTGCTGGGTGCCGGTGGGGCGCAGCTCCTCGCTGATGAACGGGACGGCGAAGTAGAGCACCGAGACGTCCATCGAGACCAGGAGCAGGGGCAGCATCAGCACCCCGAACCCGATCCACTCCCGCCGGCCCGCTCGCGGTGCCGGTGCGGTCGTCGCTGTCATGGCAAGACTCCTTCTGCGTATGACGTACGCTCTTATGCGTAGACCATACGCAGAACTAGGATGAGGCCGCAAGGAGGAAAATGTGGCGGCAAGGACAGACGACAACGGCCCGGCGCTCCCGCCGGCCATCGAGAGTGCCTGGGGGTTGCGCGAGCGAGCACCCAAAGGTCCCCGACCGGGGTTGAGCGTGAGCGGCATCGTCGACGCCGCCGTCAAGGTGGCCGATGCCGACGGCCTGGCGGCCGTCTCGATGAGCCGGGTGGCCAAGGAGTTGGGCGCGGCCACCATGGCTCTCTACCGGCACGTCGGCTCGAAGGACGAGCTGCTGCTGCTCATGGTGGACGTCGGGTACGGCCCGCCACCCGGGCCGGCCGAGGCGAACGACGACTGGCGTGCGCGCCTGACACGCTGGGCCTGGGCCGAGCACGACGTGCTGCGCCAGCGCTCCTGGCTGCTCCAGGTGCCGATCACCGGCCCGCCGATCACTCCGCAGCAGCTCGGCTGGATGGAGGACGGGCTGCGCTGCCTGGACGACACCGCGCTGGCCGAGAGCGAGAAGATGTCGGTGCTCCTGCTGGTCACCGGCTACGTCCGGAACGAGGCGATGCTCACCATGCAGATCGCCGAGGGCAGCCGGGCGGCCGGCATCGGGCCGGGCGAGATGATGCCGGCGTACGGCCGGACGGTGGCACGGCTCATCGACCCGGTCCGCTTCCGGGCGCTGCACCGGGTGCTGACCTCCGGCGTACTCAGCCAGGACGACGACCCGGACGACGAGTTCACCTTCGGCCTCGACCGGATCCTGGACGGCATCGCGGTCCTGATCCACCGCCGAGCTGATTGAGAGGGCCGGATGCTACCCAGGGACATCATCGACACCAGCGTCCTGCCACCCCGCGACCG
The DNA here is from genome assembly GCF_042658605.1 of Micromonospora vulcania. Lineage (NCBI taxonomy): Bacteria > Bacillati > Actinomycetota > Actinomycetes > Micromonosporales > Micromonosporaceae > Micromonospora > Micromonospora vulcania. Next base: position 25,038 of record NZ_JBHSQS010000021.1, on the reverse strand, counting down.
GTTCGGGATGTGGCTCGACCTGGTCGCGCGTACCTCGGCGCCCATGCAGTTCCGGTCCGCGCACACCGACGACTTCCGCGCCCGGGCCGACCTCATCGACCTCGGCCCGATCAAGCTGATCAATTACCGCTATCCGTCGCTGGACGCCACCCGAACCCCCAAGCTGATCCGGCAGTCGGCCCCGGAGATGTACGTGCTCGCCCTCACCACCAATGGCGTCGGACGGTCCAGCCAGGACGGCCGAAACACCGAGATCCGCGCCGGCGACTTCACCTTCTACGACCACGCCCGCCCGCACAACGTCGGCCACCAGGCGAGCAAGCCCGAGCGAAGCCCTGCCACCTCGATCGTCACGATGATCCCGCACGCGGCGCTGCCGCTGCCGCCACAGCGAATGGCCGCGTTGTATGGCGGGCGAATGTCCGGCAGCGAGGGGATCGGGGCGCTGCTGGCGCAGTTCCTGCTCCAGATCACCGGGCACCCGGAGCAGTACCACGCCGCCGACGTCAACCGGCTCGGCACGGTGGGCCTGGACCTGGCCACCACCCTGCTCGGCCGGAATCTGGTCGCCGAGGACGCGGTACCGACCGAGGTACGCCGACGGGCGTTGCTCACCCAGGTGCAGGCGTACATCCACCGCCACCTCGGCGACCAGACGCTCAGCCCGAAGTCCGTCGCGGACGCCCACCACGTCTCGCTGCGCTCGTTGCACCGGTTGTTCGAGGACGAGGAGGCCACCGTGGCGTCCTACATCCGGGATCTACGGCTGGCCCGCTGCCGCCGTGACCTGGCCGACCCGGCGCTGCGTACCCGGCCTGCGCAGACCATCGCCGCCCGGTGGGGTTTCCCCGACAAGGCCCACTTCAGCCGGGCGTTCCGGGCGGCGTACGGGCTCAGCCCGCAGGCGTACCGGGAGAACCCGACCGACCCGGCGCGGATCGTCAACCGTCCGGCGTCCATGGTCAACTCGCCTGCACCAGACTGAGAACCAACGCGGCCGACCCGCCGCCCGCCTGCGCGGGCCAACGGTGGGCCGCCAACGGGGGCCGTGGCGAGGCGCCCGCCGTCGATCCGGCGGCGGGCGGCCGCCCGGTGCCGCCTCCCACCAAGGCGCCGGCCCCGTCGCTCTTCCCCCCAGGATCGCCGATGGGGCCGGTCAGGCTCTCTCCAGCAGCTCCAGCACGACCCGTTCGGCCTCCGCACGCGGTGCCAGCGGGTCCACCGACACCACCACCCCGTCGTGATACAGATCGACCACGCGCGGGTCCACGTAGGACGTCCGTGCCACCGTGGCGGTGTTCCCCAGCAGTTCGGCGACCGCACGCATCACCGCGACCACGGCCTTGCGTCGGGCGGTCACCGAGCGGGCCGGGCCGGCGGTGGCCAACTCGGTAGCGGCGAGCACGGTGGCGTGCCAGGTGCGGAAGTCCTTGGCGGTCATCTCCCCGCCGCTGGCGTCCCGCAGGTAGCCGTTGACCTCGTCGCTGCGCACGTCGCGCCACTCCCGGCCATCCCAGTAGCCGAACAGCCGGTCCGCCCGTCGGCGACGACGGCGCAGGGTGGTCAACACCTGGCACAACTCGGGATCCTCGATCCGGCGCACCTGTTCGATGCCGCCCTTCGCGGGAAACACGAACACCACGCAGCCGCCTCGGGTCCGGGCGTGCTCGGGACGCAGGGTGGACACCCCGAACGTCGGGTCGTCGCCGGCCGCGTACTGGTCGCTGCCGACCCGGAACATCCCCATGTCCAGCAGCCGGGCGACCGTGGCCAGCACCCGGTCGCGGCCCAGCCCTCGGCCGTCCAGGTCGCGCCCGACCCGCTCGCGCAGCACCGGCAGCCGCCGGGCCACCTCCAGCACGCGGTCGAACTTGGCCTCGTCCTGCTTCTCCCGCCACAACGGGTGGTACACGTACTGCTTACGGCCGGCCGCGTCGACGCCGGTGGCCTGGATGTGGCCGTTCGGGTGCGGCGAGATCCAGACCTGCTGCCAGGCCGGCGGGATGACCAGCTCCCGCAGTCGGGTCAGCTGGGCGGAATCGCGGACCGGGGCACCGGCCGGATCGACGAACACCCAGCCCCTGCCGCGCCGCCGACGCCCGTACCCCGGCCGGCCCGGGTCGCTACGCCGCAACCGCACCGGAGACCCGTACCACCCGTTCCACCTCGTCCACGGCGGCCAGCACCTCGTCGAGGCGCAGGGCGGTCAACGTCGGATGGCTTCCTACCCCGTCCCACCTGGGCCAATCGCCCTCGCCGGCCCAGAGCGCCCGGTGCCGGGGCCGGTCCGGCGGCGGCCCCCAGCGGGCCGGTGGCACCGGCCCGAAGAGCACCACCGAGGCGGTGCCGTACCCGGTGGCCAGGTGCGCCACCCCGGTGTCGCCGCTGACCACCAGCCGGGCGTGTGCGACCAGCGCGGCCAACGCGCCGAGGTCGGTCCGGCCGGCCAGCACGGCGGTGGGTGGCAGGCCGGCCGTCTCGGCCACCCGCTCGGCCAGCGCCCGTTCGTCGGCCGAGCCGGTGAGCACCACCCGGTGCCCCCGGTCGGTGAGCGCCCGGGCCAGCGCGGCGAAGCGCTCGGCGGGCCAGCGCTTGGCGGGAATCTTGGTGCCGGGGTGCAGCACGGTGGCCCCGACCGGCAGTCCGGCCGGCCCGGGTCGGCGCAGCCCGAGGTCGGTGCGGTCGGCCGGGATGTCGTACCAGGACAGCAGCCGGCACCAGCGGTCCACCTCGTGCTCGTCGGCGGCCCAGCGCGGGCCGTCGGAGAACCTCGCGTCCGCGTTGGCGAAGGCGAGCATCCGCCCGGGCCGGGCGGCGGCGACAAGTCGGTGCGACTGCGGGCCGCGCCCGTGCAGGTTGACCGCGACCTGCGGGGCGGGACCGGACCAGGCCGGTCGATCCAGGCCGGCGGTGTCCACCAGCCGGTCGATACCGCCGACCAGCTCGACCAGCGGGGCCAGCCCGGCCGGCGCGGCGAGCGCCAGCTCCCGACCGGGGTACGCGGCCCGCAGCGCCCGCAACGCGGGCACCGCGGTGACCAGGTCGCCGACACCGAGGGCGCGCAGAACGAGGATCACGGGTACGAGGTCTCCTGCTCGGCGCAGACCACCATCTCGCGGACCGCGCAGCCGGTCGGCTGACTGAGCGCGAACATGATCGCGGCAGCGGTGTCGACGGGGTCGTTGAGGATGGCGTCCGCCCCCGGCCGGTACTGCGGGTCCCGCTCGTCGAAGAACGCCGTACGCATCCCGCCCGGGATGAGCAGGGTGACGCCGACCTGCCCGGCGAGCTCGGCGGCGAGCGCGCGGGTGAAGCCGACCACGCCGAACTTCGCCGCGCAGTACGCGGTGGCGTCGCTGACCGCCTTGACACCCAGGGTGGAGGCGACCGTGACGATGTGACCCCGGGAGGTCCGCAGGAACGGCAGCGCGGCCCGGATCACCGCCGCGGTGGCCAGCAGGTCGACGGCGATGATTCGGTCCCAGGTCTCGCCCGGCACGTCGGCGAGTCGGCCCGGCACGTCGATGCCGGCCGCGGTGACCACCGCGTCCAGGCCGCCGGCCTGCTCGGCGAGGTGCCGGGTGGCCACCTCGGCGGCCCGGGTGTCGGCCAGGTCGCACTCGGTCCAGGACACCCCGTCCACCGGTGGCTGCCGGTCCAGCACGAGCGGGCGACCGCCGGACCCGGCCACCGCGGCGAGCACCGCCGCGCCGAGTCCGCTGGAGCCGCCGGTCACCAGGACGGTGGGCCCGGCGCCGGGCGTCGCGGCGGTCACCGCGTCCGCCCCTGGTCCGGCATCGTCGACGGGGTGGCGAGCCGCGCCGGTTCCGTCGGGCGTCCGGCCGCGCAGCACCCGTCGGCGTGGCCGCCGCCGGAGCGGGCGATCATGTCGGTGGTGGATCGGCCGTCGAGGTACGGCACCACCACCGTGTTCCCGCCCCAGCGGCGCAGCAGCTCCGCCTCGGGCAGCGTCGCGGCGTCCCCGCCACCGGTGGCGTAGTCCCCGCCCTTGACCCAGATGTCCGGACGCAGCCAGGACAGCGCCGCGTGCGGGGTCGCCTCGTCGAAGATCATGACCGCGTCCACGCAGCTCAACGCGGCCAGCAGTCGGCCACGGTCGCCCTCGGACATCACCGGCCGGTCCGGCCCCTTGAGCCCGGCCACGCTGGCGTCGGAGTTGAGGCAGACGATCAGGCAGTCGCCGAGTTGCCGGGCCGCCTGAAGGGTGGCCACGTGCCCGGCGTGCAGCAGGTCGAAGCAGCCCCCGGTGGCCACCACCGTGCCCCCGGCGGCGCGTACGTCGGCGAGTACTCCGGCGGCTGCCGCGACGCCCACCCGGTCGCCCCCCGGCCCGACCACGCCGGCGCTCACCGGACGTACCGGCGGCGGTAGGGCCGTGGCCACTCCCCCACCGGCCACGTACGCGGACGCCTCGGCGACCCCCTCCTGCACCGCCTCGGAGACCAGAGCGCCCCGGGCCAGCGCGAGACTGGCGGCGGCCGCGAACCGGTCGCCGGCCCCGCAGGTGTCCCCCTCGGCGCTGCCCGGGGTGGGCACCACCAGCGGCGTCGACCCGGCGTGGCAGAGCAGCGCGCCGTCCCCACCCAGGGTCACCGCGACCGCGCCGGCCCGCCACTGCCGGCGCAGCCCCTGCGCGCCCCGCGAGGCGGTGGCCAGCCGGGACGCCCCGGGCAGCGCGGGGACCAGCTCGCGTACCTCCGACTCGTTCGGGGTGGCCAGGTGTACGCCGGGCACCGCGGCCGGACCACGCGGGTGCGGGTCCCACACCACCGGCGCGCGGGTGGCGGCCAGGGCGGCCCGCAGCGCCGGCTGCCGTGCCACGCCCCGGCCGTAGTCGCTGACCAGCACCGCCGACGCCGCCCCGATCACCCGCAGCACCTCCTCGGAGGGCTGGCCCGGCTCGCCGGGCACCCCGCCGCGGTCGTGGCGCAGCAGCACCCGACCTCGGGCCCGCAGCCGGATCTTCTCCGGCGTCGCACCGGACAGCGCCAGTGGGTACACCTGGACGCCGGCGGCGGTGAGCAACGCGCTCAGCCGGGCCCCGCCGGCGTCGTCGGCGAGTGCGGTCACCAGCACCACCTCGGCGCCCTGCGCGGCGGCGAAGACCGCCGCCAGGCCGGCGCCGCCGGGCCGGTCGATGGACGCGGTCTCGTCGAGCACCGGCACCGGGGAGTCCGGGCAGAGCCGGTTCACCACCCCTTCCACGTCCCGGTCGAGCAGGGTGTCCCCGACCACCACCACGGGTCCCCTCACGCTTTCCTCCTCATCCTCACGCGTCGATCTGCTGTCCGGTTCCGCCGTCCAGCACCACCTCGACCCCGGTACGCACCGCCCCGGAGCGGGCCCGACCGGCCGGCGCGGGTTCGGTCAGCGCGGGCTCGGCCGGCGTGGGTTCGGTCAGCGCGGCGGGAAGTGCCTGTTCGAGGTATTCGCAGAGCAGGTGACTGGTGACGAGGTGCAGCTCCTGGACGACCTGGGTGTCTCCAGACGCGATGACGAGCGCGTCGTCGCAGATCTCGGTGAGGGGGTTGGGGGCGGGCCCGGTGAGAGCCCAGGTGGTGAGGCCGGCCGCGCGGGCGGCACCGGCGGCGGCGAGCAGGTTGGGGCTGGTGCCACTGGTGCTCAGGAGTAGCAGGACGTCGCCGGGACGCCCGTGGGCACGGACCTGACGGGCGTAGACGTCGGTGTAGCCGTAGTCGTTGGCGATCGCCGTGAGAGCGCTCGTCTCGGCGTGCAGGGCGATCGCGGACAGCGGCTGGCGGTCGTGGTGGAGTTTGCCGACGAGTTCCGCGGTGAGGTGCTGGGCCTCGGCGGCGCTGCCGCCGTTACCGGCGACCAGCAGCCGGGCACCGGCGGCCAGCCGGTGCGCCAGCTCCGTACCCCAGCGCACCAACTGCGGCTCGCACCGCCGGTACGGCACCAACGCCTCGGCCAGGTTCCTCAGGTGCAGATCCAGCACGCTGCCCACCGTCATCAGGCCACCACCCTGCTCGGCCGACGGACCGCCGCCACCTCGCCGTAGACCTCGGCCAACCGTTCGGCGGTGGCCGCCCAGGAATACCGCGCCCGGGCCCGTTCACGTGCCGCGGTGGCGTACGCGAAGCGCCGGATCCGGTCGTCGAGCAGTCGCTGGATCGCGGTGGCCAGGGCTCGCGGGTCGCGGGCCGGTACGAGTTCACCGGTCGTCCCGTCGACCACGGTGTCGCGGATCCCGCCCACGGCGGTACCGACGACCGGCACCCCGCAGGCCATCGCCTCCAGCGGAGTCAACCCGAACGGCTCGTACCAGGGGGCGGCGACCAGCAGGTCCGCCGAGCGGTACCAGCGGCCCATCTCCTCCCGGGGCACCGCGCCGACCAACCGTACCCGGTCGGCCACCCCGCACGACTCGGCCAGAGCCCGCAGCCGCCGGGCGTACGGGTCGGTCTCCAGCAGCCCCTCGGGCGGGCCGCCGACCACCACGCACTCGGCGTCCGGGACCAGCGCCATCGCGCGGATCACCGTCTGGAAACCCTTGCGTTCGACGAGCCGGCCCACGGTCAGGATCCGGGCCCGACCCGGCTCGCGGTCGGCGGCCGGCCCGAGCGGGGCGAACGTGGCGAGGTTGACCCCGGACGGGACGACGGTCATCCGGGACCGGGGCACCCCCATCCGTACCAGCTCACCGACCTCGTCGCGGCACTGCGCGACCACCCGGTCCACCGAGCGGCCCAACTCCCGCTCGTAGGACACCCGCCGCGCCGGGCTGGTGTCCTGTACGCCCTGGTAGCGGCGCTTCACGGTGCCCAGCGCGTGGTACGTCTGCACCACCGGCACCCCGGTCTGCCGACCGGCGGTCAACGCCGCCAGGCCACTCATCCAGAAGTGCGCGTGGATCACCTCGGGCACCCAGTCCCCGCCCCGCCACCGCTCGATGAGCCAGCGGCTGAACTCCCGCATGTGCGGCAACAGCGCGTCCTTGGCCACCGGCTCGGCCGGGCCGGCCGGCACGTGCACCACGTCGTACCCGTCCGGGGTACGGACGGTCACCGGCAGGTCGAGCGCGTCGCGCCGGGTGTAGACCCGCACCTCGTGCCCGGCGGCGGTGAGCGCGGCGGACAACTCCGCGACGTGCGTGTTCTGGCCGCCAGCGTCCTCCCCTCCGAGGATGGCGAGCGGGCTGGCGTGCTCCGAGATCATCGCGATCCGCATACTTCCTCCTCCAGCAGCCGGTCCCAGTCAGCGAGGAAACGGTCGAGGCCGTACCGGTCACGCGCGGCGGTCCGTGCCGCCGCGCCGGCCTGGCGCGCGGCCGCCGGATCGGCGATGAACCGGCGGGCGGCGTCGAGCAGGGTGTCCATCCGGGTGGCGAGGGCTCCCGCGGCGGGCGGCACCGCCGTCACCGCCTCGGTGGTGGCGAGCGCGACGACCGGCATGCCGATCGCCATCGCCTCGATGAGGCTGAGCCCGAGCGAGGTCCACCGGCAGAGGTGCAGGTACGCGCGCCGCCGGGCCAGCTCGGCGTGCATCCGGTCCTGGGGTACGTCGTCGTGGCTGGTGAGCCGGTCGGCGGGCAGGCCGAGGTGGTCGGCCAGGCCGGCCACGCCCATGCCGTACACGTCCAGTGGCGCGATCTCGGCGAACCGGGACAGCAGGTCGGTGCCGGTGACCCGGCCCCGCCGGACCGGCTCGTTGATCACCACGGCGAGCCGGTCCAGCTCGCCGGTGTAGGACACGGTGGGCGCGACGATGCCGTGGTCGACCACGGTGGTCCGGGTGTCGCCGGTGTCCCAGAAGATCTGGTTGAACCCGGTGACGTGGGCGATGAGCAGGTCGTCGCGGTCGGCCATCGGGTGGCGGCTGTTGGGCACGTCCCCCTTGGGGGTGTTGTGCTCGACGTAGATGGCGGGCACGTCGCGGCCGGGGCGGCGGCGCAGCCACTCCTCGGCACGGTCGAGTTCCTCGGGGCGTTGCAGGATCACCAGGTCGACGTCGGTGGTGAGCAGGTCGTCGGGGGTGACCTCGACGGCGGAGTCGGGCCACGGGTAGGTGCGGGCGCGGCCGAGGCCCCAGGGGCCACGCTCGGGTGTGGTGGGGATCAGGTAGCGGTGGCTGCCGTGCACGAACGACGTGGTCCAGGAGCCGTGCACGTGCCAGAGCAGGACGTTCATCGTCGGCCACCACCGACGACGGCCAGCACCCGCAGCGCCTTGACCACGTCGGCCGGGTCGAGGCCGCTGAGGCAGGGGTGCCCGGGGATCGGGCAGCTCGCGGCCCTGGTGTCCCGGCAGGGCGCCGCGGCGTCACCGAGCCGGACGGTGGGCACCCGGTAGGGCCCCCACTGTCCGAACGGGACGGTGGGCGCGAAGAGGCTCACCACCGGCACTCCGGCCGCGGCGGCGAGGTGCGCGGGTCCGGTGTTGCCGACCACCACCGCGCCCGCGTCGGCCACGATCGCGGCCAGCCCGGCCAGGTCGGTCCGGCCACCGAGATCGGTACCGCCGGCCGCCGCGACCTGGGCGGTGACCTCGCGTTCGTCCGGCCCCCCGGTGACCAGCACCCGGTGGCCGGCGGCGGTCAGCGCCCCGGCGATCCGGGCCGCCAGCTCGGGCGGGCAGGCCCGACTCGACGCGGCCGAGCCGGGGTGCAGCACCACGTACCCGGGATCGCCGAGGTCGCCCCGGCGGGGCGGCAGCGCGTCCGGCCGGAGCCGGAGCACGGGTTCGTCGCCGGCGGGCAGCCGGTGGCCGGCGGCGGCGGCGAGGGACAGGGCACGTTCGGGTTCGGGTACGCCCACCGGCACCCGGTGGCGGATGTCCAGCAGCGAGCCCGGGTAGTCGTCGCTGATCGCCGCGATCCGGGGGATCCCGGCCATCCGGAGCAGCAACGCCAGCGGCAGGGCGGACTGGTGGAACGAGGTGAACACCACCGCCTGTTCCGCGCCGACCGCGGCGATGCGTGCGGTCAGGGTCCGCATGGCGGCCGGATCGACGGGCGCCGGCGTGGGGTCGATCCACGGCAGCGGATGCTCGATGATCTCGTCGATGCCGGGCAGCAGGTTAGCGGCGGCGCGTCCGCGCGGGCCGCACAGCAGCACCACCCGCTGCGCGCCGGCCGCGACAGCGCGGATCGCCGGCCCGGTGACCAGCACGTCCCCGGCCGAGTCGGACCGCACCACCAGCGCGGTACCCACCCGGTCGGCAGCACCCGGCGCCACCTGCACGGCCTGCTGCCGGCGCAGGATCTCGTGCACGGCCGCCGGCAGATCGTTGGCCACCCACCCGGCGGCGGCCACCTCCTCCGGCCGCGTGACCGGGGTCGGCACCAGCACCCCGGTCGCCCCCGCCGCCAGCGCGGCGGCCACGTCCCGGCCGATGTCGCCCACCATGACGCACCGTGCCGGGGTCGTGCCCAGTTCCCGGGCTGCGGCATGCACCAGACCGGGCGCGGGCTTGCGGCAGTCACAGCCGTCGGCGTCGTCGTGCGGGCAGACCAGCCACGCGTCGAAGCGACCCAGCAGCTCCTCGACCCGGGCGTGCACCGCCCGCATCTGCTCCTGGGTGAAGTAGCCCCGGGCCAGGCCCGACTGGTTCGTCACCACCGCCAGCCTCAGCCCGGCCGCCCGCAACCGGTCCAGCGCCGCCCGCGCCCCCGGCAACGGCCGCACCTTCTCCGGATCACCGTTGTACGGAACGTCCTCGATCAGGGTGCCGTCGCGGTCCAGCAGGACCGCGTCGTACAGGACCCGGGGGTGACCCTCGACGGGCCCGGAAGCGGCCCGGTCAGCACCGGCGTACACCGGGGCTGACCTGCGCTTATCCGGATCCTCCTGGTCCTGTCGCACAGGCGGCGGGTTCCCTGCGCCCCGAGGAGTAAACGTCAGTCTGAGCGCGGTGGAGCCAGCGCCGCCGGCGGTGCCCGCGTCGGCCTTACCCGTCGCCCCGGAGAAGCTAACCCGCTGGCCCGGCCGCCCGTCGAACGGTGCGACGGGGAGCCTTTTCAATCCGGATCGAGCAACTGGCTACCCTCTCAGGTAGCCCTGTCCGCAAACCGAGGATGTCCGACATGATCGAGCCCGTGCAGCTGCCGTCACCGTGGCGGGACGCACACCTGACCGTCGTGGTGCCCACCTACAACGAGGCGGGCAACCTGCCGGCGCTGGTCGAGCGGCTGCTCGCACTGCCGCTGCCGGGGCTGCGCATTCTCGTGGCGGACGACAACTCCCCCGACGGCACCGGCGAGGTGGCCGACAAGCTGGCCATCGAGCACCCGGACCGGATCGAGGTGATGCACCGGGCCGGCAAGGAGGGCCTGGGTCGGGCGTACGTGGACGGGATGGGGCGGGCCATCGAGGGCGGCGCCGAGTACGTGGCGCAGATGGACGCCGACCTGTCGCACCCACCGGAGGCGCTGCCGGGGATGCTGGGCGCGCTGCTCTCCACCCAGGCCGGCGTGGTGATCGGGTCCCGGTACGTGCCGGGTGGCGAGCTGGACGAGAACTGGCCGCTCTACCGCCGGGCCCTCAGCGGCTGGGCGAACCTCTACGTGCACACCCTGCTGCGGGTACGGATCCGCGATCTGACCGCGGGCTTCAAGATCTGGCGGGCCGACGCGCTGCGGGACATCGGCCTGCACCGGGTGCAGTCCAACGGCTACAGCTTCCAGGTGGAGATGCACTACCTGGCCACCAAGCTGGGGCACACGATCCTGGAGGTGCCGATCCGCTTCGAGGAGCGGCGCGACGGTGAATCCAAGATGACCACCGCCACCAAGGTCGAGAGCGCCCTGATGCCGTTCCGCCTGCGCAGCAAGCACCGCAACATCACCGGCTGACCCGCGTACCCCCGCCGCCCGCCGTGTCGGGGCGGCGGGGGCCGGGACCGGTCAGTCGGGATAGACGGTGCGGTGCGCGGCGGCGATGGCGGCGGCGTAGGCACGGCCGGTGAGCGCACGGTCGCGGGCCAGCGCCGCACGGGCGGCGTTCGCGCCGGGCGCGCCGTGCACGCCGCCGCCGGGATGCGCCGACGCGCTGGCCAGGAAGAGCCGGTCCACCGGGGTGTCCGCCCGGCCCAGGCCGGGAATCGGGCGTAGGAACAGCTGCTGGTACGCCGCGGCGGTACCACCGCCGAGCGCCCCACCGACCAGGCTCGGATCGCCCTTCTCCAGGTCGGCCGGCCCGGCCACGTGCCGGCCCACGATGAGCTGCCGGAAGCCCGGAGCGGCCGCCTCCAGCACGTCCTCCATCCGCTGCACGTGCCCGGCGACGTCCTCGGCCCGCCAGTCCCGGCGAAACGGCAGGTGCGTGTAGGACCAGAGCGACTCGGTCCCCGGCGGGGAGTGGCTCGGGTCGGCGACGGACATCTGCCCGACCAGCAGGAACGGGTCGCGGGGCAGTTCGCCGCGGGCCAACTGACCGGCGTAGTGGGTCAGCCCGTCCAGGTCCGCGCCGAGGTGCACGGTGCCGGCGGTGGCCACGGCCCGGTTCGTCCACGGCACCGGCGCGGAGAGCGCCCAGTCCACCTTCAGCGTCGAGCCGTCCCACCGGAAGTGCGCCAGGTCCTCCACCAGCCGCGACGGCAGCGTCGCCGCGCCGACCAGGTCGAGGTAGAGCGCCGGCGCGGGTACGTCGGCGAGCACGGCCCTACGGGCCCGCCACAGCGCACCGCCGACCGTACGGACGCCCATCGCCCGGCCCCGGGCGGTGAGCACCCGGTCGACCCGGGCACCGTAGAGGATGCGGCCACCGCGCTCGCGCAGTCGGGCCACCAACGCGTCGGTGATCCGCTGCGAGCCACCGTCGGGCACCGGCCAGCCGACCTGTTGACCGAGCATGGCCAGCAGCCAGCCGTACACCCCGGAGCCGGCCTCCTCGGGGGACAGGTCGGTGTGCAGGGCGCAGCCGGCCAGCAGGGCCGGTCCGCCCGGGCCGTCGAAGAGTTCGTCGCCGAGCTTGCGGACCGGCACCACCAGCCGTCGGGCCAGCCGGAGCGCACCGGCGACCCGCAGCCGGCGCAGCAGGCCCAGCCCGCCGCGCACCGGTGGGAACGGCGTGGTGATGCTCTCCAGCAGCGGCTCGGCCACCTCGACCCAGTCGGCGTACGCGTCGAGCCAGCGCTTCCCGTCGCCGGGAGCGAACTGCTCCAGCGAGGTCGCGGTGGTGTCCGGGTCCCGGTTGATCACCGCCGCCCGGCCGTCCGGCAGCAGGTGCGCCAGCACGTCCGGCGAGTGCCGCCAGGCCAGCCCGTGCCGGCCCAGGTCGAGACCGCGGAGCACCGGGGAGGCGTACCCGAGGGGGTAGAACGAGCTGTAGAGGTCGCTCAGGTAGCCGGGTGCGGTGACCTCGGCGGAGCGGACCGCGCCCCCGGGCACCGCGGTCGCCTCCAGCACCACCACGTCCCACCCGGCGTCCGCCAGCAGGTTGGCCGCCACCAGACCGTTGTGACCGGCTCCGACGACGACGGCGTCGGCCCTCTCCGCGCCCGTGGTGGTCACCCGATCCGCCTACCCGGCACGCAACCAGGCGAAACGCGTTTGCCCGGGCAGGGCCGGGGCATCCAGCGCCGCATGTACACGGTTGCGCAGCTGATCGGCGGGGTGTGGGGCGCGGGCGGAGCGGGCGGCGAGTCGGTCGTCCACGATCCGGCGGACGGCACGCCGGTCAGCGCCGCACCGGTGGCCACCGCCGACGAGGTCGGCAAGGCGGTGGAGGCAGCGCGCGAGACGGCGACGGAGTGGGCGGCGACCGCACCGGCCGCGCGGGCCGCGGCGCTGCACCGGGCGGCCGACGCGGTGGCGGCGGTCACCGAGGAGTTGACCGCCGCGGTCACCGCCGAGATGGGCAAGCCGCTGGCGGACGCCCGCGGCGGCGTCGAGGCGGGCATCGGCACCCTGCGACAGTACGCGGAGTTGGCCCCACTACGCGGCGGGCGGACGCTGCACGGTGAATCGGCCGCGCTGGACTTCATGACCCCGCAGCCACGCGGCGTGGTGGCCGCGATAACCCCGTGGAACGACCCCGTCGCGATCTCCTGCGGGCTGCTCGGCGCGGCGCTGGTCACCGGCAACGTGGTGCTCTACAAGCCCAGCGAGCGGACACCGGCGACGGGCTGGTTGCTGGCCCGGGCGCTGGACCAGGCGCTGCCGGCGGGTGTGCTGTCGCTGCTGACCGGCGGGCCGGAGGTGGGCGCGGCGTTGGCCGGCCAGGACGTGGACGTCATCGCGCACGTCGGTGCCACCGCCACCGGGCGGGCGATCGCCGCCGCCGCGGCGCGGACCGGCGCGAAGGTGCTGCTGGAGAACGGCGGCAGTGACCCGCTGGTCGTCGACGCTGATGTCGACCCCGACTGGGCGGCCGGGCAGGCCGCGCTCGGCGCCTTCGCCAACGCCGGGCAGATCTGCGTCGCGGTGGAGCGGATCTACGTGCACCGGGACGTGGCCGACGACTTCGTGGCGGCGCTGGTGCGGCGGGCCGGCGCGCTGCGGACCGGGCCGGGCCGGGACCCGGACACCGAGCTGGGCCCGCTGGTCGACCGGCGACACCGCGACCACGTGCACGGGCAGGTCACGGCGGCGCTGGCGGCCGGCGCGCGGGTCCGCGTCGGCGGGGAGCTGCCGGACGGACCGGGCGCGTTCTACCCGGCCACCGTGGTCACCGACTGCCGCCACGACATACCGCTGGTGCGGGAGGAGACGTTCGGCCCGGTCGCCCCGGTGGTGGTCGTCGACTCGTTCGACGAGGCGCTGCGCTGCGCCGCGGACTCCCCGTACGGGCTGGCCGCCACCGTGTTGACCGGGTCGATGAGCCACGCGCAGCGGGCCTGGCGGGAGCTGCCGGTGGGCACCGTGAAGATCAATTCGGTCTTCGGCGGGGCACCGGGGGGCGCCGCGCACCCGCGCCGGGCCAGCGGGCAGGGCTTCGGCTACGGCCCGGAGCTGTTGGACGAGTTCACCGCCACCAAGGCGGTGCACATCGAGGCGCCGGGCCACGGGTCTTGGTGAGCGCGGTACGGGCGGGCGCGGTGCCGCCGCGTCCGCCCGTACCCCCTGGTTGGTGTCGCGGACTCAGCCGCCGCGGGCCCTGCGGGTGGCCCGGTCGTTGGCCTTCTCGATCGCCGTGACCAGCTCCGGCTTGGTCATGCTGGACCGACCGGGTACGTCCAGCTTGCGAGCCACCGACATCAGGTGGTCCTTGCTGGCGTTGGCGTCCACCCCACCCGCGGTGGGTGCCCTCCGCTCCGGCCCGCCGCCGGCCGCCTGTTGATCACTCGGGCCCTTGCGGCCCTTCGGCTCCCAGTGGTCGCCGACCTTCTCGAACTGGTGCTTCACGGCGGCGAACGCGGTGCGGTGCGACCGCTCACCCTCGCCGTAGGTCTCCACCGCCGAGTCGTGCGTCTTCTCCCAGGTGCGCTGCGCCTTCTCCGGGGAGCGTCGCAGCGTGCTGGGCAGGTCCTCGCGCCCGGGCATCTCGTCCTCCTCCGCGTCGACAGGGTCACTGTGATCGTTCCCGGACGCTCGGGCGGCAAACCCCGCACGGCGTGCGTTGCGAGGTTTGTCGATTTCCCGGTCCGGGTACCGGCCGGGCCAGGCCCGACCGGACGACCGGTCATCCGGTGGCCGGGGCACAGGGAGCGGGCATGACGACCACGGAGCCCGGCACGACGCTCGGCACGGACCGCGGGCGGCACATCCCCCGCCGGATGCGGCAGCTGAGCTGGCGGACCTGGCGCGGCGTGCTGTTCCGCAGCGTGCGCAACTTCGTCAACGACGACTGCACCGACTGGGCCGCCGCGCTCACCTACTACGGCGTGCTGGCGCTCTTTCCGTCCGCCATCGTGGTGGTGGCCCTGGTCGGTCTGGTCTCCAACGGCGAGCAGACCGTGGACCTGGTGGTCGACCTGGCCAAGCAGGTGGGCGCCGGCTCCGTGGTCGCCAACGACGGCATGGTCGACGTGATCCGGGGCGTCGTGGTCCAGCAGAGCAACGCGAAGATGCTGCTGAGCTTCGGCCTGCTCGGTGCGCTCTGGTCCGCGTCCGGCTTCATCGGGGCGTTCACCCGGGCCTCCAACGCCATCTACGGGGTGACCGAGGGCCGGGCGGTCTGGAAGCTGCGGCCGTTGCAGATCGGGCTGGCGGCGCTCACGCTGGTGCTGCTCGCGGTGGTCGCCCTCGGGCTGATCGTCAGCGGCCCGGTCACCAACGCGGTCGGCGACCTGATCCACGCCGGAGGTCTGGCCCGTACGGTGTGGAGCGTGGCCAAGTGGCCGGTGCTCGGCATGATCATGATGGTGCTGCTGTCCCTGCTGTTCTGGATCGCCCCGAACGTGCGCCAGCCCCGGTTCCGCTGGCTCACCCCGGGCGGCGCGGTGGCCCTGCTCGCCTGGGCGGTGGCCTCCTTCGGCTTCGGCCTCTACGTGGCCAACTTCGGCTCGTACAGCGCGACCTACGGCAGCCTGGGCGCGGCCATCGCGTTCCTGGTCTGGCTGTACCTGTCCAACTCGGCGCTGATGCTGGGCGTGCAGATCAACGCCGAGGTGCAGCGCGGCAGGCGGTTGCAGGCCGGCGAGACGGACCCCGACGAGCCGGTGCTGCCGCCCCGCAAGCCCGCCGACTCCTGAGCGCCCGTCCGGGCCCGGATGTCCGCTCCGGGGCACGTCCCAGGGCCGGTTCGTGGCCCGGTGCCGGTTTACCCGCCGGGGTGCCGGGTAGCGCACAAGACATGGAACGTGGCAGCAGCAAGCACGGACCCAGGCTCGACGAACAGATGGGCAAGGAGGTCAGCGGGCTCGTACAGGGACCGGGGGCCGCCGGCTCCCGGGTCGACGAGTCCCGTGAGCCGGAACCCGCCGGTGAGGACCAGCCGGGCGCGACCACCGCGCCGGCCGGTGACCTACGCACCGGCACCCCGCAGGGGATGAGTTCCGGCGACGTCGAGCAGCGCAGCAAACTCGGGAGGTTCATCTCGATGAACGCGCTGCCCGGCGACCGTGCGGCGCTGCTCGCCAGCGCCCGTGACAACGAGGCGCCGGACGACATCGTGGCGGAGTTGGAGCGGCTGCCCGAGGGCACCCGCTACCAGACCGTCTCCGAGGTGTGGTCCGCGCTCGGCCACAGAAACGAGACAACCCGCTGGTGACCGGATCGCCCCCGATCCGGACGACCACCGGTGGACGAAGGAGGTTCCCTGATGAGTGGTGTAACCGAGCACGTCGACGTTTCCGTACCTGTCCGCACCGCGTACGACCAGTGGACGCAGTTCGAGGAGTTCCCCGAGTTCATGGAGGGTGTGTCGGAGGTCCGGCAGCTCTCCGAGACGATGACCCACTGGACGGTGGACATCGCCGGTGTGAAGCGCGAGTTCGACGCCGAGATCACCGAACAGCTCCCCGACGAGCGGGTCGCCTGGCGCTCCACCGGCGGTACGCAGCAGGCCGGCGTGGTGACCTTCCACCGCCTTGACCCGGAGAAGACCCGGGTCACCCTCCAGTTGGAGTTCGAGCCGCACGGGGTGGTCGAGCAGGCCGGCGACAAGCTCGGCATCGTCGACCGCCGAGCCAAGGGTGACCTGGAGCGGTTCAAGACCTACATCGAGCGCCGCGGTCAGGAGACCGGCGCGTGGCGCGGGCAGGTGGACCGCCCGCAGCCGTGATCCCCGCGTTTTCGATGGCCGCCGGAGCATCCGGCGGCCATCGCCGTCTCCGGGCCCGCCGGCCGGGTCGGGCGCGTGGCGCCGTTTGCGATCATCGCGCCCGGGTACCGCTGATGGCATGAGCGACGACAGGGTGAGGGTGTGGCGGGACGAGGAGAAGATTCCGCTGGAGGAGTTGGAACGCGCCGTGGCGGGCTCCAGCATCGACGGGGAGGCCGACGACGTGACCGGCAATGACGCCGGCGAGGAGTCCGCGTTCGGGCACGGGCCGGCGGCAGCGGACGACGAGCGCGAGGGCGGGCGGGAGCCGACCGACCCCGAGCGCGCCTACCGCCCGTCGACCACCGGCCGAACCGGTCCCGACGTCTGACCGTCCCTGCCGGGCTCACCCGGCCCGTGTTGAGCGGGCACGGGCTCAGCCGGTCCACCCTGGGCCGGGCCGGGCCCGCCGGCGGATCGGCGGGCACCCAGCTCGTAGAGCCCGATCAGCGCCAGCGCGAGCACCACCAGGGCCGGGCCGAGCGCGCTCACCGAGGTGTGGCCGATCAGCACGCCGAGCGCCCCCGGGACCAGCGCGGCGCCGACGCCGGACGCACCGATCTGCAGGCCGATGGCGCGGTCCGCGTGCGCCGCGCCGACCCGGTCGGCGGTGGTGAGGGTGAGCAGCGGGAACACCGGCGCGGCGGCGAAGCCGACCACGACCAGGCCGAGCACCGCCAGCGCGGCCGGTCCGGGTACGGCGATCAGCACCGCGCCGACGGCCATCCCGACCAGGCTGGAGCGGAGCACCAGCGTGGCCCCGAGCCGCTCGGCCACCACGCCCTGCACCACCCGGCCGACGAAGAGGCTGCCCCAGTAGGCGGAGACGCACCCGCCCGCCACCGCGGGGCCCAGCCCGCGCCCCTCGGTGAGCAGGAGGAACGCGAACAGCCCGGCGGCCACCTCGATGGCCACGTACAAGGCGAACGAGAGCGCCCCCGACCAGACCGCCGGCAGCCGTAGCGTCTCTGACACCGGTACCCGGAGCGCCGGCTCGGCCGTCGTCTCGGCCGGGGTTGGCACGCCCCGTCGCCAGGCGCGCACGGTGAGCGCGAAGGCGGTGGCCAGGGCGAGCTGGGCGGCGGCCACGATGCCGTACCCCCACCGCCAGGAGAGCCCGGCGCTCAGCACCCCCGTCATGATCAACGGGCCGATCGCCACACCCAGCCCGAAGAACGCGTGCAGCCAGTTCATGTGACGTGGGCCGAAGGCCCCGGCGGCGTACGCGTTGAGCCCGGAGTCGATCGCGCCGGAGCCCAGCCCGACCACCAGCGTGCAGCACACGATCAGGGCCAGCCCGGGGCTCAGCGCGAAGCCGGTCAGCGCCAGGCTGGCGAGCAGTGTGCTGCCGGCGAGCAGTGCGCCCACACCGATCCGGGCGAGCGTGAACCCGGCCACCACGCTGGAGGTGAGGTAGCCGACGGTGCCCGCGGTGAGCAGCAGCCCGACCGCCTCGGTCGGTACGCCGAAGTCGCTGCGGATCGAGGGCCAGCCGACGCCCAGCAGGCTGTCGGGCAGGCCGAGGCTGACGAAGGCGAGATAGGCCAGCAGGAGCAGCGAGGCGCGAGGCGGCGCAGGCGTGGTGGACACGAAGCATCATCCTGCCGCAGCGGCACCCTATCGCCCTCAGGGGCCGCTCCCGGTGTCCGACAGAAAGTGCTGTCCGTATGGTCGAGAAAACGGACAGCTCATCCAGAATCGGCCGATCGGGGGACGGCAAACGGGCCGTTTCACGTAAGAATTTCGGGATGCATCAGGGCTCCGGATACCTCACGACGCGTCAGCGCCGCCTCGCCTGGCTCGGCTTCCTGCTCGCCGCCCTCCAGGCTCCCGTCTCCGCCCGGCTCGTCTCGGACGACTCCTGGCTGTTCAGCCTCTGTGTCGCGCTCATGGTAGCCACCGTGATCATCGCCGACGACGCCGCTCGGCGTCGGCCGGCCGACGCGACCAGCGACTAGTCTCCGGCGCCCGGCCGGGCCTCGTGACCCGACCGGCCCCGGCTGCGCCGACGCTCCTTCATCTCCGCCTCGTAGAGGTGGCGCCGCCCGCCCACCAACTCCTCGCGGGCCTGCCGGTCCAACTCGGTGAACAGCGCGTGGTACCCGTCGTCGAAATCCTCGACGATCTGGAACGTCCACCGACCGGGGATGACGTTGCGGCCCAGCAACTCGGTGTCGATCCGGTCCGCGAACTGCGGGTGCCCGGCGGTCCGGAACTGCTCCACCGCGTCGTCGAGCATCAGGTCGGCGTGCCCGATGAGCTGGTGGAACGAGTACAGGTGCCCACGGGCACGGTGGACGCACTCCAGTGCCTCGCTGAGCTTGCCGAGCGCGGCGACCGTCGCGTCGCTCACCCCGGCCGGCCGGCGGTGCTGCTCGTCCGGTCCGTCCGCCTGTTGTCCCATCCGGCCCTCCTGCGGGGTGCGTCGCCGTGTGTGGGTGGTCCTCTCCTGCTGCCCCGTCTGTGCCGGATCAACCCCCACGGCCAGCGCGAGTTGCCCAGTGGCGTAGCCGACAACCGCCGGGCGGCCGAGGTCCATCCGGTCACCCGTCGGTTAGCCTCGGTCACCATGCGTGTGCCGTTCAACCGGGTCGCCCCCCGTACCGCCGTCGACTCGGCGCGGTCCACCCTGGCCGCCCTCACCGTCTCCGTGGGTACCGTCGGGCTCGCCGCCGCCGCCCAGCGGCCCCGGCTGCTGGCTCTGGTCGACCAGCACGCCGCCGCCGTACGGGACAGCCTCGACGGGGACCGTCGACCGCTGACCGCCGCGACGCTCGCCGGCTATGCCGAGGGGATCCGCACGGCCGCCCTGGAGCACGGGTGGGTGCCGCCCAGCGGCCCGGTGGACTGGAGCGAGCCGGAGTGGCCGCTCACCCGGCTGGTCGCGGTCTGCGCGCTGGCCCGTTCGCTCGATGGGTCCTGACCGCGTCGGGAGGGCGCCCGCGCCGCAGCGTGGAACACCCTCCCAACGGTCGTGCCGTTCCGCCTCGCTACGGGCGTTGACTCGCCTGCTCGTCGACCCGGGGCATGGCCTGGGTGCGGTCGCCGCCACGGTCGGCCATCTGCCGCTCCATGTCGCCGCGCCCGGCCGCGTTGGCCCGCCGGGTCTCCTGCACGGCCCGGGCTTCCTGGGCCGCCCGCTGCAGCCAGCCGTCCCACCGGTTCTGCATCGGTTTCACCAGACCACCGCCGACACCGACGATCAGGATGCCGGCCACCGTGGCGAGCACCGCGATCAGCACCGGTGTGGTCACCGTCGTGGCGATGCCCACCTGGTTCAGCGCGGCGATCACGCCGAGCGCGATGATGAAGATCGCTGTCAGGTCGGCCAGGACCTTGCCGTACGAGAGCCCGCCCAGCGCCCCGGTGACCAGATCCCGGGCGGCGTTGGCGATAGCGGACGCAACCACCACGATGATGATCGCGACGAACGCACGCGGTAGCCAGGCCACCACGCCGCGGATCAGATCACTGATCGCGTTGGGTCCCCAGACCCCGAAAGCGAACTGCAGGGTGAACAGCAGTACCGCGTAGTACGCCAGTCTGGCCAGAATGTCGCTGGCGTCGTACTTCGTCCTCTCCAGGGCACGTTTGATGCCGCCGCGTTCGACGGCCTGGTCGAAGTGCACCCGTTCCAGCACCGTGTCCACGATCTTCAGGACGGCTTTGGCGATGAGCCAGCCGACCACGAGGATCACGATGAAGGCCACTGCCTTCGGGATGAAGAGCAGCACCGACCTCCAGGTGTCGGCGATGGCATCGCCGATGTCGGCCTGCCGGACCGCGAGGGTTTTCAGCATGATGTCCCTCCTGTCGCATGGACTGCGCCGAGCGCATACCCGGCCACCGGTGCGGCAGTCCGCGTAGCTCGCCGCGTTTTTTCCGACAAGCCGCCGGACAGGGGCCCTGAACTGCCCGAACGGTCACCGCAGCCGAAGTTCGCAGGACCGGTGGCGACCCGCGCCCTTGGTCAGCTCCGGCTACCGGCCGGCCCGCTAGGCTGCGGACATGCCAGGAACGGTCGGGCGAGTCCCCACGCCAGCAGTTCCGGTCCCGGGCGCGTCCACCGGGCCGGGCGCGGCGGTCGCCGTGTTCGCCCACGACTGGGCCGGCACCCCACTCGGCCCGCCTGAGGGGTGGGACCCGGCCATCCGGGCCGTGGTCGAGCTGATCCTCGCGGCCCCGATGCCGATGGCGCTGGCCTACGGCGACGACCTGGTCCTGCTCTACAACGACGGCTTCGCCGAGCTGCTGGGCAGCAAGCACCCGGGCGCCCTCGGCCGCCCCTCCGCCGAGGTGTACGCCGAGGTCTGGCCGCTGCCCGGTGTCGGCGAGGTGATCGAGCGCGCATACCGGCAGGGCGTGCCGTTCCTGGAAAAGGAGAGCACCCTCCCGCTGGCCCGCGGTCACTCCGGCGTTGTCGAACAGGCGGTCTTCACCCGGAGCTTCTCGCCGGTGCACGACAGCAGTGGGCAGATCGTCGGGATGCTGACGGTCGCCGCCGAGACCACCCACGTCACCGAGCAGTTGCAGAGCCTCAGCGAGGTCGCCGCCGCGCTCGCCGGCACCCTCACCCTCGACGACGTGGCCCGGGTGGCGCTGCGCTACGCGATCACCACCTTCGACGCCGACTGGGTCGCCTTCGCGGTCGACGAGGGCGGCGGCGGTTGGCGGATGGTGCGGCGGGTACGCGGCGAGCTGGTGGACGAGGCCGACGAGCGGCTGCCACCGCTCTGGCGGCGCGTACCGGCGGACTGGGCGGCACCGGTGGTGCAGGCGGCCCGCTCCGGCGCTTCGTCGTTCACCCGGGACGGGCAGCCGCTGCGGGAGACCGCCGTGGACCGCCACGACCAGAAGATCCGCTCGATGGCCGCGCTGCCGCTGGGCACCTCGGTGGTCCGGGGCGGGCTGGCGGTCGGCTATCAGGTGCCGCACACCTGGTCGGCGGCCGAGCGGGCGCTGTTGGCCGCCTCGGCCGAGCTGATCGGCCAGGCCGCGGACCGGGCCCGCCGGTTCGAGACCCAGCACGGCACCGCCCAGCTGCTGCAGCGCAGCATGCTGCCGGAGCACCTACCGGACCTGCCCCGACTGCGGATCGCGGCCCGCTACGACCCCGGGGTGGACGGCAACGCGGCCGGCGGGGACTTCTACGACGCGTTCCCGCTGCCCACCGGCGGGCTCGGCGTGGTGCTGGGCGACGTCGCCGGGCACGACGTACAGGCCGCCGCGCGGATGGGACAGGTCCGAGCCGCGCTGCGCGCGCTGGCCCTGGCCGACCCGGCACCGGACGCGGTGCTGGCCGGGCTGGATCGGCTGGTGACCAGCCTGGGCGCGGAGGCCGGCACCTACGAGCTGTTCGTCACCGTGGTGTTCGGTGTGATCGACGCGGATCGCCGGGAGCTGACCCTCGCCAGCGCCGGTCACCCCGCGCCGCTGATCCGCCGCAGCGCGCCGGACGGCCGCGTCCACGCCGAGTACGTGGACCTGCCGGCCGGGCCGCCGCTGGGCCTGGGTGGCCGGCCGACCACCACCACGGTCGCGTTCCACCCGGGCGACACCCTGCTGCTGTTCAGCGACGGCGTGGTGGAGCGTCGCCGGCAGAGCCTCACCGCCGGGCTGCAGGCGCTCGGTGACGCGGTCGCCAAGGCCGGCAGCGGTGACCCGCGCGCGTTGTGCGCGGTGGCCACCGCCGCGGTGCCCGGCGGGACCGAGGACGACGTGGCCGTGCTGGCGGTCGAGCACGCGCTCAAGCCGAGTCGGTCGGCGAGCATGGAGGTGCCGGCGGAGCCGACCGCGCCCAGCCGGGTCCGGCACTGGATGACCGGTCAGCTCGCCGAGTGGCAGGTGCCCGAATCGGTGATCGGCGCGGCGGTGCTGTGCACCAGCGAGCTGACCACCAACGCCTTGCTGCACGCCGGCACCGCAGCCCGGGTGGACATCGACCTCAGCCCCGAGCGGCTGCTGGTCTCGGTCGCCGACTCCGGCACCCGGGGCACCGTGACCCGGACCCGGACCGACACGTTGAGCAGTCGAGGGCGCGGGCTGGGCCTGATCGAACAGCTCAGCGACGCCTGGGGCACCGACCCGACGGTCCGCGGCTCCACGGTCTGGTTCGAGATCCTCGTTCCGCAGACCGGGCAGCACTGAGACCGGCGGGGCCCACCCGCATCAGCCGACCGCCGACCGGGTAGGAGGACGCCCATGCGTACCGACACGCCCGCCGGGGTCCTCTTCGACGTGGATGGCACCCTCCTCGACACCACCTACCTGCACACGGTGTGCTGGTGGGAGGCGCTGCGCCAGACCGACCAGCCGGTGCCGATGGCGACGGTGCACCGGTCGATCGGGATGGGCGCGGACAAGCTCCTGGAGCACCTGCTCGGCCCGGAGCGGGACCGCGACGCCGACGGCAAACTCCAGGAGGCGCACGACACCTTGTACGCCGAGTACTGGGAACGACTCACACCCCTGCCCGGGGCGGCGGACCTGCTGCGGGCCTGCGCCGAGCGGGGTCTGCGGGTGGTGCTGGCCACCTCCGCGTCCGAGCACGAGGTCGGCGCGCTGCGCCGGGCACTGAACGCCGACGACGTGGTCGACACCGTCACCACCTCGGCGGACGCCCAGCAGAGCAAGCCGGCCCCGGACATCCTGGTCGCCGCGCTGGAGCAGTCCGGGCTGGCCGCCGAGCGGGTGGTCTTCGTCGGCGACTCGGTCTGGGACGTCGCCGCGGCCGGCAAGTTGGACATCCCCTGCGTCGGGCTGACCTGCGGCGGCACCAGCCGGGGCGAGCTGGCCGGTGCCGGCGCGGTGGCGGTGTACGACGACCCCGCCGCGCTGCTGGCCACACTGGACGACTCTCCGCTCACCCGAGGACGCTGAGGATCACTCCGGTCCGCCAGTCCCAACGCGCATAGCCCACGGCCGTGCTGGGCATGGTCTGTCACCACCTGCCCGCACCGCGCGGGTACGGCGGAGGGACGGTGCCGTGGAGCCGGTAGACGTGGCGTTCGCGCTGGTGGGCGTGGGTGCCCTACTCGCGGGCATCCTGCCCCGGGTGCTGGAGCGGCGCCCCCTGTCCATGCCGATCGCCTTCGTCGCCCTCGGCCTGCTGGTCTTCCTGCTCCCGGTCGGCCTGCCGACTCCGGATCCGCTGGCCCATCCGGAGCTGACCACCCACCTGACCGAGATCGGGGTGATCGTCGCCCTGATGGGCGCCGGGCTCAAGATCGACCGACCGTTGAGCTGGGCCCGGTGGTCGTCCACCTGGCGGTTGCTGGCCATCGCGATGCCGCTGTGCATCGCGGCGGTGGCGGTGCTCGGCTGGTGGTGGGCGGGGCTGGTGCCGGCCGCCGCGCTGCTGCTGGGCGCCGCGCTGGCACCGACCGATCCGGTGCTCGCCGCCGACGTGCAGGTCGGCGAGCCGACCGACGTCGAGGACTCCGAGGACGAGGTCCGCTTCGCGTTGACCTCGGAGGCCGGCCTCAACGACGGGCTGGCGTTCCCGTTCGTCTACGCGGCCATCGCCATCGCCTCGACCAGCCTGGCCCCGCGCGATTGGCTGGCCGAGTGGTTCACCGTGGACGTGCTCTGGAAGGTCGGCGTCGGGGTCGGCGGCGGCCTGCTCATCGGTTGGCTGCTCGGCAAGTTGTTCTTCCGGGCGCCCAGCAAGCTGCGGTTGGCCCGGCACTCCGAGGGCTTCCTGGCTCTGGCCGCGACCTTCCTCGCGTACGGGCTGGTGGAGGTGGTCGGCGGGTACGGCTTCCTGGCCGTCTTCGTGGCCGCCCGGGCGATCCGGGCCGCCGAGCGGACCCACGAGTTCCACTCGGTGCTGCACGGCTTCGCCGAGCAGATCGAGCGGCTGCTCACCCTGGTGCTGTTGCTACTGCTCGGTGGCGCGATCGTGGGTGGCCTGCTCGGCCCGCTGACCTGGCCGGCGGCGGCCGTCGGGCTGGCGCTAGTGTTCCTGGTCCGGCCGCTGGTCGGCTGGCTGTCGCTGCGGGGCGCGCCAGGCCGGCCGGCCGAGCACTGGGTGATCGCGCTGTTCGGCATCCGTGGCGTCGGCTCGTTCTACTACCTCGCGTACGCCACCACGAAGGCCGAGTTTCCGCAGGCGGAGTTGCTCTGGGCCACCGTCGGCCTGGTGGTGCTCGTGTCGGTGGTGGTGCACGGCGTCGCGGCGACCCCGGTCATGCAGTTGCTGGACCGGGCCGGTGAGCGCACGGCCGACCCGGCCGAGCGGGACGCGGCCGCGGAACCGGTCGCCGCCGCCGGGCGCGCCTAGGGCCTGTGTCGAAGTCGGCTGTGGATGCCGAGGGTGAGGAAGTTTCGGCGTGGCGGTGATCGATAAGTAGCGA
>NZ_JBHSQS010000020.1:0-90677 GCF_042658605.1 Micromonospora vulcania | reverse complement strand
CCGCCGGCCCACCGCCCGCGGGGGTCCCGGCGGGCCGCCGCCCGGGGGGCGCCGGTCGGGCGGACGCGATGCCGCCGTTGCGCCGGCCGGACGCCGTGCCGCCGACCCGCCGACCCGGCCCGGAGCCCACCGAGCCCGGCCGGCCGCTGCCCACCGACAACGGGCCCGCCGGTCGGCGCGCCACCGGCCCGGCGACCGACCCGGCGCGGGCCGCCGCACCCGGCCCGGCCCGGTTCGACGTCCCGCCGGCCGTTGCCGTACCGCCGATCGCCGAAGGCCCACGACCCGACCCCGCCGTCGACCGCGACCCGCGTATCGCCCGACGTCGCCCGGGTCCGGTCGACCCCGGGGCGCCGGAGCCGGTCGGCCGGCGTCCGGGAGACCGTGCCCGCCCGGCCGCCGGTGGACGCCGCCGCGCCGCCGAATCCGACGACCCGGCGGTGCCCCGCTCGGGCAACGCGCCGTCGGTGCCCGACGCGTTCACCGGTCACAGTGGTGCCACGCCGACCGTCGGGCCGTCCGAGGGCACCGGCCGCCGTCGGGCCGTCCCGGACGAGCAGGAACGACCCGCGCCGGCCGGCGGCGAGCCCCGCGCGGATCGTCCGGAGCGGCCGGCCGACTGGCTGCGCCAGGCCGGTCGCCTACCGCACACCGATCCCGGCCTGCCAGTGGTCAACCGTCGAGGCGGCAACTCGCCGGCGGGGCGGCGTCCGGTGCCGCCCGCGAGCGATCTCAACGACGGCTCGTCCGGCCGACTCGCCGTGCCCGACCCGGCCGCGGAGGTCACCGCCAACCGTCGGCCGGCCGGCCCGCCGCCGGACCCGGGCGCACCGCCCCCCACCGGCCGCCGTGCCGCCCGCCCCGGTGCCCCGGATCCCACCGGAGAGCAGCCGAGCGGTGGCACGTACCCGCCGGCCGGCGGGGACCGGCCCGCCGGGCGTCGAGGCGGTCCGGTGCCCAGCGCCGACCCGAGCGCTCGACGCCGCCGGCCCACGGCGGAGCCGGGCCTGGACGGCCCCGCCGGCCCGGGCCGACCCGGAGCGGCGCACGAGCGCGGCGACGACCCGTACGCCGGTCCCGCGGGACGACCCGCGCCTGGTGGCGGCCCCGCTGGTCCGGGTGCACCGGTCCGGGGTGCCGCCCGTTCCGCCCCGCCCGGTCGGGCTCGGCCCGCACCGGGCGACGCGCCGGTCTCGGGCGCCGGCCGTCGCGGCCCCGACGGTCCGGCCCGCGCCGCGGTCCCCCCGGGCGGTGGCCCGGATGGTCCGGCCCGGCCACGTCCGGATGGTCCGGCTCGTGCCGCCGTCCGGCCCGCCGGTGCCGCGCACCCGCCCATCGGCGACGACCGGTCTGGCCCGACCGCGGGGGGTGAGGCCGGTCCCGGAGCACCGGTGGTGGCCCGCGCCGGTGCGCCGGTCGTCCGACCCGCACCGGCGGACCATGGCCCCGGCCGTGCCCTGCCGCCGCACCGGGACGCCGGTCGCCCCGAACCCACCGGCGTCGCCCCCGTACCGCCGCCCGGTCGTCCGGGCGAGCCGGTCGGTGTGGCCCGAGCGGCCGCCGTGGTGCCCACGGCGAGCCGGCCCGCTGGGCGGCCCGGTCGACGATCCCGCCGGCGAGCCGGTGCTGCGCCCGTCCGACCACGACACACCGGACGACGACGGCACCCGATCCGAGTCGCGTCGGCAGTCGCGCGAGCGACGCCGGCTGCGCGCCGCGGTCCTGGCGCTGGTCAGCGTCGTACTGCTCGGTGCGGTGCCGCTCTTCTTCGGCATCCGTACGCTCAGCCGGGACCCGGTCTTCGACAACCTGGATCAGCTGAACGTGCCCGGCTGGGCCGCGGCGAAGACGGTCGACGACGTCAGCGGCAGCCGCTGGTGCCTGCTCGACTGCCGGCTGCGTGAGCGCACGGTCACCTCGGAGAAGCCGCCGGAGGAGACCGCGAAGGCGTACGAGAGCGCGCTGCGCGCGGACGGTTGGCGACCGTGGAAGGTGACCCGCTGCCCGGAGCAGCAGACCAAGGGCACCTACAACTGCTGGCGTCGCGACGAGTTGACCCTCGACCTGTGGGTACGGGAACCGACCTGCGTACCGCCACCGGTCGACGGTGAGCCGGCGATCGTGCCGTCTCCCGACCCGTCGGCCGCTGCGGGGGAGTGCACCGGCTCGTTGGTGTCGTTGAAGGTGCGCAACGCGATCGACGACGAGCGGACCAGGCCACAGCCGACGACCAATCCGTCACTGACCGGAGAGGATCCGTACCCGACAGTCAGCGGCGA
Source organism: Micromonospora vulcania (assembly GCF_042658605.1). Taxonomy (NCBI): domain Bacteria; kingdom Bacillati; phylum Actinomycetota; class Actinomycetes; order Micromonosporales; family Micromonosporaceae; genus Micromonospora; species Micromonospora vulcania. Next base: position 88,398 of record NZ_JBHSQS010000020.1, on the reverse strand, counting down.
CCCGTTGATTGAGCCGACACCCTCACCGTCGTGAGCCGCTTTCCATCACGGACGGTAGGGTCTGGGGCTGGCGGGCGCGCCCGCTGCCGTTGACCGAATGCGGGTCGGCGAGCCTGGTACGGGTACCACGGTTGTGCGTTCCGGGGACGTCGGGTCCCCGGAACTCTGCTTGAGGAGGACAGGCGTGGGCGACATTGGAGAGGTCGCGGCGCTGATCGCGGCGTGCGCGTTCGCGGTGCTGGTGCTCATCCTGACGCTGCCCATCCTGCGGCTGCGGCACACGGTGGACGCCACCACCCGAATGATCAACGACCTCAACGATCGGACCGCACCGCTGCTCGGTGACGTGAACACCACCGTGAAGAACGTCAACACCGCCCTGGAGCAGGTGCAGACCTCGCTCGACGGCGTCAACCTCCAGCTGGCGAAGGTCGACACCATGACCAGCCACGCGCAGAGCGTCACCGCCAACATCGCGAACCTGGCCACCGTGGTCTCCGCCGCCGCCGCGAACCCGCTGGTCAAGGTCGCCGCGTTCGGCTACAGCGTGCGCCGGGCCGCCGCCAACCGCCGGCACGCCGAGACCGAGCGCGAGGTACGCGACACCATCAAGCAGCAGCGCCGGGCCGCCCGGCGCGGCAACCGCTGACCGGCCGGCGCACCAGGAGGTAGCGAGACATGAGGCGCTTGTTCTGGCTGGGTATCGGGCTGGCCGTCGGCGTGGTGGTGGTCCGTAAGGCGACCCGGACCGCGCAGGCGTACACCCCGGCCGGCATCGCCAGCACGTTGTCGGAATCCGCTGGCGGGCTGGTCGATTCGCTGCGTAGCTTCGTGGAGGACGTCCGGGTCGGGATGGCCGAGCGCGAGCAGGAGATCCACCAGGCGTTCGCCCAGGGCGAGGCGTTCGACGACCAGTTCGCCGAGCTGCGGGAAGACCCGCGGATCGGCGATCGAGAAATCTTTCCGGAGGAACACCAGCGATGAAGACGGCGGAGATCAAGCGGCGGTACCTCGCGCACTTCGAGGCGAACGGCCATGCCGTGGTGCCGTCCGCTCCGCTGCCCGCCATCAGCGACCCGAACCTGCTGTTCGTGAACGCCGGCATGGTGCAGTTCGTCCCGTACTTCCTGGGCCAGCAGACCCCGCCGTACCAGCGGGCGGTCAGCGTGCAGAAGTGCATCCGCACCCCGGACATCGACGAGGTCGGCAAGACCAGCCGGCACGGCACGTTCTTCCAGATGAACGGCAATTTCTCCTTCGGCGACTACTTCAAGTCCGGTGCGATTCCGCTGGCGTGGGACCTGGTCACCAAGTCGCAGGCCGACGGCGGGTTCGGCCTCGACGCGGAGCGCGTCTGGCCGACCGTCTACCTCGACGACGACGAGGCGTACGAGATCTGGCGTTCGGTGGGTGTGCCGGCCGAGCGGATCGTGCGCCGGGGCAAGGCCGACAACTTCTGGTCGATGGGCATCCCCGGGCCGTGCGGTCCGTGCTCCGAGCTGTTCTACGACCGGGGCCCGGAGTACGGGCGCGAGGGCGGCCCGGCGGTCGACGAGGACCGCTACATGGAGTTCTGGAACCTCGTCTTCATGCAGTTCGAGCGGGGCCCGGGCACCACCAAGGACGACTACCCGATCCTGGGTGAGCTGCCGGCGAAGAACATCGACACCGGCATGGGCCTGGAGCGGATGGCCTCGATCCTGCAGGGCGTCGACAACCTGTACGAGATCGACGAGGTTCGGCCGATCCTGGCCCGGGCGGCCGAGCTGACCGGCAAGCGGTACGGCGCGCACTCCGGGCACGTGGCCAGCGAGTCGCACCCGGACGACGTACGGCTGCGGGTGATCGCCGACCACGTGCGGACCGCGCTGATGCTGATCGGCGACGGGGTGACCCCGAGCAACGAGGGCCGCGGCTACGTGCTGCGCCGGATCATGCGCCGGGCGATCCGGTCGATCCGGCTGCTCGGCTGGCAGGATCGGGCGCTGCCCGAGCTGCTGCCGGTGGCCCGGGACTGCATGGCCCCGTCGTACCCGGAGCTGGCGACCGACTTCGACCGGATCGCGCAGTACGCGTACGCCGAGGAGGAGGCCTTCCTCTCCACGCTGCGTGCCGGCACCACGATCCTGGACACCGCGATCGCGGAGACCCGCACCTCGGGTGGCACGTCGCTGTCCGGGGCGAAGGCGTTCCAACTGCACGACACCTACGGCTTCCCGATCGACCTGACCCTCGAGATCGCCGCCGAGCAGGGCCTCAAGGTCGACGACGAGGGCTTCCGCCGGCTGATGGCCGACCAGCGGACTCGGGCGAAGGCGGACGCGCAGGCCCGCAAGACCGGGCACACCGACCTGTCGGCGTACCGGTCGGTGCTCGACAAGGGTGGCCCGGTGACGTTCACCGGGTACAGCGAGGTGGCCCGGGAGTCGACGGTGCGGGCGCTGCTCGGCGTCGAGGGCCCGCGCTCGGCGGCGACCGAGGGCGACACCATCGAACTGGTGCTCGACACGACCCCGTTCTATGCCGAGGGCGGTGGCCAGCAGCCCGACCAGGGCATGATCACCGTGGGTGGCGGTCAGGTCGAGGTGCTCGACGTGCAGCAGCCGCTGCCGGGCCTGATCGTGCACCGGGCCCGGGTGATCCGGGGCGAGGTGCGCGCCGGTGAGACCGGCTACGCCGAGATCGACACCACCCGGCGTCGGGCGATCTCCCGGTCGCACACCGCGACCCACCTGGTGCACCAGACGATGCGGAACTTCCTCGGCGAGTCGGCGACCCAGGCGGGTTCGTTGAACGCGCCCGGCCGGCTGCGGTTCGACTTCAACACCCCCACCGGGGTGTCGCCGACCGTCCTGCGCGACGTGGAGCAGCAGGTCAACGAGGTGCTCCTGGCCGACCTGGAGGTGCACGCCTTCATCACCTCGCTGGACGAGGCGCGGCGGATCGGTGCGATGGCGCTCTTCGGCGAGAAGTACGGCGAGGAGGTCCGGGTCGTCGAGGTGGGTGACTACGCGCGGGAGCTGTGCGGCGGTACGCACGTGGCCCGCTCGGCCCAGCTCGGCCTGGTGAAGATCCTCTCCGAGTCGTCGATCGGTTCCGGCGTCCGCCGGGTCGAGGCGCTGGTCGGCATGGACGCCTTCGGCTTCCTGGCCCGTGAACACCTGCTGGTCTCCCGGTTGGCCGAGCTGTACCGGGTGCCCAGCGAGCAGGTCGCCGACCGGGTGGAGCAGACCGTCACCCAGCTCCGGGACGCGGAAAAGGAGCTGGAGAAGCTGCGCGCCCAGCTGGTGCTCGGCGGGGCGGCGGCGCTCGCCGCGCAGGCCAAGGACGTGCACGGAGTGGCGTACGTCGGCACCGAGGCGCCGGAGGGCGCGGCCGGCAACGACGTGCGGACGCTGGCCCAGGAGATCCGGGGCAAGATCGACGCGATCGACCCGGCGCGGCCGGCGGTGGTCGCGGTGGCGGCCCGGTCCAACGGGAAGGCCTCCCTGGTGGTCGCGGTCAACGCGGCCGCCCGTGGTCGGGGCCTGGCCGCCTCGGCCCTGGTGAAGGCGGCGTTCTCCGGGCGCGGCGGCGGCAGCCCCGACCTGGCCCAGGGTGGCGGCCTGCCCGCCGCCGAGGCGCCAAAGCTGCTGCTCACCGTCGAGAAGGCGATCACCGAGGCGTGATGGACGACGATCGTGAACCAGGGCGGGCCGGTCGGCCCGCCCTGGTTTGTCCAGTGCCGGGGGGTGACCGCCGGTGACTGAGTTTTCGCGTGGGGTCCGGCTCGGGGTGGATGTCGGTCAGGTTCGGGTCGGGGTGTCCCGTTCGGATCCGCACGGCGTGCTGGCCACTCCGCTGGTCACCCTGGCCCGTGACCTCACGGCGGCGCCGGACGCGGTGCCGAGCGACATCGCCGAGCTGGCCGCGCTCATCGCCGAGCACGAGGCCGTGGAGGTTGTCGTCGGCCTTCCGGTCAATCTCGCCGGGAAGCTCGGCCCCGCTGCCATCCATGTGAAGGCGTACGCTGACCGACTGGTCGATGTGATAGCGCCCGTCCCGGTAACGCTCACCGACGAGAGGATGTCGACGGTGGTGGCTTCTCGTAGGCTTGCTGAGCGTGGCGTCCGGGGCAAACGTCAACGTGCGGTTGTCGACCAGGCGGCCGCGGTGGAGATTCTGCAGAGCTGGCTGGACGCGCAGCGGAGGCGGACGTAATGATCGACGATCTGGACCTGGGGTTCGACGAGCCGGAGCGGGGGGAGAAGGGTCGCCACCGGCACGGCGCCGTCCGTAAACGCAAGGGCGGGTCCGGCGGCCGGGGCAAGACATACCTGGCACTGCTGCTCGCGTTGCTCCTGCTCGGCGGCATCGGCGGCGGGGCCTACTACGGCTTCGACCGGATCCAGAACTACTTCGTCACCCCGGACTACGACGGTGCGGGCACCGGTGACGTCACCGTCGAGATCAAGAATGGCGCTCTGCTGGCCGACATGGCCGACGCGCTGGTCGCCGCCGACGTGGTCAAGAGCCACAAGGCGTTCATCGAGGCCGCCGACGCCAACTCGCGCAGCAAGAACATCCAGCCGGGCACGTACAAGCTGCGCAAGCAGATGAGCGGGGCCAACGCGGTCACCGCGATGCTCGACCTGAAGAACAAGATCGTCAACGGGTTGACCATTCCCGAGGGGCGTACCAGCAAGAACATCTACAAGCTGCTCTCGGAGAAGACCAAGATCCCGGTCAAGGACTTCGAGGCCGCGGCGAAGGACCCGGAGGGGCTCGGCGTCCCGGACTGGTGGTTCACCCGCGGGGACAAGAAGAAGGTGGCCAGGTCCATCGAGGGCTTCCTCTTCCCGGACACCTACGAGATCCCGCCCAAGGCCACCGCCGAGAGCATCCTGAAGCTGATGGTGACCAGGTTCCTCTCGGTGACCGAGGAGATGAACTTCGCCGACCGGGTGCAGCGGGAGCGGGGCGGCGTCAGCCCGTACGAGGCGCTGATCGTGGCATCGCTGGCTCAGGCCGAGGCGGGCAACAAGGACGACCTGGGCAAGGTCGCCCGGGTGGCCTACAACCGGGTGTACGGCGAGTTCAACTGCAACTGCCTGGAGATGGACGTCACGGTCAACTACTACCTGGAGTCGATCGGCAAACCGACCAAGACCTCCGCGCAGATGACGCAGTCGGAGCTGGACGACCCGAAGAACCCGTACAACCGCAAGCTTCGCGGCCTGGTTCCGACCCCGATCGACAATCCCGGCAAGCAGGCCCTGGCAGGCGCGATGGCTCCGCCGCCAGGCAAGTGGCTCTATTTCGTGGCGATCGACAAGCAGGGCCACTCCGCCTTCGCCGACACCTACGAGCAGCACCAGCGCAACGAGGCCAGGGCCAGGGAGGCCGGGATCATCTGATGGCGCTCCGACGGCGGGCGGCGGTGCTCGGTAAGCCGATCGCGCACTCGCTCTCCCCGGTGATCCACAACGCCGGTTACGTTGCCGCCGGGCTGACCGGCTGGTCGTACACCCGGATCGAGTGCGCGGCCGCGGAGCTGCCGGACCTGGTCGCCGGCCTGGGCCCGGAGTGGGCCGGGTTGTCGGTGACCATGCCGGGCAAGGAGGCGGCGCTCGCGGTGGCCGACGCCGCCGCGCCGGTCGCCGCCGCCGTGGGCGCCGCCAACACGTTGGTACGACGTCCGGACGGCTCCTGGTACGCGGACAACACCGACGTCGCCGGCATGGTCGACGTGCTCACCGCTGCCGGGGTGGTGACCGGCGCGACGATGACGGTGCTCGGTGCGGGCGGCACCGCCCGCGCCGCGCTGGCCGCCGCCGCGCGCTTGTCCTGCTCCTCGGTCACCGTGGTGGCCCGCCGGTCGGAGGCGATCGACGAGCTGCGGCCGGTGGCCGACACGTTGGGTGTCGTGCTGACGGCCGGCGACTGGGCGGACGCGCCCCGGCACCTCTCCGCCGACGTGGTCGTCTCCACCGTGCCGAAGGGCGTCGCCGATCCGCTGGCCGGCGCGGTGACCGGGCGACCGGGCGCGGTCTTCTTCGACGCGCTCTACGATCCGTGGCCGACGCCGCTGGCCGCCTCCGCCGTGGCGGCCGGCCTGCGGGTGGTGTCCGGACTGGACCTGCTGCTGGCCCAGGCCGTCGGCCAGTTCGAGCAGTTCACCGGCGTGGCCGCCCCGGTCGAGGCGATGCGTGCGGCCCTGCCCTTCCCTACCTCCGACGACAACGCCTGAGCTGCTATTCCCGTCGTCCCGCGGGGATGACGGGCGCTTGTCTTAGCTGACGGTTAAGACGCGCTTACGGGAAACTGTCCTCCACGCGACCTGCTGGTGCCGTCGATACGCTGCCGAGAGTTACCGCAGCAGACACAGGGAGTTCTCCTTGACCAGGCACGGACTGCACCGCATTACCCGGTTCCGCAATGGCCCCCGACGCAAGGCGATCGCCCTCGGCGTGGTCGGCGGCTCGGTGGTGGCCGGCATCGTGGCGACCATGATGCCGTTGTTGGCGAGCGACGACCTGTCGATCCGGGCGGCGGCGGACACGACGGCCACCGCGGTGATCCAGGACGGCGACAATGCCGCCAAGCCGACCCTCGCGACCTGCGCGACGCGCTGCGACGGCAACCCGCGCGGTGGCCGGGAGGCTGTGATCGAGTTCGCGGTGACCACCGTGCCGGCCGCCGCGGTCAACGTCCGGGCGACCCTGCGGGTGCATGCCTGGCAACAGTTCGCCGCCACCGTGACGGCGCACGCCTCACCGCTGAGCGCCCGCGAGGCGCGTCCGGCCCCGGCGCCGACCAGCGCGGCGCTGGACACGGTGGCCGGGGTGTCCAAGGGCTTCAACGAGTGGGACGTCTCCGCTCTGGTCACCGGCAACGGCACCTGGACGGTGTCGCTGGCACAGACCGGGCTGGAGACCCGGATCTACTGGGCGTCCGCCGAGAACCGGGACCCGGAGCTGCGGCCGGGCCTGGTGATCAGCTACGACATCGGTGCCCGGCCGGCGCCGGTGCCGACCACCCGCTCGGCGCCGCCGCCGTCGCCGAGCGCTCCGCCGACCACCGCCGCGCCGAAGCCGTCGCCCACGATCGCACCCACCCGGACCTCCACCCCGACTGGCCCGGCGCTCCCGCCCGGCAAGTGTGGAGCGGTGTCGGACAAGCTCGTACCCTCCTGCGGTGCCTGGTGGGGCATGTACTCACCTGCCGGTGCGGCCGGCGGCTGGGACTACGGCAAGGCGATCACCAATGTGGAGGCGCAGGTCGGCCGCAAGTTCGACATCGTGCACCGCTACCACGACTTCTCCAACGCCGGCGGGAACGGCGCCTTCCCCGACGCGTACGAGCAGCAGCAGATGCGCGAGGGCCGGCTGCTGTTCTTCGCCTGGGAGACCCGCAACTTCTCCGCCGGCACCACTTTCAAGTGGGCCGACGTCTACAGTGGCCGACACGACGCGACCATCGACGCGGTCGCCGGTCGGATCCGCGCCGCCGGCGTGCCGGTCTTCCTGGGCTTCGACCACGAACCGGAGGACGAGCCGAACAAGGGCAGCGACGCGGACTTCGTCCGGGCCTGGCGGTACGTGTACGAGCGGTTCGCCAAGGCCGGCACGACCAACGCCGTCTGGGTCTGGACGATGATGGGCTGGTCCGGCCACTACTCCCGGTACGCCGGCCTCTACCCCGGCGACCGTTACGTCGACTGGGTGGCGTACGACCCGTACAACTTCCACGTCTGCAACGGCAGCACGGTGTGGAAGAGCCCGAACACCACGGTCGCCGGCTTCTACGACTGGCTGGACGCCAACGGCATCGGGGCCGGCAAGCCGCGGATGCTCGCCGAGTTCGGCACCAACTTCAACTCGGCGGACCCCGGTGCCAAGCAGCGGTGGTTCCAGGACTTCCCGGCAGCGCTCAAGGCCCACCCGAAGATCAAGGCCGCGATCTACTTCAACTCGCCCGGGATGACCAACCGCACGGCGACCTGCGACATGACGATGAACCACGACGCCTCGTCGGTCGCCGGCTTCACGCAGGCCGGAAAGGACACGTACCTGCGGCAGCCCACCGGGGGGAGCCGCTGACGGTCCTGTCGTGTTGGCGACTCGCCGGTGACGGCGAAGTTCAGCCGATGGCACGGCAACCCGCGATTGTCGACTTTACGACCTTCGGTTTGTGAACGAAGAGCGGACAGTGCGGCGGCTATCGCAGAGTGTCCCGGTTCCCTTACCGTGTCACCCATCGATTGCCACGTGGTGGTGCCGGCGTGGTTGATCCTGTCCAGGAAGCTGTCCGCTGGTCTCTGAACTGGGAGTTGCTCGGCGGCCGGGTAGAGGAGGACCGATGACGTCGGCGGACAGTAGGTGGCTGCGTGCCATGGACAAGGCGGGGTCGTCCGTCGGTGCACTGGACGGGGGTGTCCGGCCGTGGCTCTGATCTACGTGCTGGGTGCGTTGTCGGTGCTGGTGCCGATCGTCCTGATCCCCGTGCTGGCCACCCGCTTCGTGCCGGCCGTGCGGCAGAGCCGGGCGGCGGACCGACTGCGCGTCGCGGTGGCCGGGCTCACCGACGCCTTCGGCCGGATCGGGGCCGCACTCGTCGTCCTGCTCACGGGGTGCGCGGCGGTGGTGGCGGTCTGCTGGCCGCTCGGCGAGGCGTTGTCCAGGCTGGAGCGGTCCATCGACCACCCGATCTTTGAACACGTGCACGCCCGCCGTGTCGACGTGTGGGCCGACATCAACTCGTTCTACACCCCGCTGGGCGACCGATACCCGCTCAAGTGGGTCACCGTGGTCGCGGCGATCTTCTTCGCCATTGCCTGGCGACGCCGCCGCTGGTGGATTCCGCTGGTCGTGATGCCGTTGCAGTTCGTCGTCGAGCAGTACACCCAGCAGATCCTGGCGCTGACCGTCGACCGCGGGCACCCGCCCACCGACGTCGGCACCTACCCCTCCGGTGGCTGTGCCCGGATCATGCTCACCTTCGGCACCATCGCGGTGCTGGCGGGACTGACCTGGAACATCCCGCGACGTGGCCGAATCGCCATGTTGACCGCCGTGGCCCTGCTGGTCTCCATGGAGGGCTACAGCCGGATCTACGCCGAGAAGCACTGGTTCACGGACGTCATCGGTGGCTGGATCTTTGGCCCCATGCTGTTGGGGGTGCTGGCACTGACGGTGTTCGTGGCGGTGGGTCGGGTCCGTCCACCCATCCGGTCCGTGACCGAGCCCGCCGGCGACCTCGACGCGACCGAGCCGGAGGCCGCCGGACGCGAGGCGCGTCTGCACCGGCAGAGGGCGGGAAACTGACGCCGGGACGACCGCGCGACGGCGGGCCGCCAGCGGCGAGTCCGACATCCGACAGGGGCTCGGCCGTCGGCGCGTGGGGCTAGGTGGCGACAGCCCAATCGGTGGATATCGCGGATCAGGAACGGCGAGGCACGCTACCGGGGTTCTCGTCCAACTTGGAGGCCAGCGTGCCTAAAGTTTCGCTCTCTCGGCAATCCACCGGATCCCGTATCCGTGCGGCCGCAGTCGGTCTGCTGACCGTCGCCGCGGTGTTGACCGCCCCCTCCGCTACCTCTGCCGCCGTGGTGCCGGCTCCCGAGACGGCGACCCTGGTGTCGACCAACCCCACCGACAACACCCCGCACGGCCGCGACGGCGAGACCCGCGCGTTCGCGCAGGTCGGCTCGCAGGTGTACGTGGGGGGCAGCTTCACCCAGATCCGACAGAACGCCAGCTCGGCGTGGATCACGCAGAGCTACCTGTTCGCCTACGACCGCACCAGCGGAACCATCTCGACCACCTTCCTGCCGGTGCTCGACGGCGCGGTCAACACCCTGCTGGCCGGCCCGAACGGCACGCTCATCGTCGGCGGCGGGTTCAAGACCGTCAACGGTGTCTCCCGGAAGAACCTGGTGGCGCTGGACCCGGCGACCGGGGCGACCATCGACAGCTGGGTCGGCCGCTCCGACGGCGGCATGATCCGGGACATGGTGCTGCGCGGTAACTGGCTCTACGTCGCCGGCGCCTTCAACTGGTTGAACGGCGTCGGGCACAACGGGCTGGGCCGGCTCAACGCCACCACCGGCGCGATCGACTCGACCTTCAACATCAACGCCACCGTCGGGCGGCACGGCACCGGTTCGTACGGCTGGTCGATCGACGTCACCCCGGACGGGCAGACGATGGTCGCCGCCGGCAACTTCACCCTGGTGAACGGCGTGTCCCGGAACCAGATGGCGTTGATCGACCTCTCGGGTACGCCAGCGCTGCTGGACTGGAGCACCGAGAAGTTCGTCCCGCCGTGCGCGGCGCCGGAGACCTTCGTGCACTACGTGCAGGACGTGAAGTTCAGTGCGGACGGCAGCTGGTTCGTGGCCGGCACCAACGGCGGCGCCGGCTGGCCGACCGCGTACTGCGACGCGCTGATCAGGTTCGAGACCGCGAACCGGGGCAGCGGCCAGCTCGGCACCTGGGTCGACTACACCGGCAACGACACCATCACCTCCGTCGAGGTGGCCGACAACATCATCTACCTGGGCGGGCACTTCCGCTGGCTGAACAACCCGAACGCCAGCGACGCGGCCGGCAACGGCGCGATCGACCGGCTCGGTATCGCCGCTGTCACCCCGGCCACCGGCCTACCGGTCAACTGGAACCCCGGCCGCCGCGGCAGCGCCTCCATGCCGGCCGGCACCAGCAACTGGGGCTCACAGGTGCCGGTGCTCTGGCGGGGCAGCGATGGTCTCTACTTCGGGCACAACTCGGACGGCATGGGTAGCGAGTACCACGGGCGACTCGGCATGTTCCCGCTCGCCGGCGGTCGCACCTTCGCGCCGAAGAACCCGCCGACCGCGACCACCGGCAACCTCTACCTCGGCACCGGCGAGGGGCAACTGGCCAAGGTGCCGTTCACCGGCGCGAGTGTCGGCACGCCGACCACGGTCAGCCAGCCCAACTACACCAACGCCGGGGCGACCTGGCGGGTGAGCGATCGCATCTACTGGTCGCACACTCTGGCCGGCACACCCACCGGCAGCCGGCTCGACATCTCCATGTTCAACGGTGGCGCCATCGGCGTCCCCTGGGAGTCGTCGGGCTTCAACGACTGGTTCAACCCCGCGGGCATGACCGGCGCGTTCTACCTCAACGGCCGGTTGTACTACACCCGCAGCGGCGCCAACGCGCTCTATTACCGCTACTTCGAGATCGACGGCAACTATCTGGGCGGCACCGAGTTCACCCTCCCCACGACCGGCGTCAGCTGGTCGTCGGTGCGGGGTATGGCCTGGGTCGCCGATCGGATCGTGTACGGCGGCAGCGACGGCACGCTGCGCGGTGTGTCGTTCGACCCGACGGCCGACCTGGCCGTCGACGGGGCGACCAGCACCGTGATCGCGCCGGCGGGCGACGGACTGACCTGGTCCACGCCGCGGATTTTCTTCTCCGTGCAGTGACGGTTCACCCGTTCGTCACGGAGAATCGATGAACCACGTCGGGTCGGCGGCGGACACGTCGCTGGCCCGATGTGTCACAAGGGAATGTCCGGCGCCTGCCGCGGGCGTCGTTCCGTCCGGGCAGTTCAGAACAGACGGTGAAGTTCATGGCTGATGCACCTCCCGGTTCCTGGTCCGCCGACGCGCTCGGCGGTGGGGGCACGCCGGCGCGGACGGTCACGCTGACGGACCTGCTCCGCGTTCCCCTGCATCGGATCCGGTTGGTGGGGGCGGTCGCCGCGTTCGGCCTGCTCGCCGCCCTGGGGTACGTCCTGCTCATGCCGGGCGCGGTCACCGCGAGCGCGGTGGTGGCGGTCCGCCCGGTCGTCACCGACGCGTTCACCCCGAGCGGCGCCGCCGCCGACCGCGCGGTGAACATGAACGTGGAGAGCGGCATCGCCACCGGAACGGAGGTGGTGCAACGGCTCGCGGCGTCGGGTGGCTACGACCAGGGTGACGTGCGGGACGCCCTTGAGGTGGAGGTGCCGACCGGCGGGCAGATCCTCCGCTTCTCGTACACCGGACGCACCGCCGACGTGGCGGCCCGCAACGTCAACCTGGCCGCACAGAGCTACCTCGACGTACGCCGGACGATGTACGAGAAACAGCGGGCCGAGATGCTGCGGCGGTACGACGAGAGCATCGCCGAGGTGGACAAGCAGCGGGAGGCGTTGCAGCGGCGGATCGCGGGCGCGAAGAACGGCGCGCTGGACGCCGCCATCGCCGAACTCGGCGGCACCAACAACCAGTTGACCCAGTTGAAGTCGTCCCGGACCGAGATCGCGGCGGTCGATGTCAACCCGGGCTGGATCACGCAGAGTGCCGAGAATTCCCTGGTCTCCTCCGACTCGCACACGCTGCTCTACGTGCTGGCCGGGCTGCTCGGCGGGGCACTGGTCGGTGTGGTCCTGGCGTACGCCTGGGAGTCCGCCGACCGCCGGGTCCGGTCGGTCCACGACGGATGGGACGTCACCGGTCTGCCGCTGCTCGGCACCGTGCGCGGCCGGCTGTTCCGGGGCCGACGCAAGGCGGTGGACGCCGACATCCGCTACGTGGCGATGGCGATCGCCGAGCGGGTTCGCGAGCCGGCCCGGGTGGCGTTGCTGACCACCCGCGAGGACCAGACCGTCATCACCGCGGGTCTGGCGGTAGCGCTCGCCGCGACCGGCCGGGACGTCTACGTGGCCGACGACAGCGGTCGGCTCGAACACCTGCGTACGGTGGTGCTGGCGGACCGGGACCGGCTGCCCGCGACCGCCAACCCGGCCCGTCCGCTCGTCCCGGCCCCTCGCGTCGCCGATTCGGTCAGCGGCACCGACGTCACCGAGCAGATCCCCGTCCGCCGCCCGTCCCCGTACCCGGTCGGCAAATTTCCGTCGCTGGACCCGGACGCCACCATCATGCTGCCCCGGGCGAGCCTGAGCGCGACCGCGAGCGGTGTGAGCACGGTCCTGGACAACGCCGAAGAGGTGCCCGTCGGCGCTGGCGGGGTGCGTTTCGGCACGTGGCGGCAGCGCGCCGCGACCGGGGTCGTGCTCTTCAACGCGCCGCCCTCGGAGGCCGACGAGCGCGGCGTCGCGGCGGCCCGCCAGGGCACCGCGGTGGTGGTGGTCGAGCAGGACAGGACCCGCCAGGGCGACCTGCGTCGGCTCGCCGAGCGGCTGCGCGCGGCCGGCGTCACCCCGTTGGGTTTCGTGCTCACCCGCAGCGGACGGGGCTGAGGGTGCCGGTCACCGTCACCGTGGCGAGCGGAGGACCGGAGCGGGGCGGGCCGCGGGCCATCCTCCCGCCACCGCCGCCGCCACCACCGCCGCCCCGGTTGCCCCGCTGGCCGCTGCTGATCATGTTCGGCCTGATCCCGGTGTGGTGGCTGGCCGGCGCGTTCTACCTGATCTGGCCCCTGTTCGGTGCGGTGCTGTTGGCGTTGCTGATCGTCCGGGGGCGGGTGCCGCTGCCACCGGCCACCGGCATCTGGCTGCTGTTCGTTGCCCTGGTGCTGCTCAGCGCCACCCAACTACCGTCGCCGGTCTCGCTGCCCTTCTTCGGCCTTCGGCTGGGCTACTACGTCACCGCACTCGTGGCCGGCGTGTACGTCTATGTCTACGCGCGGGAACGAGGCGACGTGGCGGCGGCGCTGGTGCCGGTCTGCCTGTTCTGGTTCGGTCTGGTGGCACTGGGTTGGTTGGGGGTGCTGGCACCGCGCTTCGCGCTGACCACCCCGGTGGAGGTGCTGCTGCCCGGCGGCATCGCCAACCATCCGTACATGCAGGACCTGGTGCACATCAGCGCCACCGAGTACAGCAAACAGGCACTCATCCCGATCTACCGTCCGGCGGCGCCGTTCCCGTACACCAACAACTACGGCAGCACGTACGCGATGGCACTGCCCTGCGTGGTGGCGTACACCATGCTGCGGGGTCGGGGGATCCTCCGCTGGGCACTGCTCGTGTCGCTGCCGCTGTCCCTGGCGCCGGCCTTCCTCACCCTGAACCGGACGATGTTCGCGAGCCTCGGCGTGGGCCTGGCCGTGCTCGGCGTGCGGGCGGCGCTGCGCGGAAACGTCCGGGTGGGCGCGTCCGTCGTCGGGGTGCTGCTCATCGGCGGGCTCACCACCCTGCTGATCCCGGTCGCCGATCTGATCAACAGTCGGGTCGAGTCGAGCGACACCAACACGGACCGGTTCTCCCTCTACGCGGAGGTCATCCGTCGCATCGTGGACTCGCCGTGGCTCGGGTACGGCGCGCCCGTCAGCGTGGACACGGTCACGGCGGAGGTGCCGGTCGGCACCCAGGGGCAACTCTGGACGGTGCTGTTCAGTCACGGCGTACCGGCGTTGGTCTGCTTCCTGGGCTGGTTCGTGATCATCGGGCTGAAGAGCGCCCGGGCCCGCTCAGCGCCCGGGCAGTGGCTGGCGGTGGTGCCGGTGATCTGCCTGGTGCAGATTCCGTTCTACGGCATGGCCGATCCCACCATCACCATCGCGTACGTCGCCGCCGCCGCCGCGATGGCGCTCGTCGAGCGGGAGGCGGGCGCCGGGCGTGGTGATCGGTCCCGCCCCACCCGCATCCCGAAGGCCGTCGTCGTATGACCGCGGGCGCGCGCCCGGCCGTCGACTCTGGTCCCGGCGAACCCTCCGTCGACGGTACGACCGAGGCCCGACGCAGCGCCCGCACCGGCCTCGCGGGCCTGGCCGGGGCCGCCACCAACGGTCTCTTCGGCTTCCTGCTCGCGGTCGTCATCACCCGCGGCTACGGCACCGTCGGCTCGGGCGCGTTCTTCGCCGCGATCGGCGTCGTCACCGTCACGGCCGCCATCTGCGCCCTGGGCGCGGAGACCGGACTGATCTGGACGCTGCCCCGCCGGCGCGCCGGCGCTGACGGTGACGCGGCCCGGGTGCTCCCGGTGGCGCTGCTGCCGCCGCTGGCGGCCGCGGTCGTGGTCGGCCTCGTCGGGGTGTTCGCCGCGGACACGCTCGCACCCCGGCTGCTGGACGGGCCGGGCGCCAGCGGTACCGCCCTCATCGCGGCCAGCTTCGCCGCGGTGCCGCTGGTGGTCGCGATGACGCTGCTGCTCGCCGTGCTGCGCTGCGTCCGTCCCATCCGGGTGTACGTCGGCGTGCAGTCCGTCCTGGTGCCGATCGCCCGGCCGGTACTGGTCGGCGCGGCGGCCGTCGCCAGTGGTGGCGTGCTGCTCGGCATGACCGGCTGGCTGGTTCCGGCGGCGTTCGCGGTGCTGATCTGCCTGGCGCTGGTGGCCGGTCCGCTCGGCGTCGGCCGGGGTGCGACGTTGCGCCCGGACCGGGCCGACTGGTCGACCTTCTGGCGTTTCGCGTTGCCCCGCGCGGCGTCCGCCGCCATCGACGCCAGCGCCGTGTGGGTGGGCGTGCTGCTCACCTCCGTGCTCGCCGGGCAGGCCGACGCAGGCGTGTTCGGAGCGGTCGGCCGCTACATCCTGGCCGGGCAACTGGCCATGCAGGGGCTGCGGGTGGCGGTGTCGCCGCAGCTGTCCCGGCTGCTCGGGCGTGGCGAGCGGGCCGCCGCCGCTGCGGTGCACCGGCAGTTGACCACCTGGGCGCTGGTGCTCTCGTGGCCGGTCTACCTGCTGCTCGCGGTGTTCGGGCTGGCGTTCCTTGAGCTCTTCGGGCCCGAGTTCACCGCCGGTGCCACCGCGATGACCGTGCTCGCCCTGGCGATGCTGGTCAACACCGGGGTGGGAAACGTACAGAGCCTGCTGCTGATGGGCGGGCGCAGTGGCCTGCACCTGGTCGCGACGGTCGCCGGGTTGCTGGTCACCGTCTGCCTCGGGCTCTGGCTGATCCCGGAGCACGGCGTGACGGGCGCCGCGCTCGCCTGGGCGGCCGGTATCGCGACCGAGAACCTGATCGCGTTCGGCTGCGCCCGGGCGGTGATCGGCCAACCTCTGGTCGACGCGACACTGCTGCGCGCGGCGGCCGGGGTGATCGTCGGGGTGGGGATCGCGGCCCTGGTCGGCGTACTCGCCGGGGGTCGGGGGATCACCGGTCTGGTGGTGGCGCTGAGCGTCCTGGCCACCGGCTGCGTCGGCTTGTTGACGGTTCCCCAGGTACGACGGGGTATCCGGGTGACCATGAGACATCTCCGTGGCGGGGAGGGGGCGGCGTCGGTCGCCGCCGGTGCCGCCGCGACGTCGACGAAGGGCAGGTGAGGACACCGTGTCGTCCATCCGAGACCGGGTGAAGCAGCTCGTGCCGGCCCAGGTGACCGATCGGGTCAAGGATTCCCTGGTCGACTACGCGGTGCGCACCAGCGATCGGCGGCCGTTGCCGGACTTCCTCATCATCGGCACCAAGCGGGGCGGCACCACCTCGCTGTGGAACTACCTGATCCAGCACCCGCTGGTGCCGCGCCTCTTCCCGGCCTGGAACACCAAGTCCTCGCACTACTTCGAGGAGAACTGGCACCGGGGCGAGGCCTGGTACCGCTCGCACTTTCCCACCCAGCGGCAGCGGGCCGCACTGCGGCGCCGGCACGGCGGGCCGGTACGGGTCGGTGAGGCCGCTCCGCTCTACATGTTCCACCCGCTGGCCGCACAGCGGGTCGCCGCGCTGCTGCCGTCGGTGCGGCTGATCGTGTTGCTGCGCGATCCGGTCGAGCGGGCGTACTCGCACTGGAAGGAACGGCGGACGCACGGCATCGAGCCGCTGGACTTCGTCGACGCGCTGGCCGCCGAGCAGGAGCGGACGGCGGGGGAGCGGGAACGGCTGATCGCCGAGCCGGAATCCTTCAGCGAGCCGTACGACTGGTACACCTACCGTGCCCGGGGGCGCTACCTGGAGCACCTGGAGCCGTGGCTGGACCGGTTCGACCGGGAGCGGATCCTCTTTCTTCCCAGCGAGGACCTCTACCGCGACGCCCGCGGCACCTACCGCAGGACGCTCGACTTCCTCGGGTTGCCCCCGCACGACCTGCCCGACTTCAAGGTCTACAACGACCGCCGCTCGGCACCCCTGGCACCGGAGGTACGGGCGGAGCTGACCGAGTACTACCGACCCCACAACGAGGCGTTGCGCCAGCGGCTGGGGTTGGACCTCGACTGGCCGGACCGGGCGCCGTGACGACGGGGGCCACCGTCTCCGGCGACCTTCGGGCGCGGACCGACGGGCTGGGCTGGGTCACCCGGGCGGTCTTCGGCGACGAGCGCATCGCCCTGACCGTGGACGGGCCCCCGCCACCGGGGCACCGCGCCGTCGCCCGGTACGCGGTCGTCCCGTCGCTCGCCCGGGCCCGGTTCCTGCTGCCGCTCGGCGCGCCCCGGGCCACGGCGGCCTCCCTGCTGGCGTACAACGCGCTGCGCCCGCCGAGAGTGCGGGCCGTGCGGGCCGTGCTCGGTGGGCTCGCCCGGGTCGGCGCGATCGACCTGGCTCCGTTTCCCCGGCTCGTCGTGTCGCTGCCCGACGGGGTCGCGGCCGACGAGGCGCTGCTGGCCGGGCGGCTGGGGGCCACGCTCGACGGGCCCGGGGTGTTCGCGGCCTGCGGGGTCCGCCCGCCGGACCCGAACCACAAGCCCACCCTGCAACTGTTCGCCTCGGACGGTCGTGCCCTCGGCTACGCGAAGATCGGCTGGAACGCGGCCACCCGGGCGCTGGTGAGCGCCGAGGCGGCGGCCCTGCGCGACCTGCCCGCGGTGACCGGCGCGCCGGACCATCCGGCGGCGCCCCGGCTGCTCGCCCAGACGGCCGCCGACGGGCAGGTGGTCGCGCTGGTCGAGCCGCTGCCGTCGGCCGTGCGAGGGATGCCGGTCGGTGCCCCGCCGCAGGTCGCCGCGCTGCTGGCGGTGGCCCGACGGGGTGGCCCGCCGACGCCGGCACGCCCGCTGGCCGGGTCCGCGTTCCTGGGCCGGCTCGCCGCCGAGGCCGAGCGAGCTGCCGCCGGTACGCCGGACGGGGCCCGGGCGGTCGCCGCGGTGGCGGCGCTGACCGTCCGGCACGGCGGCACGGCCGTCGAGTTCGGGCACTGGCACGGTGACTGGGTGCCCTGGAACCTCGGGGTGCACGCCGGCCGCCTGGTGGCCTGGGACTGGGAGCACAGCGGATCGGACGTACCGGTCGGCTTCGATCTGGCGCACGACGCGTTCCAGCGTGCCCTGGTGCTGCGCGGCGAGCCGGCCGCCGCGGCGGCCCGGGCCGTCGACACCCACCTGGACCGGTACGGCGCCGGGCTGGGGCTCGGGCGGGCGGCCCGAGGGCTGGTGGCCGAGGCATACCTGCTGGAGATGTGGCTGCGCACCTGGCGGCTGGCCGACGCCGACGCGGGCTGGAACGCCGCGCTGCATCCCGCCCTGCTGGACGTCATCGAGAAACGACATAGCGGCTGATCCGCCGAAATCAGGGGGGCCCGTTGTCGACCATCGACTGCGGACGGTGAACCAGAAACTCCAGGTCGTGACGACCGTCGATGGAGGAGATCGTCGGTGGCTGCCCAGCCCGCCCGCGTCGAGATCGACACGTCGCCCGATCGCTCTATTTCACCGGCTCGGGACGTGTGATCTGCTGTCGCGTGGCGGCCACCGAAAATCCAAGCGAACTTGTGGGGAGTCGCGTGGAAACGACAACCGAGGATGCCAACGAATCCGGCGTGCTGCTCCTGGTGAGCTCCAGTGGCGGCCATCTGGCCCAACTGCTCGCCCTGCGCCCGTGGTACGAACGCTGGCGACGGTGCTGGATCACCTTCGACACGCCCGAGGCGGTCTCGCTGCTGGCGGGCGAGGACCTGATCCGGGCGTACCACCCGACCACCCGCAACCTGCCGAACCTGCTGCGCAACGCCGTCCTGGCCTGGCGGGTGCTGCGGTCGCGCCGGGTCGCCGCGGTGGTGACCACGGGTGCCGGGGTGGCCGTCCCGTTCGTGGTGCTGGCCTGGCTCCAGCGCGTTCCCACCGTCTACATCGAGGTGTACGACCGCATCGACACCCCGACCCTGACCGCCCGACTCTGTCGACCGTTCCTCTCCGCGATGCTCGTGCAGTGGGACGAGCAGCGCCGGCAGTACCCGGAGGCCACCGTCGTGGGAACTCTGCTGTGAACGCCGAGAGCACCGGAAACGTCCCCGCCCACCGGGTCGCACCGGGCCGGCCCCGACCGGCGCCGGTAGCCGGGCCACCCCGACCACGCCGCGCCGGCGACCTCGCCTCGGCACGCCTGCTGGTCGCCGTCGGCACCGACAAGCACCCGTTCGACCGCCTGGTCCGCTGGCTGGAGGAGTGGCACCGCGCGGTCGGCGAGGACGTCGAGATGACCGTGCAGCACGGCCACACCCGGGCGCCGGTGGTCCCCGGGGCGGTGACCTTCCTCGGCCACGACGAGCTTCAGACCGCGATGGCCGAGGCGGACCTGGTGCTCTGCCACGGCGGCCCGGCCACCATCCTGGAGGCCCGCCGGCAGGGTCACCTGCCGATCGTCATGCCCCGGGACCCGGCCGGGGGCGAGCACGTCGACGACCACCAGCAGTTGTTCGCCCGTCGCTTGGGCGCGGCCGGCCTGGTGGCTTTGGTGGAGACCCGGGAGGCGCTGTTCGAGGCGCTCACCGCCGGGCTCGCCGACCCGTCCCGGTTCGCCGTCGCGGCCGACCCGGACGCGTCCGAGGCCCGCCGGGCGGCGGTCGAGCAGGTGGGGCGGATCGTGGAGGACCTGGTGGCCGCATCGACCGGGCAGCGGCAGCGGGTGCGGTGGCGGCCGTGGGCACGGCCGGACCGGATCGGAGAGCGGCGATGACCGACCACCCGAGCGTGAGCGCGGTGGTGCCCACCCGGGACCGTCCGGAGCTGCTGCGGGCCGCGGTGCGCGCCATCCTCGATCAGGACTACCCCGGCCCGGTCGAGGTGGTGGTGGTCCACGACCAGTCCGAACCGGACCCTTCGCTGACCGAGCTGTCCCGCCTGGACCGCCAGGTCCGGGTGATCCGCAACGAGCGCACCCCCGGTCTGGCGGGCGCGCGCAACTCCGGGACCCTCGCCGCGACCGGGGAACTCGTCGCGTTCTGCGACGACGACGACGAGTGGCTGCCCGGCAAGCTACGGGCCCAGGTCGAGGCGCTGGCCGAGGCCCCCGACGCGGAGTTGGTCAGCTGCGGCATCCGGGTCAGCTACGACGGGAACGCCGTCGACCGGGTGCTGGCCCGGGACTCGGTCACCCTCGCCGATCTGCTGCGCGACCGGATGACCGAGCTGCACCCGTCCACGTTCCTGATCCGCGCCGTTGCGCTGCGCGCCGGGTTCGGGCTGGTCGACGAGGAGATCCCCGGCAGCTACGCGGAGGACTACGAGTTCCTGCTGCGCGCCGCGCGCAGCGCGCCACTGGTCAACCTGTGTACGCCGTATGTGCTGGTGCGCTGGCACAAGCGGTCCTACTTCGCGCAGCGCTGGGACACCATCTCCGAGGCATTGCAGTGGCTGCTGCAGCGCTACCCGGAGTTCGGCACCCAGCCGGCCGGCGAGGCGCGGGTCTCGGGGCAGATCGCCTTTGCCCGCGCCGCGACCGGCGACCGTCGGGGGGCGCTGCGCTGGGCCCGGCACGCCCTGCGGCGCAACCCGCGCGAGCCCCGTGCCTACCTGGCGCTCGCGGTGGCCGGGAGGGTGGTCCGTGCCGACGCGGTGCTGCGCACGCTGCACAAGCGTGGCCGGGGCATCTGACCCACTCGGAGACGCAACACCATCCTTATCGGGCACCACCAGCACATCGAAGGATGCTCACCCATGGGACTCCACTCGCTCAGGTTCCGTCTCGTCGACTCGCCGACCTCACTCGGCGCGAAACGGCGGGCGCGGCGCGCGGCCTGGCTGTCGGACACCTTCCCGAACCTGGCCGACATGACCGTGCTCGACCTGGGTGGCCGGGTGGAGAGTTGGGCGCGGGTCCCCGTCCGACCGGCGCGCGTCCACGTGGTCAACCTGGAGCCGCTGCCCACCGAGTTGCCCGACTGGGCCGAGGCCGACCACGCCGATGCCTGCGAGTTGCCGAAGAGCATCCTGAGCCGCCGGTACGACCTCGTCTTCAGCAACAGCGTTCTGGAGCACGTGGGTGGCCACGAGCGCCGTCGGCGGATGGCGGAGGCGGTCCGCGAGCTGGGGAGCGCGTACTGGGTCCAGACGCCGTACCGGTACTTCCCGGTCGAGCCGCACTGGGTGGCGCCCGGAATGCAGTTCCTGCCGGTGTCGGCCCGGGTCCTGATGGCGCGTCGGTGGCCGCTCGCCTATACCCCGGGAAAAACGTACGAGGCGGCCATGAAACAGGTCCTGACGACCGAACTCATCGGTCGCGCCGAACTCCGTTATCTGTTTCCGGACGCCGTCATCCGCAACGAGCATCTGTTGGGTCTGACGAAGTCGATCATCGCGATTCGAAAGCACTGAGCGAACGTTCGCCGCCAGGCTCGGTACGACACGCGGAACAAGTGCAGATCGAATTTGCCTGAAATGGGTTTCGCGTCCGCAGGGCGGGACGCGGCGGGCAGCGCAACGTGCCGGTGGCTCGCCGTGACAGACTGACCGCTGTGTTGCGCTGGTTGACTGCAGGTGAATCGCACGGTCCCGCCCTCGTCGCGCTGTTGGAGGGGGTGCCCGCCGGCATCGAGGTGAGCACCACCGAGATCGCCGACGAGCTGGCCCGCCGCCGGCTGGGCTATGGCCGTGGTGCCCGGATGTCGTTCGAGCGGGACGAGGTCGAGGTGATCGGCGGCCTGCGGCACGGCCGCACCCTGGGCAGCCCGGTGGCGATCCGGGTGGGCAACTCCGAGTGGCCCAAGTGGCAGACGGTCATGGCCGCCGACCCGGTGGACCCCGACGAGCTGGCCCGGCAGGCCCGCAACGCCCCGCTGACCCGGCCCCGGCCGGGCCACGCCGACCTGGCCGGCATGCAGAAGTACGGCCACACCGACGCCCGACCGATCCTGGAGCGCGCGAGCGCCCGGGAGACCGCGGCCCGGGTCGCCGTCGGCGCGGTGGCCAAGGCGCTGGTCCGCCAGGCGCTCGGCATCGAGATCGTCTCGCACGTCGTCGAACTGGGTCCGGTGGCCGTGAAGGCCGGGCTGCGTCCGCGCCCGGAGGACGCCACCCGGATCGACGCCGACCCGCTGCGCTGCCTGGACCCGCAGGCCAGTGCCCTGATGGTCGCCGAGGTGGACGCCGCGAAGAAGGCCGCCGACACCCTGGGTGGTGTGGTCGAGGTGCTGGCGTACGGGGTGCCGCCGGGGCTGGGCAGTCACGTGCAGTGGGACCGCAAGCTCGACGCCCGGCTGGCCACCGCGCTGATGTCGATTCAGGCGATCAAGGGAGTGGAGATCGGCGACGGCTGGCACCAGGCCCGGTCCCGGGGCTCCGAGGCGCACGACGAGATCATCCCGTCGGCCACCGGCGTCCGCCGGGTCACCGACCGGGCCGGTGGGCTGGAGGGCGGCATCACCACCGGTGAGCCGCTGCGGGTCCGCGCCGCGATGAAGCCGATCTCGTCGCTGAACCGCGCGCTGGCCACCGTGGACGTCACCACCGGCGAGCCGGCCACCGCGATCAACCAGCGCTCGGACGTCTGCGCGGTGCCCGCCGCGGCGGTGGTCGCCGAGGCGATGGTCGCACTGGTGCTGGCCGAGGCGGCCACCGAGAAGTTCGGCGGGGACTCGGTCGCCGAGATCCGCCGCAACCTGGCCGGCTACCTCGATGCGCTGGTGATCCGCTGATGGCTCCGGTCGTCGTACTGGTCGGCGCCCCGGGGTGCGGCAAGACCACCGTGGGGCAGGCGCTCGCCGACGTCCTCGGGGTGGAGTTCCGCGACACCGACGTCGACATCGAGAAGATGGCCGGAAAGCCCATCCCGGAGATCTTCATCGACGAGGGCGAGGCGCACTTCCGTACCCTCGAACGGGCCGCGGTGGCCGCGGCGCTGGCTGCCAGCCCGGGGGTGCTCGCCCTCGGCGGCGGCGCGGTGCTGGCCGAGGAGAACCGGGCCGCCCTGGTCGGGCACCGGGTGGTGCACCTCTCGGTCGAGCTGCCCGACGCGGTCAAGCGGGTCGGGCTCGGCGCCGGGCGGCCGCTGCTGGCGATCAACCCGCGGGCCACCCTGAAACACCTGATGGACCAGCGCCGGCCGCTCTACGCCGAGGTGGCCACCACCACGGTGACCACCGACGGCCGGACGCCACGGGACATCGTCGCCGAGATCGCCGCACTGCTGCCCCGCTGACGCGGCTGCTGGCTCAGCCTCGGGCGACCGAGTCCAGCACGTCGGCCAGGGCCTTCGGCTCGCTGAGCATCGGCCAGTGCCCGGTGGGCACCTCGAACAACCGGCCGCCGGTCAGCCCGGCGAAAAGCGGATGCTTCTGGGCGATCATCTCCTCGACCACGGTGAGCGGGAAGGTGCTGGCGACCAGCGCCGTCGGCACCGGACGGCCGCCGGTACGCCGCACCGGATCGGTCGCCGCCCGCAGCGGCTCCGGGGTGGCCCGTGCCCGCAGCAGAGCCAACGTCGACTCGTCCAGCCCCGCCAGGTTGGTCGGGTCGGCCGCCGGGTCCCAGGCCGGTGGCGGCAGCAGGTGTCCGTCGCCGATCGCGGCCCGCAGCCGCTGCTGCTCCTCGGGCGGCACCGTGTCGAACTGTGCCGTGCCGTCGGGCAGCGGCCCACTCTCCACGTAGACCACCCGGGCGATGCGGTCCGGGATCCGGTCCGCCGCCTGGGCGACCGGCATCCCGCCGCCGGAGTGCCCGACCAGCAGGACGTTGCGCAGATCCTCGACCTCGATCAGCCGGACGATGTCGGTGGTGTGGGTCTCCAGGGTCACCTCGGGCCCGGCCAGGTGAGCCCGCTCGGCCAGCCCGGTCAGCGTCATCGGGTACACCTCGTGCCCCTGCGCCCGCAGCGCCCCGGTCACCTCCCGCCACGCCCACGCACCCAGCCAGAAACCCGGAACCAGTACGAACGTCGCCACCTGTCGCTCCTTCTCTCGGTTACCGACAGACCGTACGACCGAATCCGGACAGAATTCGCCCGGTTTGAAGGAGTGGCCCGTGCGGCATCCGGACGCTCTGCGCGCCGCGGTGGCCGAGCATGCCCGCCTGCTCGCGGACTGGGCCACCCGGCCAGCAGGTGGGCAACCGCCACGGCCGCGGCGTCCGCTGGACTAGGCTGCCGGCGATGGACGAGGTGACCCGGATCCCGGTCGGCGGCGAGCGGCCGTACGACGTGCTGGTCGGACGCGACCTGCTGAACGCGCTGCCCGGCCTGCTGCCCGGCGCGAGCCGGGCGGCGGTGCTGCACGCGCCCCCGCTCAAGGCCCTCGCGGACGCGCTCGGTGAACGGCTCCGCGCGGCCGGCGTCGAGCCGCTGCTGGTCGAGGTGCCCGACGCCGAGGCGGGCAAGCAGATCGACGTGGCCGCCGCCTGCTGGGACCGGCTCGGCTCGGCGGGTTTCACCCGTACCGACGTGGTGGTCGGGGTCGGCGGCGGCGCGGTGACCGACCTGGCCGGTTTCGTCGCGGCCTGCTGGCTGCGTGGGGTGCGCTGGGTTCCGGTGGCCACCTCGCTGCTCGGCATGGTGGACGCCGCGGTGGGCGGCAAGACCGGGATCAACACGGCGGCCGGCAAGAACCTGGTGGGCGCGTTCCACCCGCCGGCCGGCGTGCTGGCCGACCTGGCCACCCTGGACAGCCTGCCCGGCACCGATCTGGCTGCCGGGTTGGCCGAGGTGGTCAAGTGTGGCCTCATCGCCGATCCGGCGATCCTGGACCTCGTCGAGCGCGACCCGGCGGCGGCCACCGACCCGCGTGGGCCGGTGACCCGGGAGCTGATCGAGCGGGCGATCCGCGTCAAGTCCGACGTGGTCAGCGGCGACCTGCGCGAGTCGGGCCTGCGCGAGGTGCTGAACTACGGCCACACGCTGGCCCACGCGATCGAGCAGGTCGAGGGCTACCGCTGGCGGCACGGCCACGCCGTCTCGGTCGGTCTGGTGTACGCGGCCGCGCTCGCCCGGCTCGCCGGCCGGCTGGACGCCCCGACCGCCGAGCGGCACCGCACCGTGCTGGCGGCACTGGGTCTGCCGGTGAGCTATCCGGCCGACGCCTGGCCGCAGCTACTGGCCGCGATGCGGGTGGACAAGAAGGCCCGGGGCAGCCGGCTGCGCTTCGTGGTGCTGGACGGGCTGGCCCGCCCGGCGATGCTGGAGGGCCCGACCGACGCGTTGCTGGCCGCCGCCTACGACGAGGTGGCGACGGCGTGAAGGTGTACGTCCTGAACGGGCCGAACCTGGGCCGGCTCGGCACCCGCGAGCCCACGCTGTACGGCGCGACGACCTACGCCGACCTGGTGGCCCTCTGCGAGCACACCGGCAAGGAGCTGGGGCTCGACGTGACGGTCCGGCAGACCGACGCCGAGCACGAACTGCTCGGCTGGCTGCACGGGGCCGCCGACGAGGGCGCCGCCGTGGTGCTCAACCCGGCCGCCTGGTCGCACTACTCGTACGCGGTGCGGGACGCCTGCGCCATGCTGCGGGGGCCGCTGGTGGAGGTGCACATCTCCAACATCCACGCCCGCGAGGAGTTCCGGCACCACTCGGTGGTCTCCGCGGTGGCGACCGGGGTGATCTGCGGGCTCGGCATCGGCGGGTATCGTCTTGCTCTGCACCATCTGGCCGGCCTCGCGCCGGCCGACGGTTGAGCGCCCCGAGCGGGGGGCCGGGCGATTCGACGCAGCTAGTAGACTCGTAGGGTCTGTCCGCCAATTGATGATCAAGGCAGGAAATGGCCTCCACCAACGACCTCAAAAACGGCCTGGTACTCAACCTTGACGGCGAGCTCTGGGCCGTCGTCGAGTTCCAGCACGTCAAGCCCGGTAAGGGTGGTGCCTTCGTGCGCACCACGCTGAAGAACGTGCTGTCCGGGAAGGTGGTCGACAAGACCTTCAACGCGGGCACCAAGGTCGAGACCGCGACCGTGGACAAGCGCACGATGCAATACCTCTACGCCGACGGCGAGGACTTCGTCTTCATGGATCTGGAGACCTTCGACCAGATCACCGTCCCCGGCGGCACCGTCGGCGAGGCAGCCAACTACCTGCTGCCCGAGGCCGAGGCGACCGTCGCCACCCACGAGGGTGTTCCGCTCTACATCGAGCTGCCCACCAGCGTCGTGCTGGAGGTCACCTACACCGAGCCCGGTCTGCAGGGCGACCGCTCGACCGGCGGCAACAAGCCGGCGACCGTGGAGACCGGCGCCACCGTGCCGGTGCCACTGTTCATCACCACCGGTGAGAAGATCAAGGTCGACACCCGCGACGGCCGTTACCTCGGCCGCGCCTGATGGCTGAGGGTCCCAAACAGCAGATGCCGGCGCGCCGCAAGGCGCGTAAGCGGGCGCTGGATGTCCTCTACGAGGCCGACCTGCGGGACCGCCCCCCGGTCGAGGTGCTGGCCGGCTACCTGCAGCGGATCGAGCAGCCCCGGCCGGAACACCTCGGGTACGCGGTGGGCCTCGTCGAGGGGGTCGCCGAGCACCTGGACCGGATCGACGAGCTGATCGCCAGCTACGCCGAGGGCTGGACGCTGGAGCGGATGCCGGTCGTCGACCGCAACCTGGCCCGGATCGCGGTCTACGAACTGCTCTACGTCGACGAGATCGACGACGCGGTCGCGATCAGCGAGGCCGTCGAGCTGGCCCGCCAGATGTCGACCGACGACTCGCCGCGCTTCCTCAACGGGGTGCTCGGCCGGATCGCCGAGTACGCCACCCGCTGAGCGCGCCCGCCCAGCACCCGTACGACAGAAAGGGCCCGTGCCGTCCGGCACGGGCCCTTTCTGGTGGATCGACTGCTCAGGAGGCGAAGAACGCCCGCGGGTCGGCGACCAGCACACCGTGCTCGGTGAGCCGCTCGATCAGACCCGACGGCGAGGCGTCGTAGACGATCGCGAGCGCCCGCAGGTCGTCGGCGCGGATGGAGAGCACCCGGCCGTTGTAGTCACCGCGCTGCTGCTGGATGGCGCGGGCGTAGCGGGCGACGTAGGCCAGGTCCTCGGAGGCCTCGTCGTAGAGCCGCTCCAGGTCCAGGACGATCTTGCTGGTGGGCTCGTGCCGGACCCCGCTGCCGTCGGGCAGCAGTTCCGAGACGGGGACGCGGTAGAACTCGGCCAGCTCGGCCAGACGAGACACGGTCACGGCGCGGTCGCCACGCTCGTACGAGCCGACCACCACGGCCTTCCACCGCCCGTTCGACTTCTCCTCCACACCCTGCAGGGAGAGACCCTGCTGTTGGCGGATGGAGCGCAGGCGGGCGCCCAGAGACTTGGCGTATTCAGAGGGCATTCGGACACTCCCAGTGCTGCTCGGGGTTCTCCCGTCGATCGCTACGGAGCGTGACGGTACGGGGAATGCGACACGTGGTCAAGTGGTCGTGACATTACCGTTGAGGAGCACCGAGGGAGTTATCCCCATTTCGTGAGCCTGATCCGGTGGTCAGTGGGTGCCGGTCATCGGCCCGGTGACCACTGGTAACGTGGCGTGAAGCCCCGGCCCGAGTCCGTCCACGGTCCGGCCGGAGGTGCCCGACATCCTTTAACGACCCGTCCCGTGAGGCGGGGAAGGAGGTCCGCCGTGGCATACCCACCGGCTGCCCGCTCGTCACCACCGCGACAACCCTCGGTGAAGGTGATCCTCGCCAGCGCCGACGTGCAACGCGTGGTCGACCGCATCGCACACCAGATCCTGGAGAAGACCCAGGGCGCCGCCGACACCGTGCTGTTGGGGATTCCCACCCGGGGCACCCCCCTCGCGCGGCGGCTCGCCGCCCGGATCAGCACCTTCGAGGACGTCGCCGTCCCGGTCGGTGTGCTGGACATCACTCTCTACCGTGACGACCTGCGCCGGCACGCCACCCGCGCGGTCGGCCCTACCGAACTGCCGGCCGGGGGCATCGACGGTAAGCGGGTCATCCTCGTCGACGACGTGCTCTTCTCCGGCCGTACCGTCCGGGCCGCGCTGGACGCGCTCAACGACGTGGGCCGTCCGGCGTCCGTGCAGCTCGCGGTCCTGGTCGACCGCGGCCACCGGGAGCTGCCGATCCGAGCCGACTACGTCGGCAAGAACATCCCGACCTCGCTCGCCGAGAGCGTGAAGGTGACGCTCGCCGAGACCGACGGAACGGACGAGGTCAAGCTGTACGGGGGGAACCCTTCATGATCAAGCATCTGCTCTCCGGCGGGGACCTCGACGCCGACACCGCCACCGAGATCCTGGACACCGCCGGCGAGATGGCCACCGTCGCCGGCCGGGAGATCAAGAAGCTGCCCGCGCTGCGCGGCCGGACCGTGGTGAACCTCTTCTACGAGGACTCCACCCGCACCCGGATCTCCTTCGAGGCGGCGGCGAAGCGGCTCAGCGCCGACGTGATCAACTTTTCCGCCAAGGGGTCCAGCGTCGCCAAGGGCGAGAGCCTGAAGGACACCGCGCTGACCCTGCAGGCCATGGGCGCCGACGCGGTGGTCGTCCGGCACCCCGCCTCCGGTGCGCCGCACCGGCTGGCGAACTGGGTGGACGGCTCGGTGGTGAACGCCGGCGACGGCACCCACGAGCACCCCACCCAGGCGCTGCTGGACGCGTACACCATGCGGGCCCGGTTGGGCCGGCTGGCCGGCCTGTCGGTCGCGGTGGTCGGGGACGTGCTGCACTCCCGGGTGGCCCGGTCGAACGTGCTGCTGCTCTCCACCCTCGGCGCCAAGGTCACCCTGGTCGGCCCACCCACGCTGATCCCGGTCGACATCGCGGGCGCGCTGGCGCCGGGCACCAACGTCTCCTACGACCTGGACTCGGTGCTGCCCAGCTCGGACGTGGTGATGATGCTGCGGGTGCAGCGGGAGCGGATGAACGACTCCTACTTCCCCTCCGCGCGCGAGTACGCCCGCCGTTACGGGCTGGACGGGCCGCGGATGCGCCGGCTGCCCGAGCACGCGATCGTCATGCACCCCGGCCCGATGAACCGGGGGATGGAGATCACCCCCGAGGTGGCCGACTCACCCCGCTCCACCATCGTCGAACAGGTCACCAACGGGGTCTCCGTACGGATGGCCGTCCTCTACCTGCTGCTCGGAGGGAACAACCGGTGACCGCGTACCTGATCACCAGCGTGAGCGTCGTCGGCGCCGCACCGACCGACCTGCTGATCCGCGACGGCGTGGTGGCCGAGGTCGGCCCGGGGCTGTCCGCGCCGGACGCCACCGTCATCGACGGCACCGGGCTGGTCGCCCTGCCCGGCCTCGTCGACCTGCACACCCACCTGCGCGAGCCCGGCCGGGAGGACGCCGAGACCGTCGAGTCCGGCTCCCGCGCGGCGGCGCTGGGCGGTTACACCGCGGTCTGCGCGATGGCCAACACCTCGCCGGTCGCGGACACCGCCGGCGTCGTCGAGCAGGTCTGGCGGCTCGGCCGCGAGGCCGGGCTGGTCGACGTGCAGCCGATCGGCGCGGTCACCGTCGGGCTGGCCGGCGAACGCCTCGCCGAGCTGGGCGCGATGGCCGACTCCGCGGCCCGGGTGCGGATCTTCTCCGACGACGGGCACTGCGTCGCCGACCCGAAGCTGATGCGCCGTGCCCTGGAGTACGTCAAGGCGTTCGACGGGATCATCGCCCAGCACGCCGAGGAGCCCCGGCTCACCGAGGGCGCGCAGATGCACGAGGGCGAGGTCTCCACCCGGCTCGGCCTGATCGGCTGGCCGGCGGTCGCCGAGGAGGCCATCATCGCCCGGGACGTGCTGCTCGCCGAGCACGTGGGCAGCCGGCTGCACGTCTGCCACGTCTCCACCGCCGGCAGCGTCGAGGTGCTGCGCCAGGCCAAGGCGCGGGGCGTACGGGTCACCGCCGAGGTCACCCCGCACCACCTGCTGCTCACCGACGAGCGGGCGGAGAGCTACGACCCGGTCTTCAAGGTCAACCCGCCGCTTCGTACGGCCGCGGACATCGCCGCGCTGCGCGCCGCCCTCGCCGACGGGGTGCTCGACGTGATCGCCACCGACCACGCCCCGCACGCCGTGGAGGACAAGGAGTGCGAGTGGGCGTACGCCCGGCCGGGCATGCTCGGCCTGGAGACGGCCCTGTCCATCGCGCTGGAGGTGCTCGGCCCCCGGTGGGACCTGATCGCCGAGCGGATGTCGCGTACCCCGGCCCGGATCGCCGGACTGACCGGGCACGGCATCGACCCGGCACCCGGTGTGCCGGCCAACCTGACCCTGGTCGACCCGTCGGCTCGCCGCACCATCGAGCCGACCGAGCTGGCCAGTCGCAGTCGCAACACCCCGTACGCCCGCATGACGCTGCCGGGTCGCATCGTGGCGACCTTCCTGCGTGGCGAGCCGACGGTCCTGGACGGAAAGGCTGTCAACTAATGGTCAAGCGCAGGCCCGCGATCCTCGTCCTCGAGGACGGGCGCACGTTCCCCGGCGAGGCGTACGGCAGCGTCGGGGAGACCTTCGGCGAGGCGGTCTTCAACACCGGCATGACCGGCTACCAGGAGACCCTCACCGACCCGTCCTACCACCGACAGGTCGTGGTGCAGACCGCCCCGCACATCGGTAACACCGGCGTCAACGGTGAGGACGACGAGTCCGGCCGCATCTGGGTGGCCGGGTACGTGGTCCGCGACCCGGCCCGGATCGGCTCGAACTGGCGGGCCACCGGCAGTCTCGAAGACCGGCTCGCCACCGAGGGTGTGGTCGGCATCAGCGGCGTGGACACCCGGGCACTGACCCGGCACCTGCGCGAGCGGGGCGCGATGCGGGTGGGCATCTCCAGCGTCGACGACGACCCGCGTGGCCTGCTGGCCCGGGTCCGCCAGGCGCCGCAGATGGTCGGCGCGGACCTGTCCGCCGAGGTGACCACCCCGCAGCCGTACGTCGTCGAGGCCGTCGGTGAGCACCGGTTCACCGTGGCCGCGTTGGACCTGGGCATCAAGCGCAACGTGCCGCGCCGACTCGCCGCGCGCGGAGTGACCACGCACGTGCTGCCGGCCTCGTCGAGCATCGAGGACCTGCTCGCCACCGGCGCCGACGCGATCTTCCTCTCGCCCGGCCCGGGCGACCCGGCGACCGCCGACGGGCCGGTGGCGCTGGCCCGGGAGGCCCTGCGGCGGCAGGTGCCGCTGTTCGGCATCTGCTTCGGCAGCCAGATCCTCGGCCGTGCGCTCGGCTTCGGCACCTACAAGCTCGGCTACGGCCACCGGGGGATCAACCAGCCGGTGCTCGACCGGGCCACCGGCAAGGTCGAGGTGACCAGCCACAACCATGGCTTCGCGGTCGACGTGTCGGGCCAGGTGCCCGGCGCGGTGGTCCCCGACCAGGTGATCGACACCGACTTCGGCGGGGTCCAGGTCTCGCACGTCTGCCTCAACGACAACGTGGTCGAGGGGCTGCGGGCCGTGGACGTGCCCGCCTTCACCGTCCAGTACCACCCGGAGGCGGCGGCCGGCCCGCACGACGCGGACTACCTCTTCGACCGCTTCGCGGAACTCATCGAGGGCGGCAAGAATGCCTAAGCGCAATGATCTCAAGCACATCCTGGTGATCGGCTCCGGGCCGATCGTCATCGGGCAGGCCTGCGAGTTCGACTACTCCGGCACCCAGGCGTGCCGGGTGCTGCGCAGCGAGGGGATCCGGGTCAGCCTGGTCAACTCCAACCCGGCGACGATCATGACGGACCCGGAGTTCGCCGACGCCACCTACGTCGAGCCGATCACGCCCGAGTTCGTGGAACTGGTCATCGCCAAGGAGCGCCCGGACGCGATCCTGCCCACCCTCGGCGGGCAGACCGCGCTGAACACCGCGGTCGCCCTGCACGAGGCCGGCGTGCTGGAGAAGTACGGCGTGGAGCTGATCGGCGCGAACATCGACGCGATCAACCGGGGCGAGGACCGCCAGCTGTTCAAGGAGATCGTGGCCAAGGCCGGCGTCCGCCTCGGTGTCCAGGACCCGACCGGCCTGGTGCCGCGCTCGCGGGTCTGCCACTCGATGGACGAGGTCGAGGCGACCGCCGCCGAGCTGGGCCTGCCGGTCGTGATCCGACCGTCGTTCACCATGGGCGGTCTCGGCTCCGGCATGGCGCACACCCCGGAGGACCTGGCCCGCATCGCCGGTGACGGCCTGACCGCCAGCCCGGTGCACGAGGTGCTCATCGAGGAGAGCGTGCTCGGCTGGAAGGAGTACGAGCTCGAACTGATGCGCGACCGGCACGACAACGTGGTGGTGGTCTGCTCGATCGAGAACGTCGACCCGATGGGCGTGCACACCGGCGACAGCGTCACCGTGGCCCCGGCCATGACGCTCACCGACCGGGAGTACCAGCGCCTGCGCGACCTGGGCATCGCGGTGCTGCGCGAGGTCGGGGTGGACACCGGCGGCTGCAACATCCAGTTCGCGGTCAACCCGGCCGACGGGCGCATCGTCGTGATCGAGATGAACCCCCGGGTGTCCCGGTCCTCCGCGCTGGCCTCCAAGGCGACCGGCTTCCCGATTGCCAAGATCGCCGCGAAGCTGGCCATCGGCTACACCCTCGACGAGATCCCCAACGACATCACGTTGAAGACCCCGGCCGCCTTCGAGCCGAGCCTGGACTACGTGGTGGTGAAGATCCCCCGGTTCGCGTTCGAGAAGTTCCCCGGCGCGGACCCGGAACTGACCACCACGATGAAGTCGGTGGGCGAGGCGATGAGCCTCGGGCGCAACTTCGCCGAGGCGCTGAACAAGGCGATGCGCTCGATGGAAACCAAAGAGGCCGGCTTCTGGACCGTGCCGGACCCACGCGGCGCGACCCTGGAGAACACCCTGGCCGCCCTGCGGATCCCGCACGACGGGCGGCTCTACACCGTCGAGCGGGCGCTGCGCCTCGGCGCGTCGATCGCGGACGTCACCGCGGCGTCCGGCGGGATCGACCCGTGGTTCGTGGACCAGATCGCCGCGCTGGTCGAGCTGCGGGCGGAGATCGTGGACGCCCCGGTGCTCGACGCCGACCTGCTGCGGCACGCCAAGCGGGCCGGCCTGTCCGACCGGCAGCTCGCCGCGCTGCGTCCGGAGCTGGCCGCCGAGGACGGCGTACGGACCCTGCGGCACCGGCTGGACGTGCGCCCGGTCTACAAGACCGTGGACACCTGCGCGGCCGAGTTCGAGGCGACCACCCCTTACCACTACTCGACGTACGACTCGGAGACCGAGGTCGTGCCGTCGGACCGGCCGAAGGTGCTGATCCTGGGCTCCGGCCCGAACCGGATCGGGCAGGGCATCGAGTTCGACTACTCCTGCGTGCACGCGGTGCAGGCGCTGCGCGGCGCCGGCTTCGAGACCGTGATGGTCAACTGCAACCCGGAGACCGTCTCCACCGACTACGACACCGCCGACCGGCTCTACTTCGAGCCGCTGACCTTCGAGGACGTGCTGGAGGTCTGGCACGCGGAGGACACCTCCGGCCGGGCGGCCGGCGGACCGGGCGTCGTCGGGGTGGTCGTGCAGCTCGGCGGGCAGACCCCGCTGGGGCTGGCGCAGCGGCTCAAGAACGCTGGCGTACCGGTGGTCGGCACCTCGCCGGAGTCGATCCACCTGGCCGAGGAGCGCGGCGCGTTCGGTTCGGTGCTGGCCCGGGCCGGGCTGCGCGCGCCGGCGCACGGCATGGCGACGTCATACGACGAGGCCAAGGCGATCGCCGACGAGATCGGCTACCCGGTGCTGGTCCGGCCGTCGTACGTGCTGGGCGGGCGCGGCATGGAGATCGTCTACGACGACCCGACGCTGCGGGACTACATCGGTCGGGCCACCGACATCTCCCCGGACCACCCGGTGTTGGTGGACCGGTTCCTGGACGACGCCATCGAGATCGACGTGGACGCGTTGTGCGACGCCGACGGCGAGGTCTACCTGGGCGGGGTGATGGAGCACATCGAGGAGGCCGGCATCCACTCCGGCGACTCGTCCTGCGCCCTGCCGCCGATCACCCTCGCGGGCTCGCACCTGGCCGAGGTACGCCGCTACACCGAGGCGATCGCCCGGGGCGTCGGCGTCCGCGGTCTGCTCAACGTGCAGTACGCGCTCAAGGACGACGTGCTCTACGTACTGGAGGCCAATCCGCGGGCGTCGCGGACCG
Organism: Micromonospora vulcania; assembly: GCF_042658605.1. Taxonomy (NCBI): domain Bacteria; kingdom Bacillati; phylum Actinomycetota; class Actinomycetes; order Micromonosporales; family Micromonosporaceae; genus Micromonospora; species Micromonospora vulcania. The sequence continues at coordinate 54,280 of NZ_JBHSQS010000020.1, read as the reverse complement.
TTCCGTTCGTCTCCAAGGCGACCGCGGTGCCGCTGGCCAAGGCGGCGGCCCGGATCGCGCTCGGCGCGAGCATCGCCGAGCTGCGTGCCGAGGGCCTGCTGCCGGCGACCGGGGACGGCGGGACGATGCCCGCCGACGCGCCGATCGCGGTCAAGGAGGCGGTGCTGCCGTTCAAGCGCTTCCGTACCCGCTCCGGCAAGGGGATCGACTCGCTGCTTGGGCCGGAGATGAAGTCCACCGGCGAGGTGATGGGCATCGACACCAACTTCGGGCACGCCTTCGCCAAGAGCCAGTCGGCCGCGTACGGCTCGCTGCCGACCGCCGGGAAGATCTTCGTCTCGGTGGCCAACCGGGACAAGCGCGGCATGATCTTCCCGATCAAGCGGCTGGCCGACCTGGGCTTCGAGATCGTGGCGACCACCGGCACCGCCGAGGTGCTGCGTCGGCACGGCATCGCCTGCGAGCAGATCCGCAAGCACTACCAGGCGGGCGAGGGGGACGACGCGGTGTCGCTGATCCTCGGCGGCGACGTGGCACTGGTGATCAACACGCCGCAGGGTTCGGGTGCCAGCGCCCGTTCGGACGGCTACGAGATCCGCAGCGCCGCGGTCACCGGGGACATCCCCTGCATCACCACGGTCCCCGGCGCCGCCGCGGCCGTGATGGGTATCGAGGCGCGTATCCGGGGCGACATGCAGGTCCGCCCGCTGCAGGACCTGCACGCCACCCTGCGGGCCGCCCAGTGACCCTGTTCGAGCGGGTGGTACGGCCGCAGCTGTTCCGGATCGGCGGCGGGGACGCGGAGACGGCACACGAGTGGACGCTGCGGCGGTTGACCGCGCTGTCCCGGCGGCCGGCGGCGCTCGCGGCGCTGCGGGCCCGGTACGCGGTCCACGCGCCGCGCACGGTGTTCGGCGTACGGTTCCCCAACCCGGTCGGGTTGGCGGCCGGGATGGACAAGGACGGGGCGGCGTTGCCGGCCTGGCCGGCGCTCGGCTTCGGCTTCGTCGAGGTCGGTACGGTCACCGCGCACGCCCAGCCGGGCAACCCCCGGCCGCGGTTGTTCCGGCTGCCGGCCAGCGAGGCGGTGGTCAACCGGATGGGCTTCAACAACGCCGGCGCCGCCGCACTGGCCGCCCGGCTGGCGGCGTTGCCGCGCCCGATCGGCGTGCCGTTGGGCATCTCGCTGGGCAAGTCCAAGGTCACGCCGCTGGACGAGGCGGTGCAGGACTACCTCGCCTCGTACCGGGCGCTGCGCGGGCACGGCGACTACTTCGCGGTGAACGTCTCCTCACCGAACACCCCGGGTCTGCGGTCCTTGCAGGACCGGGCGCACCTGGACGCGCTGCTCGCCGCGCTGGTCGGGGAGAAGCCGGTGCTGGTCAAGATCGCGCCTGATCTGACCGAGGCGGCGATCGCCGAGCTGCTGGAGGTCTGCCTGGCGCGCGGCGCGGCCGGGGTGATCGCCACCAACACCACCCTGGCCCGGGACGGGCTCGCCAGCGTCGACGCCGAACGCGGCGCGCAGGCCGGCGGGCTCTCCGGCCGGCCGCTCACCGGCCGGGCCCGCGACGTGGTCGCCTTCGTCCACCGCGAGACCGGCGGCCGACTGCCGATCATCGGAGTCGGCGGGGTACTGGATCCGGACGACGCGGCGCGGATGTTCGACGCCGGCGCCGCCCTGGTACAGCTCTACACCGGCTTCATCTACCGAGGCCCAGCCCTGATCCGCGCCGCAGCCCACACCGCGCCGCCGTCCGCGCCGCCCCACGCCGCGTCCGCGCCGCCCCACGACGCGTCCGCGCCGCCCCACGACGCGTCGATCTAGGGAGAATCGTCGTGATCGGAGATCGAGTGACGACAACTTGCCCTAGATCGACGGGGAGAGGGGTCGCCGCGCTCGATGTGGCGGGGAGAGGGGTCGCGGGGAGCGGTGTGGCGGGGAGCGGGCGGATCGGGAGAGGACGGGTTTGGGCGTGACGCCTGAGGAGATATTGGCGCGGGACCGGGCGCACGTTTGGCATCCGTATGCCGCGATGCCGGCCTCGGGACCGCCCTTTGTGGTGCGCAGTGCGCAGGGCGTACGGCTGCGGCTCGCCGACGGGCGGGATCTGGTGGACGGGATGTCGTCCTGGTGGGCGGCCATCCACGGCTACCGGCACCCGACGTTGGACGCGGCGGTGACCGACCAGCTTGGCCGGATGAGCCACGTGATGTTCGGTGGGCTCACCCACGAGCCCGCGGTCCGGCTCGCCGAGACGCTGGTCGAGTTGGCCCCGGAGGGACTGGAACACGTCTTCCTGGCCGACTCCGGCTCGGTCAGCGTCGAGGTGGCGGTGAAGATGTGCCTGCAGTACCAGCGGGCCATCGGCCGGCCGCAGCGGCGTCGCCTGGCCACCTGGCGGGGCGGCTACCACGGCGACACGTTCCACCCGATGAGCGTCTGTGACCCCGAGGGCGGGATGCACCACCTCTGGGGCGACGTGCTGCCCCGACAGGTCTTCGCCCCGGTCCCGCCGGGCGGATTCGCGGACCCGCCGGACGAGGCGTACGTGGCCGCGTTGGTGGACACGGTCGAGCGGCACGCCGACGAACTGGCCGCGGTGATCGTCGAGCCGGTGGTGCAGGGCGCGGGTGGGATGCGCTTTCACCATCCGGGGTACCTGCGGGTGCTGCGCGAGGTGACCCGGGCCCACGGGGTGCTGCTGATCTTCGACGAGATCGCCACCGGCTTCGGCCGTACCGGCACCATGTTCGCCGCCGAACACGCCGGGGTGAGCCCGGACGTGATGTGCGTGGGCAAGGCGCTCACCGGCGGCTACCTGACCCTGGCGGCGACCCTCTGCACCGCGGAGATCGCCCGGGGCATCTCCGCCGCCGGCGTACTGGCGCACGGGCCCACCTTCATGGGCAACCCGTTGGCCTGCGCGGTGGCCAACGCCTCCATCGGGCTGCTGCGGGCCGGGGACTGGGCGGCGCAGGTGGCCAGGGTCGGCGCAGGCCTGCGCGCCGGTCTGGAGCCGCTGCGCCACGAACCGGGCGTGACCGATGTACGGGTGCTCGGCGCGATCGGCGTGGTGCAGCTCGACCACGAGGTCGATCTCGGCGCGGCCACCGCGGCGGCGGCCGACCGGGGGGTGTGGCTGCGGCCGTTCCGCGACCTGATCTACACGATGCCGCCGTACGTCACCGACGACGCCGACCTGGCCCGGATCGCCGGCGGGGTGGCGGCGGCGGTGCAGGCCGGCTGAGCCCGGTCCAGGGGTACCCGGGCGGATCGCCGTCCGGACGAGGAGAGGGGAAGTACCGGATGGAGAGCTTCGGCACCCGTTTGCACCGGGCCGTCAGCGAGCGTGGTCCGCTCTGCGTGGGCATTGATCCGCATCCCGGTCTGTTGGCCCGCTGGGGCCTCGCCGACGACCTTGCGGGGCTCGAACGGTTCAGCCGGACGGTCGTCGAGGCGCTCGGTGACCGGGTTGCGGTGGTCAAGCCCCAGTCGGCCTTTTTCGAGCGGTTCGGCTCTCGCGGCGTCGCGATCCTTGAGTCAACTATCCGACAGTTACGCGATGCCGGCTCGCTCGTTCTGCTGGACGTCAAGCGCGGCGACATCGGCTCGACGGTCAGCGCGTACGCCTCCGCGTACCTTGATCCATCCAGCCCGCTGTATGTCGATGCGGTGACCGCGAGTCCCTACCTGGGGGTCGGTTCGCTGGCGCCGATGTTCGAGCTGGCGGCCGAACACGGCGGCGGCGTTTTCGTGCTGGCCCTCACGTCCAACCCCGAGGGCGCCGCCGTGCAGCGCGCCCGTACGGCCGACGGGCGCACCGTGGCGCAGACCGTGATCGACGAGATTTCCCAGCTCAACGCGGGTGCGACCCCGCTCGGTAGCTTCGGTCTGGTGGTCGGCGCGACCATCGGCGACACCGGGCACGACCTCTCCGGGGTGGGGGGTCCGCTGCTCGCGCCGGGGCTCGGCGCACAGGGTGCCGGTGCGTCGGATCTGCGTACCGTCTTCGGTCCGAGCCTGGCCGCGGTGCTCCCGTCGTACTCCCGGGAGGTGCTGTCCGCAGGCCCGGACGCCGCCTCCCTGCGGGCCGCCGCGGACCGGGTGCTGGACGAGTGTCGGGCCGTTCTGGCTGCCCGGTGACTGACTGACGGCTCGGTCACTTTGCGGTCATCGCCGCGCGTCCACGTTGCCGAAAGCTCCGTTGACCGCTAGTTTTCCCCGCGCTGGGAACCACGGACCCCTTGGTTCACAGCGACACCACGTTTCACAGATGCGGCGGTGCGCCCCGCCCGTCGCGATAGGGACCTGAGGAGAACTGGTGCCGCTCCCGTCACTGACCCCCGAACAGCGCGCTGCCGCGCTCGAGAAGGCCGCGGAGATCCGCAAGGCCCGTGCCGAGCTGAAGGAGCAGCTCAAGCAGGGCAAGACCACCCTCGGTGCCGTCCTCGAGCGGGCCGAGAGCGACGACGTCGTGGGCAAGCTCAAGGTTTCGGCCGTCCTGCAGGCCATGCCGGGCATCGGCAAGATCCGGGCTACCCAGATCATGGAGAAGCTCAAGATCGCCGACAGCCGTCGCCTGCGCGGCCTGGGCGAGCAGCAGCGCAAGGCACTGCTTGGAGAGTTCGCCGCCAACTGAACCTGGCAGCGTGTAGAAACAAGCAGTGAGCACGGATGACGAGGCGCGCCCGGCGGCTCGGCTCACTGTCCTGGCTGGACCTTCGGGTACCGGCAGGGAGAGTGTCGTCGAGCTTGTCCGGGCGCGTTCTCCGTCCGTCTGGATCCCGGTGCCGGCGACCACTCGCCCGCGCCGGGACGGCGAGATCGACGGGGTCGACCGGGTCTTCCTGGCCCCCGCCGAGTTCGACCGCCGGGTGGCCGCCGGGGAGATGCTGGAGTGGTTCCGGTTCGGCCCGCACTGTCGGGGCATCCCGGAACCGCCGCTGCGCGCCCGGCTCGCCGCCGGAGCGCCGGTGCTGCTCCCGCTCGACGTGCCCGGTGCCGTGCTGGTCCGCGCGCGGCTGCCCGACGCCCGGCTGGTGCTGCTGAGCCCACCCGGGTACCGGCCCGACGCGGCCGTGGCGGCGGCCTTCGGGCACACGCTGACCCACGACCACACCGATCGGGTGGTTACCGAGCTGGTAGGCTTACTCGGTTCTTCTTATCCGGGTCCGGCCTGGTCGCGTCAGCGCGGCTGACGGCCGGCGCCGTTGAGACTCAGCACCGCGTCCGCGCGGCTCGAAAGACGCAGAGGTTAATTCGTGGGATCCATCGCCAACCCCGAAGGCATCACCAACCCGCCGATCGACGAGCTCCTCGAGAAGACGACGTCGAAGTACGCGCTGGTCATCTTCGCGGCCAAGCGTGCGCGCCAGGTCAACGCCTACTACAGCCAGCTCGGTGAGGGCCTCCTGGAGTACGTCGGCCCGCTCGTGGAGACCACCCCGCAGGAGAAGCCCCTCTCGATCGCCATGCGCGAGATCAACGCGGGCCTGCTCACCGCCGAGCCGACCGACCAGCCGTAAGCCCCCGCACGTCGATGTCCGCCGGGATCGTCCTCGGGGTCGGCGGCGGCATCGCCGCCTACAAGGCCTGTGAGCTGCTGCGACTTTTCACCGAATCAGGTCACCGGGTTCGCGTCGTGCCGACCGCGTCGGCGCTCCGCTTCATCGGGGCGCCGACCTGGGCGGCCCTCTCCGGCCAGCCGGTCGCCGACGAGGTCTGGTCCGACGTCCACGAGGTGCCGCACGTCCGGCTCGGCCAGGAGGCCGACCTGGTGGTGGTCGCGCCGACCACGGCCGATCTGCTCGCCAAGGCCGCCCACGGGCTCGCCGACGACCTGCTGACCAACACGCTGCTGACCGCCCGGTGCCCGGTGGTGCTGGCCCCGGCCATGCACACCGAGATGTGGGAGCACCCGGCCACCGTGGCCAACGTCGCCACGCTGCGCGCCCGGGGCGTACGGGTCATCGAGCCCGCCGTCGGGCGGCTCACCGGCGTCGACACCGGCAAGGGGCGGCTGCCCGACCCGGCGGAGATCTTCGCGGTCGCCCGCCGGGCCCTGGCCCGCGGCGGACGTGCTCCCGCCGACCTGGCCGGCCGCCGGGTGGTGGTCACCGCCGGTGGCACCCGCGAGCCGCTGGACCCGGTCCGATTCCTGGGCAACCGCTCCTCCGGCAAGCAGGGCTACGCCTTCGCCCGGTCGGCGGTCGCCCGGGGCGCTCGGGTCACCCTCATCGCGGCCAACGTCTCCCTCGCCGATCCCGCCGGGGTCGACCTGGTCCGGGTCGGCACGACCGGCGAGCTGCGGGAGGCGACGCTGAAGGCCGCCGTCGAGGCCGACGCGGTGGTGATGGCGGCGGCTCCGGCCGATTTCCGGCCCGCGACGTACGCGGCTGGCAAAATCAAGAAGTCGGACGACGGCGTCGCGCCCACCATCGAGCTCGTCACGAACCCGGACATCGCGGCGGAGCTCGGCCAGCGCAAACGACCGGAGCAGGTGCTGGTGGTGTTCGCCGCCGAGACCGGTGACGCCGAGGCCAACGGAAGGGCAAAGCTCGCCCGCAAGCGGGCCGACCTGATCGTGGTCAACGAGGTCGGCCCGGACAAGGTCTTCGGCGCCGACACCAACACGGCGACGGTCATCGGCGCGGACGGCTCGGTCAACCGGTTGCCCGAGCAGGCCAAGGAGGATGTGGCCGACGCCGTCTGGGACCTCGTCGTGGCCCGGTTGGTCGGTCCCTCCTCCTGAGGGGTGGAACGGCGCGACCTATCCCGACATCGGCCGCAGTGGTGACTAGACTGCCGCGGAACGACTTCACACGCTTAGGAGTGCCGTGACACGCCGCCTCTTCACGTCCGAATCGGTCACGGAAGGCCACCCGGACAAGATCGCCGACCAGATCAGCGACGGGATCCTCGACGCCTTGCTCGCCGAGGATCCGCACAGCCGGGTCGCGGTGGAGACCATGATCACCACCGGCCAGGTGCACATCGCCGGTGAGGTCACCACCAAGGCGTACGCCGACATCCCGACGATCGTCCGCCGGACGATCCTCGACATCGGCTACGACTCGTCGAAGAAGGGCTTCGACGGCGCCTCCTGTGGCGTCAGCGTCTCGATCGGTGCCCAGTCCGAGGACATCGCTCAGGGCGTGGACAACGCCTTCGAGCTGCGTACCGGGGCGTCGGAGAGCGCGCTGGACGCGCAGGGCGCCGGGGACCAGGGCATGATGTTCGGCTTCGCCTGCTCGGAGACGCCCGAGCTGATGCCGCTGCCCATCGCGCTGGCGCACCGGCTGGCCCGCCGGCTGGCCGCGGTCCGCAAGGACGGCACCATCCCGTACCTGCGTCCGGACGGCAAGACCCAGGTCACCATCGAGTACGAGGGGCTGCGCCCGGTCCGGCTGAACACCGTGGTCGTGTCCAGCCAGCACGCCGCGGACATCTCGCTGGACTCGCTGCTCACCCCGGACGTGCGCGACCACGTCATCGCGCCGGAGCTGGAGAGCCTCGGCCTGGACACCGACGGCTACCGGCTGCTGGTCAACCCGACCGGGCGGTTCGAGATCGGCGGCCCGATGGGTGACGCCGGGCTGACCGGCCGCAAGATCATCGTCGACACCTACGGCGGGTACGCCCGGCACGGTGGCGGCGCGTTCTCCGGCAAGGACCCGTCGAAGGTGGACCGGTCGGCCGCGTACGCGATGCGTTGGGTCGCCAAGAACGTGGTCGCCGCCGGCCTCGCCGAGCGGTGCGAGGCCCAGGTCGCGTACGCCATCGGCAAGGCGCACCCGGTGAGCCTCTTCATCGAGACGTTCGGCACCGAGACCGTGCCGGTCAGCTCGATCGAGAAGGCCGTGGGCGAGGTGTTCGACCTGCGCCCGGCCGCGATCATCCGGGACCTCAACCTGCTCCGCCCGATCTACCAGCAGACCGCCGCGTACGGCCACTTCGGCCGTGAGTTGCCGGACCTGACCTGGGAGAGCACCGACAAGGCCGCCGACCTCAAGTCGGCCGCGGGAGCCTGACCGGCACCAAGCGCAGCGACCGGCGACCCGCGGATGGGTCGCCGGTCGCGCGCGTCTGCGTGGATGTCCCGCTGGCGCACCTGGACCGGCCCTTCGACTATCTGGTGCCGGCCGAGCTGGACGACGTGGCGGTACCCGGCACCCGGGTGAAGGTGCGCTTCGCCGGCCAGCTCGTCGACGGCTGGCTGCTGGCCCGCGCGGACGACTCCGGGCACACCGGCCGCCTCGCCTACCTGGAGAAGGTGGTGTCGCCGGAGCCGGTGTTGTCGCCCGAGATCGCCCAGTTGGCCCGAGCGGTCGCCGACCGGTACGCGGGCAGCCTCGCCGACGTGCTCCGGCTCGCCGTGCCACCCCGGCACGCCCGGGTCGAGAAGGAGCCGCGCACCGCTCCCACCCCCGCCGGTGCGGAGGCGGTGTTAGAAGGGGGCCCTTCACCTACCGGAGGCGTTAACAAGGAGCCCTTCCTTGTCGAACCGCGCGGGTGGCGGGACTACCCGACCGGGCCAGCCCTGCTGCGCGCCCTCACCGACGGCCGGCCGCCGCGCGCGGTCTGGTCGGCGCTGCCCGGCGAGGACTGGGCGGCCCGCTACGCCGACGCGGTCGCCGCGACCGTCGCCGGGGGGCGCGGCGCGGTCGTCGTGGTGGCCGACGCCCGTGACCTCGACCGGCTGGACGCCGCGCTGACCGGCGTGCTCGGCACGGGCCGGCACGCCACCCTGTCCGCCGCGCTCGGGCCGGCCCGGCGCTACCGTGCGTTCCTCGCCGCCCGACGCGGCGAGGTGCCGGTGGTGATCGGTACCCGGGCGGCGATGTTCGCCCCGGTGGACCGGCTCGGCCTGGTCGCCGTCTGGGACGACGGCGACGACCTGCACTCCGAGCCGCGTGCCCCCTATCCGCACGCCCGGGACGTGCTGCTCACCCGTGCCCGGCTCGCCGAGGCCGGCGCGCTGGTCGGCGGGTACGCCCGGACCGCCGAGGCGCAGCTGCTGGTGGAGACCGGCTGGGCCCGTGAGGTGGTCGCCGACCGGGCGACCGTGCGGGCGCGTACCCCGGCCATCGCGCCGACCGGCGACGACCCGCAGCTGGCCCGCGACCCCGGGGCGGCCACCGCCCGGCTGCCCAGCCTGGCCTGGACGGCCGCCCGCGACGCCGTCCGGGCCGACCTGCCGGTGCTGGTGCAGGTGCCCCGGCGCGGTTACCTGCCCTCGATCTCCTGCGCGGACTGCCGTACCCCGGCCCGTTGCGCGCACTGCGCCGGGCCGCTCGCTCTGCCGTCGGCGGGCGGCACCCCGGCCTGCCGCTGGTGCGGTCGGGTGGCCGCCGCGTACGCCTGCCCGCAGTGCGGTGGGCGGCGCCTGCGGGCCGCGGTGACCGGCGCCCGGCGTACCGCCGAGGAGCTGGGCCGGGCGTTTCCCGGCGTGCCGGTGCGTACCTCCGGGCGGGAGGAGGTGCTGACCGACGTGCCCGGCGGCGCGGCCCTGGTGGTCGCGACCCCGGGCGCCGAGCCGGTCGCCGAGGGCGGCTACGGCGCGGTTTTGCTGCTCGACTCGTGGGCCCTGCTGACCCGGGCCGACCTGCGTGCCGGCGAGGAGGCGCTGCGTCGCTGGCTCGCCGCGGCGGCCCTGGCCCGCCCGGCCCCGACCGGCCGGGTGGTGGTGGTCGCCGACGGCGCGCTCGCCCCGGTGCAGGCGCTGCTGCGCTGGGACGCCGGCTGGTTCGCCGGCCGTGAGTTGGCCGAGCGCCGTGAGTTGGGCTTTCCCCCGGCGGTACGGATGGCCAGCCTCACCGGCCCGGCCGAGGCGGTCGCCGACCTGCTGGCCGCGGCTCGGCTGCCGGACGACGCCGAGGTGCTCGGGCCGGTGCCGGCCGAGGAGGGCCGGGAGCGGATGCTGGTACGGGTGCCCCGGGCCCGGGCCGCCGCGCTCGCCGAGGCTCTGCACTCGGCCGCCGGGGCGCGAGCGGCTCGCAAGGCCGTCGATCCGGTCCGCCTCCAGGTCGATCCGCTGAGCCTGTTCTGAGCCGTGTCGGCCGAGGTGAACGGCCGTCGGACCTGGTCCGCGACGGTGGCCTTCGCACACCGCGTCCGGCAGGGGGCTGACGTCAGGGTGGTAGCATCGCCCGTCATGCCCGGCCGTACGACAGCTCCAGGTCCGACGGCCGCCGCGCCGAGCTGGAGCAGCCGCAGGATGGCGCGACGATGGCCCGAACGCGTCGGTCGGACGCTATGTCGATGATGTCAAACAGCCGGTGATCAGGGGTGGACCAGTCGTGACCGTTCGACAATCGATCGTCTTCAACGGCGACCTCGGCAGCGGCAAGAGCACCGTGTCGGTGGAGATCGCCAAGCGCCTCGGGATGCGCCGGGTCAGCGTGGGTGACCTCTACCGGGAGATGGCGCAGCAGCGCCAGATGACCGCCCTGCAGCTCAACCTGCACGCCGAGCTCGACCAGGCCGTCGACGGCTACGTCGACCAGCTCCAGCGGGACATCGCCGCCTCCGGCGAGCGCCTCGTCATGGACTCCCGGCTGGCCTGGCACTTCTTCACCGACGCGCTCAAGGTGCACATGATCACCGAGCCGGGTGAGGCCGCCCGTCGGGTGCTGGCCCGCCCCTCCGGGCCGGCCGAGAGCTACGCCTCGCAGGAGGAGGCCAAGGCCAAGCTGCGTGAGCGCAGCGCCAGTGAGCGGAGCCGGTTCATCGTCCGTTACGGGGTGGACAAGGCCCGACTGCGCAACTACGACCTGATCTGTGACACCACCCGGGCCTCCGCCGCCGAGGTGATCGAGCACATCATCGCCGCGTACGAGGGCACGCTCGGCGCGGAGGTGCTGCGCGACGCCCCGCCGCTGCTGCTGCTGGACCCGGCCCGGGTCTACCCGACCGAGGACATCGCCACCCTGCGCGGCCTGTGGGACAGCGAGTTCGTCGACGACGTGGCCGAATCCGGCGACGAGGCCCTGGAGCCGCTGAAGATCGGGTTCACCGGCGAGTACTTCTTCGTCGTCGACGGCCACCGCCGCCTCAGCGCCGCCCTGCAGAACGGCTTCTCCCTGGTCCCCGCCCAGCTCGTCGCGGAGGTCGACGAGCCGGTGGTGGGCGGAATGAGCGCGATCGACTACTTCGCCGCGCAGGTGCGCCCGGGTGTGGTCTACGACTGGGAGGCCGCCCACAAGATCCAGCTGCCGCTGCCGGAACCCGCGCTGCTCGGCGGCGACGCGGTGCTCGCCGGGGATCCGAGCGTCGGCGGCTGAGCCCACCGGGCGGTTCGTTTCGTCCCGGGGGGATGCCGGACGCGGGCGGCGCGACGATGATGGAGCCTCCGACGCATCGACGGGGGAGGCCGGCCATGGATGCTGCCGACGCGCTCGCACTGCTCATGTCGCCGCACGGGCGGGTCGATCCGTACCCGACGTACGAGCGGCTGCGCGAGCACGGGCCGATCGTGCAGGCCGCGCCCGGCCTGTACGTGGTGACCGGCTACCCGGAGGTCGACGAGCTGCTACGGGACTCCCGACTCGGTGTGCTCGATGACACGCTGCGCGACCAGGTCTGGCCGAACTGGCGGGAGAGCCCCGCGATCTCGTCGATCGCCCGGTCCATGCTGCGCACCAACCCGCCCGACCACAGCCGGATGCGTCGTCTCGCCTCCGGCGCGTTCAGTCCGCGCCGGATCGCCGGGATGCGCGACGTGGTGCGCGCCCAGGCCGAGGAACTGCTCGACTCGATGGTGCACCGGGCCGAGGACGGCGAGCCGGTCGACGTGCTGGCCGACTTCGCGTACCCGCTTCCGGTGGGCGTGATCTGCGCGCTGCTCGGCGTACCGCCGGCCGACCGGCCGCTGTTCCGCCGCTGGGCCGGTGACCTCACAGGCGTACTCGAGCCGGAGATCACTGCCGAGGAGCTGGCCGCCGCCGACGCCGGCGCCGCCGAGTTGCGCGACTACTTCGTCGAGCTGGTCGTCGCCGGGCGGCGGGCACCGGCCGACGACCTGACCACGGCGCTGGTGCAGGTGCACGACGCCGACGGCGAACGGCTCACCGGCGCCGAGCTGTTGGCCAACCTGGTCGTGCTGCTGGTCGCCGGGTTCGAGACCACCACCAACCTGCTCGGCAACGGCCTGGTGGTGCTGCTGCGGCACCCCGAGGCCGCCGCCGCGCTACGCGCCGACCCGGGGCTCGCTCCGGCGTACGTCGAGGAGCTGCTGCGCTTCGACTCACCGGTGCAGCTGACCACCCGGACCAGCACCGCGCCGGTGCGCTGCGGCGGGTTCGACCTGCCGGCCGGCAGCACCGCGCTGCTGCTGCTCGGCGCGGCGAACCGGGACCCACGCCGGTTCCCCGACCCGCAGCGCTTCGACCCGACGCGCGACCAGGCGCACCCGCTCTCCTTCGGCGCCGGCCCGCACTACTGCCTGGGTGCCGGCCTGGCCCGGCTGGAGGCCCAGCTGGCCTTTCCGATGCTGCTGCGTCGGCTGCCGGAGCTGGCCCTGGCCGGAGCACCCCGGCACCGGCACCGGCTGACCCTGCGCGGGTACGAGAGCCTCCCGGTGACGCTCGGCACACCGGCGGTGGCCGATCGAGGTACGCCGGCCGGGGCCGACCTGAGCACTCCGTAGACTGGTACGCGCCGCTCGTCCCACCCATGAAGGAGCCGTCCCGCGTGACCGTCCAGCCCATCCGTCTGTTTGGGGATCCGGTGCTGCGCACGCCGGCCGATCCGGTGGTCGACTTCGACGCCGAGCTGCGTCGCCTCGTCGCCGACCTCACCGACACGATGCGTGAGCAAAACGGCGCAGGCCTGGCCGCGCCGCAGCTCGGAGTGAGCCTGCGGGTGTTCACCTTCGACGTCGACGACGTGCTCGGGCACCTGATCAACCCGGTGCTCGAATTCCCCGACGAGGAGGAGCAGGACGGCCCCGAGGGCTGCCTGTCCATCCCCGGGCTCTACTTCGACACCAAGCGTCGGCAGAACGTGATCGCCAAGGGGTTCAGCTCGTTCGGCGACCCGATGCAGATCGTCGGCACCGGCCTGATGTCGCGCTGCCTGCAGCACGAGACCGACCACCTCGACGGGGTGCTCTTCCTCGACCGGCTGGATCTCCAGGGGCGCAAGGAAGCGATGAAGGCGATCCGCCAGGCCGAGTGGTACGACGCGGCAGCCCCGCCGACGGTCAAGCTCAGCCCGCACATCACCGACCCCTTCGGTCTGGGTCGGTGACCCGGATGCGCGTGATCTTCGCCGGCACGCCGGCTGTCGCCGTACCGGCCCTGGCCGCCGTGGCCGCCTCCCGGCACGAGCTGGTCGCCGTGGTCACCCGGCCCGACGCGCCCGCCGGTCGTGGGCGCGGCCTGTCCCGCTCCCCGGTCGGCACCTGGGCCGACGAGCACAGTGTCGAGGTGCTCACCCCGGCCCGGCCCCGGGAGCCGGAGTTCCTCGACCGGCTGCGCGAGCTGGCACCGGACTGCGTGCCGGTCGTCGCGTACGGCGCGCTGGTGCCGCCGGCGGCGCTGGAGATCCCCGGCCACGGCTGGATCAACCTGCACTTCTCGCTGCTGCCCGCCTGGCGCGGCGCCGCGCCCGTGCAGCACGCGGTGCTGCACGGCGACGAGCTGACCGGGGCCAGCGTCTTCCAGCTGGAGCAGGGTCTGGACACCGGCCCGGTCTTCGGCACCCTGACCGACGAGATCCGTCCCGGCGACACCTCCGGTGACCTGCTGGACCGGCTCGCCGAATCCGGTGCGGGGCTGCTGGTGGCGGTGCTCGACGCGATCGAGGACGGCACCGCCCGCGCCGAGCCGCAGCCGGCCGACGGGGTGTCGCTGGCACCCAAATTGACCGTGGAGGACGCCAAGGTGCGCTGGACCGACCCCGCCTTCGCGGTGGACCGGCGGATCCGGGCCTGCACCCCGGCACCGGGCGCCTGGACCACCTTCCGGGGTGAGCGGGTGAAGCTCGGACCCGTCGTACCGACCCCCGACGGCCCGGAGCTGAAGCCGGGGGAGCTGCTGGTGGAGAAGTCCCGGGTGCTGGCCGGCACGGCCACCGTGCCGGTGCGCCTCGGCGAGGTGCGGGCCGCGGGCAAGCGGGCCATGCCGGCGACCGACTGGGCGCGCGGCGTCCGGGTCAGCACCGGCGAGGACTTCGCGTGACGGCCCCGGAGGGGACCCGCCCGATGCGCGGCGGCCCGGCAGGCGGCCGTGGTGGGGACCGTCGGCCGGTCCGGCCACCGCTGGACCGACCCCGGCGTGCCGCGTACGAGGCGGTGGCCGCGGTGCACCGCGACGACGCGTTCGCCAATCTGGTGCTGCCGATCATCCTGCGCGAGGAGGGGCTGTTCGGCCGGGACGCGGCCTTCGCCACCGAGCTGACCTACGGCACCCTGCGGCACCTGGGCACCCTGGACGCGATCCTGACCGACGCGGCCGGGCGCGACGTGGCCCGGATCGACCCGCCGGTACGCGACGCGCTGCGACTCGGGGCGTACCAGCTGCTGCACACCCGGGTGCCGGCACACGCCGCCGTGTCGTCGACCGTGGACCTGGTCCGCTCGGTCGGGCCGGGTGCCACCGGGTTCGCCAACGCGGTGCTGCGTGAGGTGTCCACCCGTGACATCGACGGGTGGGTGGCGAAGCTGGCCCCGCCGATGGAGACCGACCCGGTCGGGCATCTGGCGCTGGCGTACAGCCATCCGCAGTGGATCGTGCGGGCCTTCGCCGAGTCGCTCGGTGGCGACCTGGGCGAGACGGCCCGACTGCTGATCGAGGACAACGAGCGTCCGCCGGTGCACCTGTGCGCCCGCCCCGGCCTGATCGACCCGGTCGAGTTGGCCGACCAGGCCGGCGGGGCGCCCGGCGCCTTCTCGCCGTACGCCGTCTATCTGCCCGGCGGCGCGCCCGGCGACCTGCCGGCGGTGGCCGACGGCCGGGCCCACGTCCAGGACGAGGGTTCGCAGCTCGTGGCGAGCGCGCTCGTCAACGCGCCGTTGGACGGTCCGGACGGGCGTTGGCTGGATCTGTGCGCCGGGCCGGGCGGCAAGGCGGGCTTGCTCGGCGCGCTGGCCGCGCAGCGCGGCGCCCGGGTGACCGCGGTGGAGGTGGCCGAGCACCGAGCCCGGCTGGTCTCCCAGGCGACCCGGGATCTGCCGGTGACCGTGTTGGCCACCGATGGGCGTGAGGTCGGCGCGGACCCGAAACTCCCGGAGGAGCACTTCGACCGGGTGCTGGTGGACGCCCCGTGCACCGGCCTGGGGTCGCTGCGCCGCCGGCCCGAGTCCCGCTGGCGTCGCCAGCCCTCCGACCTGCCGCCGCTGACCCGCCTGCAACGGGAGTTGCTCGGCGCGGCGCTGCGGGCGGTCCGTCCGGGCGGGCTGGTCGCCTACGTCACCTGCTCGCCGCACACGGTGGAGACGCACGTGACGGTGACCGAGGCGGCCCGCCGCAGCGGGGTGCCGGTGGACTTCGTCGACGCCCGGCCGCTGCTGCCGGCCGGCATGCCCGGCCTGGGCGACGGGCCGACCGTGCAGCTCTGGCCGCACCGGCACGGCACCGACGCGATGTTCCTCGCCGTGCTGCGCCGGGGCTGATGCCGCGTACCGCGCGTTTGAGTGTTAGCGCGTGCCGCGGAGTTGAGTGTTAGCGCGTGCCGCGGAGTTGAGTGTTAGCGCGTGCCGCGGCGCTGAGTGTTAGGAAGGGCCCCCTGTACAACGCTAGGCGTTAACAGGGGGCCCTTCCTTCAACCTCAGGTGACGGGGAGGCCCTTGGTGCCCGCGCTCTTCATCGAGCGGGTCAGGTTCCGGTCGCTGATCCAGAGGAAGCACTGCACGCCGCGGTTGCCGTTCTTCCACTCCTGCTCGTACGGCTGGTAGTAGATCGTTCCGGCGCGGAAGTCGAGCTGGGAGTCGTCCGGGACCTTGGCGTAGCGGGCGATCACCGTCTGGCAGGCCCGGTGGGTCCGCTTGGTGGCGCGGTTGAACTCGTCGTAGCTGATGTCCGGGGCCTGCCACACCCCGACGAACTCGGCGTGGTGCTTGCTGGTGCAGGAGGCCGGCACCATCTCGTCGATGTCGTCCTTGACCAGCTTCGGGTTGAAGCAGCGGTACGCCAACTGCGCGGGGCCGGTCAACGCACCCCGGAGGCTGCCGCTGCGCAGGCCCACGGAGGTGTCGTCGATGCTGGCGAGTTCGGTGACGTCACAGCGGTACCACCGGGCACCGCCGGCCCAGGCGAGCGGCGACGGCAGCACGACGGTCAGGCCGAGGCGCCCGGAGCGCCAGTCGGCGCCGACGGCCTTGCTGACCTCCTTGTCGCAGCCGGCCTGTGCGGCCCGCATACCTGCCGAGCCGGCCGGCGGGGGCGTGCTGCGCTCGGTGCCGGCGCCGCTGAGGGTGCCGACGAACAGGGTCTCCACCCGGTGCGACTCGGTGCAGGCCACCGGGTTGTAGCCGGTCAGGTAGCCGACCTGCTGGGTGGTGTGGTGGCAGACCTCGGCGGCGGGCACGAACTGCTGCGCCGCGACGGGCGCGGGCCAGTCGTCGGTCAGGTTCCGGTCGACGCCGCCCGGTGCGCCGCACCCGCCCAACGTCAGGGCCACCGTCGCACCTGCGGCGACCGCCGCCAACCACCGTCGCATTCGCCGACCTCCCGCCGCTGGTGGTCTCCGTCCGGCCCCCAGCCGTCGGTAGCGCCACGGCGCAGGAGCATACGGCACCGGAGCTCAGATCGCGGGTAGTCCCTCCGGCCCGGCGCCGCGCATCGAGCGGGTGAGTTTGCGGTCGTCGCTCCACAGGAAACAGCGCACCCCGCGGTCACCCTCCTCCCATTCCCGCTGCGACGGTGGGTAGTAGATGGACCCGGCCCGGTACGGCAGGTCGCTGTTGTTGGGCACCGCGGCGTACACGGCGATCAGGGCCATGCAGCGCCGGTGCGCCTGGTCGGCGGAGCGGCTGAACTCCGCCCAGCTCATGTCCCGTTCGGTGTAGACGCCGACGAACTCGGCGCGGTGCGGCTCGGTGCAGAGCACCGGGGCCATGTAGTTGAGGTTGTCGCCGATCAGCTTCGGGTCGAAGCAGCGGTGGGTCAGCGGGGTGTCGCCGATCAGCGCGCCGCGCAGGCTGCCGGTGCGGTTGACCGGCCGGGTGTTGTCGATGCTGTCGGTCTGGCTGAGGTCGCAGCGGAACCAGCGCGCGCCGCCGCGCCAGGCCGGTGCCGTGGGCAGCGCGACGGACAGGGTGAGCCGGGCCGTGTGCCAGTCGCCGCCGAGCACCTCCCGGGCCCGCTGGTCGCACTCGGCGCGGGCTTCGCGCAGCGCCGACGAGCCCGGCTCCGGGCGGGCGTCGCTCAGCGCGGCGGGGCCGGCGAAGGTGCCGACGTGGATCGCCTCGGCCAGGTGGCTGCGCGCGCAGTCCACCGTCTCGTACGTGCTGGCCTGCACGATCGAGGTGATCCGGGGCAGGCAGGTGTCGGTGGCCGGGGTGAACGGCTCCGGGGCCCGCAGTGCCGGCCAGTCGTCGGTGAGGTCACCGTCCGCGCCGCGTGCCGGACCACAGCCGGCCAGTAGCACCGTCGCCACGCCGGCCAGCGCCAGCGCTCCGAGCCACCGTCGCATCGTCCGCCCTCTCCGGGAGCTGGCGGCCGGTCACCGCGACCCGCGGCGAAGACCCCGGCAGGCGTGCTGCCTCGGCACCATCCCGGTTGGAGTGTCGTCGCGTTTCGATCGTTCGGCCAGCCATTGACGTCTGTTCGTCCGGATTCGGCGCTCCGGACCGGCTAATTCTGCACCACTGGTCACCGCTGGATCACAGCGCGTCCCGGATGGTGCCGCGATGCGGGCGGCGGGTTGCCGCGTTCGTACACTGGCCCCGTGACCGTACCGCCGCCGATCGTCGCGCCGAGCATTCTGGCCGCCGATTTCGCCCGCCTCGCCGAAGAGGTCCGTGTCGTCGAGGACGCCGCGGACTGGTTGCACGTCGACGTGATGGACAACCACTTCGTGCCGAACCTGACCATCGGGCTGCCCGTGGTGCAGAGCCTGCGGGCCGTCACCGCGCTGCCGTTCGACGTGCATCTGATGATCGACGACCCGCGCCGGTGGGCCCCCGGCTACGCCGACGCCGGGGCGTACAACGTCACCTTCCACGCCGAGGCCTGCGATGACCCGGTGGCGTTGGCCAAGGACCTGCGCTCGGCCGGCGCGAAGGCGGGGCTGGCCATCGACCGGGACACCCCGATCGAGCCGTACCTCGACCTGCTGCCCAGCTTCGACACCCTGCTGATCATGACGATCAAGGCCGGCTTCGGCGGCCAGCGGTTCATCCCGCAGCTGCTGGACAAGGTCCGCGCCGCCCGCCGGCACGTCGACACCGGCCACCTGGAGCTGCGTATCGAGGTGGATGGCGGGATCGCCGCCGACACCATCGAGCAGGCGTCCGCCGCGGGCGCCGACGCGTTCGTGGCCGGGACCGCCGTCTACGGTGCGGCCGACCCGGCCCAGGCGGTCCGGCACCTGCGGGCGCTGGCGGAGCGCGCGGCTCCCGGGGCCTGAGGTGGACGCCGACGAGGACCGCAAGGACGTCATCCTCGTCGTGGACGACGACGAGGATATCGCCCGTTTCGTCGAGTTCAACCTGCGGCTGCACGGCTTCGACGTGATCCACGCCAGCGACGGCCAGGAGGCGCTGGAGGTCATCGAGCGGCAGCGGCCGGACCTGGCTGTGGTCGACCTCATGATGCCCCGCGTCGATGGCTTGGAGCTGACCCGGCGGCTGCGCGCCAACCCGTTGACCTCCGCCCTGCCGGTGATCATGTTGACCGCCAAGGGGATGACGGTGGACAAGGTGCACGGCCTCAGCGCCGGCGCCGACGACTACCTTGTCAAGCCGTTCGACACGGCCGAGTTGGTGGCCCGGGTCAGCTCGACGCTGCGGCGCAACAAGGAGTTCCGCGAGGTCTCCCCGCTGACCGGGCTGCCCGGCAACAGCCGGATCCGTCGGGAGATCAGCGACCGGGTCCGGCAGGGCGTGGACTACGCGGTCGGCTACATCGACATCGACCGGTTCAAGAGCGTCAACGACCGGTACGGCTTCGTCCGTGGCGACGACTTCATCTCGGCGCTGGCCCGCAGCCTGCACCGGGCGGTGGTGGCGGTGGGTCTGCCGCCGGCCTTCCTGGGCCACGTCGGCGGCGACGACTTCGTCATCGTCTGCGCCCCGGACCAGGTCCGCCCGCTGACCTCCCGGGCGGTGGTCGACTTCGAGAAGGCCGCCGACACGCTCTACGACCCGACCGACCGTGAGCGCGGCTTCGTCGAGCTGAAGGACCGGCGGGGCAACATCCGCCGTGCGGCCCTGGTCACCCTCTCCATCGGGGTCTCCATCTCCGACGACGGCAAGCGGTTCACCGACCCCCTCGAAGCGATCGCGGTGGCCTCGGAGATGAAGACGGTGGCCAAGAGCCAGCCGGGCTCGTATGTGGCGGTGGACCGGCGTCGCGGTGTCACGTAGGCGTGTGATTCCCGCTGTGAACTAGCTCGCCTGAGTGGCGACGCACCCCGTTCGGCGTGTAAGACTGCCGTTGTACCCACCACGCGCTGGCGGGACTCGGTGAAATTCCGAACCGGCGGTGATCCACGGTCCAACCGTGGTCAGCCCGCGACCCGGACGGCTCTGCTGTCCGGTGGACCTGGTGAAATTCCGGGGCCGACGGTTGGGGGCGGTTCGTCCGCTCCCAGAAAGTCCGGATGGGAGACAGCGCGCGGGACGGACGGGTCCGAGCCGGCCGCTGGCTTCAGCGTGCCGTGCCGACCCCCGGGTCGGCGTAGCCGTACCCGGAATCCGCCACCGCCTGCCCGCGGTCCGATGCCGCCTCCCTGACCGCCCGCGCGAACAGGCGAGTGAGAGGGCAGGGCAGGGCGATGGCCAGCGTCTCCGTCGATGAGGCGATGCGTCGAGCGATCGAGATCGCCGCGCGCGGGCTCGGCACGACCAGCCCCAATCCGGTGGTCGGCTGCGTGCTGCTCGACGCGGACGGCCAGGTCGTCGGGGAGGGCTTCCACGCCTACGCCGGCGGGCCGCACGCCGAGATCGTCGCGCTGGCGCAGGCCGGGCAGCGGGCCAAGGGCGGAACCGCGGTGGTCACCCTGGAGCCCTGTGACCACACCGGCCGCACCGGCCCCTGCAGCACCGCGCTGGTGCAGGCCGGGGTGGCCCGCGTGGTGATCGCCGTACCCGACCCGAACCCGCTGGCCACCGGCGGCGCCGCCACGCTGCGCTCCGCCGGGGTCCGGGTGGATCTGGGGGTACGCCGGGACGAGGCCGAGACCGGCAACATCGCCTGGTTGACCTCGATGCGCCGGGGCTGGCCGTACGTGATCTGGAAGTACGCCGCCACGCTCGACGGCCGGTCCGCGGCACAGGACGGCACCAGCATGTGGATCACCTCCGAGGCCGCCCGGATGGACGTGCACGCGTTGCGCGGCACGGTCGACGCGGTGCTGGCGGGGGTCGGCACCGTGCTCGCCGACGATCCCCGACTCACCGCACGCAACCTGCGCGACGGCAGCCTGGCCATCCGGCAGCCGCTGCGGGTGGTGGTGGACAGCTCGGGGCGTACCCCGGCCGACGCCCAGGTCCGCGACGGCGCCGCACGGACGTGGATCGCGACCGCCGCCGAGGTGGGCGCGGGTCCGGACGGTCGGGTCGACCTGTCGGCGCTGCTCGCGGCGCTGCACCAGCGCGGGATCCGCGCGGTGCTGCTGGAGGGCGGCCCTCGGCTGGCCGGCGCGTTCCTGGCCGCCGGCCTCGTCGACAAGATCGTCGGGTACGTCGCGCCCCGGCTGCTCGGCGCCGGACCGACCGCCCTGGTCGACGCGGGAGTGAGCACCATCGCCGAGGCCATCGATCTGGAGCTCGTCGACGTTACGCAGATCGGTCCGGATCTTCGGATCACCGCTTTGCCCCGTAAGAGGGAGGGCTGACATGTTCACCGGCATTGTCGAGGAATTGGGCGAGGTCGTCCGGGTTGCGCCGACGGCGGGCGATTCGGCGTTGGTCGCCGTACGCGGCCCGTTGGTCACCTCCGACGCCCGGCACGGAGATTCGATCGCGGTCAACGGCGTCTGCCTGACCGTGGTCGAGGTGGCGGACGGTGTCTTCACCGCCGACGTGATGGGCGAGACGCTGCGCCGCTCCGCGCTGGGCGCGCTGCGCCCCGGCGATCCGGTCAACCTGGAGCGGGCCGCCGCGCTGGGCAGCCGGCTCGGCGGGCATCTGGTGCAGGGGCACGTGGACGGGGTCGGTGAGCTGATCTCCCGGGAGCCGGCCGAGCAGTGGGAGACGGTCCGGTTCCGGCTGCCCGCCGCCCTGTCCCGGTACGTGGTGGAGAAGGGCTCGATCACCATCGACGGCATCTCGTTGACCGTCGCCGAGGTCGGCGCGGACGAGTTCGCCGTCGGCCTGATCCCGACCACCCTCGCGCTGACCACGCTCGGCACGAGGGGCGTCGGCGACCCGGTCAACCTGGAGGTCGACGTGCTGGCCAAATACGTCGAGCGGCTGCTGGGCTCCCGGCTGGCCGACACCAGCGGCACGGGCGGGGTGGCCTGATGGGCGCGCTCGGTTGGCTGTTGGACGCCCAGGTGCAGGTGGCCGGCTCGCCGGTACTGGTCCGGGAGATCGTCGGCAACGTGTTCGGGCTGGTCTCCGCGCTGTTCGGGCTACGCCGGCTGGTCTGGGCCTGGCCGGTCGGCATGATCGGCAACGTACTGCTCCTCACCGTCTTCCTGGGCGGGGTGTTCACCACGCCACAGGCGCACGACCTGTACGGGCAGGCCGGCCGGCAGGTGTTCTTCTTCGCGGTCAGCGTCTACGGCTGGTGGCGCTGGCAGCGCAACCGCCGCGCCAACGGCGGGCACGCGGCGGTGCTTCCGCGCTGGGCCACCGGGCGGGAGCGGCTGGCCCTGCTGCTGGCCGCCGCCGTGGGCACCGCCGCGGCGTACCCGGTGCTCGCCGCGCTGGGCTCCTGGGGCCCGCTGCCGGACGCCTGGATCCTCATCGGCAGCCTGCTGGCCACCTACGGGATGGCCCGCGGCTGGGTGGAGTTCTGGCTGGTCTGGATCGCGGTGGACGCCGTCGGCGTGCCGTTGCTGCTGCGCGGCGGGTTCTACCCGTCGGCGGCCATGTACCTGGTCTACGGCGCATTCTGCGTCTGGGGCTTCGCCGCCTGGTGGCGCACCTCGCGCGTCGCCCGGCCGGCCGCCCCGATCTCGCCCACCTACACGGAGGCCGTCGCATGAGCGAGCGCAGTGGAGTGCTGGCATGAGCAGCTTCGGAAGTATCGAGCAGGCGGTCGCCGACATCGCGGCCGGTCGGCCGGTCGTCGTGGTCGACGACGCCGATCGGGAGAACGAGGGCGACCTGATCTTCGCGGCCGAGCTGGCCACGCCGGAGCTGCTGGCGTTCATGGTGCGCTACACCTCCGGCTACGTCTGTGTGCCGCTCACCGAGAGCGAGTGCGACCGGCTCGATCTGCCGCCGATGCACCACACCAACCAGGACCGGCGCGGCACGGCCTACACGGTGACCGTGGACGCCCGGGAGGGCATCAGCACCGGCATCTCGGCGGCCGACCGCGCGCACACCATCCGGCTGCTCGCCGACGCGTCCACCGACCCGACCGATCTGGCCCGGCCCGGGCACGTGGTGCCGCTGCGGGCCCGCGAGGGCGGGGTCCTGCGTCGGTCGGGGCACACCGAGGCCGCGGTGGACCTGACCCGGCTGGCCGGACTGCGCCCGGCGGGCGTGCTCTGTGAGCTGATCAACGACGACGGCACCATGATGCGGCTGCCGGACCTGGAGAAGTTCTCCGCCGAGCACGGCCTCACGCTGATCACCATCGCCGACCTGATCGCCTACCGTCGGCGGACCGAGAAGCAGGTCGAGATGGTCGCCGACGCGCGGATGCCGACCCGGCACGGGGTGTTCCGGGCGCTCGGCTACCGCGCCGCGCACGACCCGGCCGAGCACGTCGCGATGGTGCTGGGCGACCTCGGCGACGGCCAGGACGTGCTGGTCCGGGTGCACTCGGAGTGCCTGACCGGGGACGTGTTCGGCTCGCTGCGCTGCGACTGCGGGCCGCAGTTGGACGCCGCGCTGGCCCGGGTCGGGCAGGAGGGCCGGGGCGTGGTGCTCTACGTACGCGGGCACGAGGGGCGCGGCATCGGCCTGCTGCACAAGCTGCAGGCGTACCAGTTGCAGGATCTGGGCCGGGACACCGTCGACGCCAACCTCGACCTGGGCCTGCCGGCCGACGCCCGGGACTACGGCACCGGCGCGCAGATTCTCTACGACCTGGGCGTGCGCTCGATGCGGCTGCTGACCAACAACCCGGCCAAGCGGGCCGGGCTGGAGGGGTACGGCCTGACCATCACCGGGCGGGAGGGGCTGCCGGTCGGCGCGCACCCGGAGAACCTGCGATACCTGCGGACCAAGCGGGACCGGATGGGTCACCTGCTGGACGAGTTGGACGAGGTGACCGAGGCCCCGGCGGGGCGTGCGGTGGCCAGCGACGAGATCGGAGCATAGACATGGCGGGTTTCGGGGAACCGGGCGTGGACGCGGTCGACGCCGCCGGGATGACGGTCGGCGTGGTGGCCGCCCGGTGGCACGGTGAGCTGACCGACCACATGTTGGAGCGGGCCGTCGCCGCCGCCGAGGCGTCCGGGGCGCGGGCCGTGGTGGCCCGGGTGGCCGGCTCGGTGGAGCTGCCGGTGGTCGCCCAGGCCCTCGCCCGCCACTGCGACGTGGTCGTCGCGCTCGGCGTGGTGGTCCGTGGCGCCACCGCGCACTTCGACTACGTCTGCCGTTCGGTCACCGACGGGCTGACCCGGGTGGCGCTGGACGAGGGCAAGCCGGTCGCGCACGGGGTGCTCACCGTGGAGACCATCGAGCAGGCCCGGGACCGGGCCGGGCTGCCCGGCTCGGCTGAGGACAAGGGCTGGTCGGCCACCGTCGCCGCGCTCGACGCCGCGTTGGCCGTCCGGGCGTTGGCCCGCAACGGGCAGCGGGTCGGCTTCGGCGGCTGACCCGGCCGCGTCGGGGCCGGCGTCAGAGGCGACCGGCCTCGATGATCCGGTGCAGGAACTGGCGGGTACGGGGGTGCGTCGGCTCGCCGAGCACCTGCTCGGGCGGGCCGCTCTCGACGACCCGTCCCGCGTCGAGGAAGCAGACCTCGTCGGCGACCTCCCGGGCGAAGCCCATCTCGTGGGTGGCCAGCACCATGGTCATCCCGTCGGCCTTCAGGTCCCGGATCATCGACAGCACCTCACCGACGAGTTCCGGGTCCAGCGCCGAGGTGACCTCGTCCAGCAGCATCAGTCGGGGAGAGTTGGCCAGCGCCCGGACGATCGCCACCCGCTGCTGCTGCCCGCCGGAGAGCCGGTCCGGGTAGGCGTCCGCCTTGGCCCCCAGCCCCACCCGGTCGAGCAGGTCCCGGGCCTGCGCCTCGGCGTCGGCCCGGGCCCGCCGGTGCACCCGGCGGGGCGCGAGGGTGATGTTGTCCAGCACGCTCAGGTGCGGAAACAGGTTGTACGCCTGGAACACCATGCCGATCCGCCGACGGACCTGGTCGGGGTCCACCCGAGGGTCGGAGATGTCCTCGCCGTCCAGCTCGATGGTGCCGTCGTCGAGGTCGTCCAGGAGATTGACGCAGCGCAGCAGGGTCGACTTGCCCGAGCCCGAGGCGCCGATCAGGGCCACCACCCGATGCTCGGAGACCGTCAGGTCCAGTTGGTCGAGCACGACGTGGCCGGCGAACTCCTTGCGCAGTCCCCGGCAGCGCAGCAGAGCCATCCTCAGCCTCCCGACTGTCGACGGGCCGAGCGCAGCGTCACCCAGTCGGTGACCGCGATCAGCGGGATCGCGAGCAGCACGAAGAGCACCCCGGCCACGACGTACGGGGTGTAGTTGAACGACTGTGCGGTGGCGATCTGGGCGGCGCGGACCGCGTCGATCGGCCCGGCGAGCGAGACCAGCCCGACGTCCTTCTGCAGCGCCACCACATCGTTGAGCAGGGGTGGCGCGACGCGGCGGACGGCCTGTGGCAGGACCACGTGCCGCATCGTCTGCCGGTAGGTCAGGCCCAGCGAGCGGGCCGCCGCGAGTTGGCTGGGGTGCACCGACTCGATGCCGGCCCGGAACACCTCGGCGAGGTAGCCGCCGTAGGTGAGGACCAGCGCGAGCCCGCCGAGCACCAGCACCGGCGGCATCCCCTGCAGACGCAGCCCGGGTACGCCGAGGGTGAGCAGGTACAGCACGATGATCAGCGGCAGGCCGCGGAAGGTGTAGGTGTAGCCGGCGGCCAGCGCCCGGACCGGGAAGAAGATCGGGCCGCGCAGCGTCCGCAGGACGGCGATCACCAGCCCGAGCGCCAGCGCGCCGACCGCACAGCAGACCAGCAGCCGGACGTTGAGCCAGAGCCCGCTGAGCACCGCCGGTAGCGCGTCCCGGGCGATCTGGGGGTCCAGGAACGACTGCCGGACCCGGTCCCAGCCCGGCGCGCCGGTCACCGCGACGACCAGCAGCGTGCCGAGCGCCGCCGTGGAGGAGGCCGCGACCAGCACGCTGTAGACGGTCTGCCGACGCCGGTACGCGGCCCGCCGCAGCTGTGCCTCGGAGGGGTGGTGCTCCAGCAGGGTCACCGCAGCTCGGCCGCCCCCGCCACCTGCGCGAGCCACTTCTGTTCCAGCTGCCGCAGCGTGCCCGCCTCGCTGAGCTGACCCACCGCGCCGCTGACGCAGGAGGTCAGTGGGGAGTTCCGGTCCAGCAGCAGCCCGAACGCCTCGGGCGTACCGACCTGCGGCACCTGCCCGACGATCGTGGCGTCGGTGATCTCCGCGCCGGTGATGTAGAAGGCGGTCGGCAGGTCCACCACCAGCCCGTCGAGCTGCCCGTTCTGCAGGGCCTTCTTGGCGTCGTCGTTGCTGTTGTAGACCTGCGGCTTGGTGGCCGGCTTGATCACGTCGGTGATCGCCTGGTAGCTGGTGGTCCCGACCTGGGCGCCGAGCCGGGCGTCCCGCAGGTCGGCCAGCGAGGTCTTACCGGCGATCTTCGAGGACTTCAGCGCGATGACGGTCTGCCGCACCAGGTAGTACGGCGCGGAGAAGTCGACCGCCTGCTTGCGCTCGTCGGTGATGGAGAACTGGTTGATGTCGAAGTCGAAGGTCTTGGGGCCGGGCGCGATGGCGCTGTCGAACTTGACCCGGGTCCAGGTGACGTCGGCACGGGAGTAGCCGAGCTTCTCGGCCACCGCGTACGCCACGGCGGCCTCGAAACCCTCACCGCTGTCCGGCTTGTCGTCCGAGAACCAGGGCTCGTAGGCGGGCTGGTCGGTGGCGATGGTGAGCTTGCCCGGCGTGCGGGTGGGCAGGCTGTCCTTGCGGCAGGACGGCGATGCGGTGACGGAGGGGGTCGGTTCCTCGTCCTGCGGCGCGCATCCGGCGGTGGCGGCGAGGACGGCACCGGCGAGGCTGAGCGCGAGAAGTCCTGAGCGGCTGGCCATGGCGGACAGCGTAGAGCTCCATCGGCGTCGATCCGAGAGTGTCCCACCGGGTTGATAGGGAATTGTGGCTCGGTGTCCGCTGGCTGGATGCCGGTGGACCCGGGGGCGGGGTGCCGGCCGGGCGGCTGGAAGAATCGTCCGTCGTGAAGACGTTCGAGGAGTTGTTCGCCGAGCTGCAGGCCAAGGCCGCCGCCGGCACCCCGGGCTCGGGCACCGTCGCCGCGCTGGACAAGGGCGTGCACTTCATCGGCAAGAAGGTCGTCGAGGAGGCGGCCGAGTCGTGGATGGCCGCCGAGCACGAGGGACCGGAGCGTACCGCCGAGGAGATCTCCCAGCTGCTCTACCAGGTCCAGGTGCTGATGCTCGCCAGTGGTCTCGAGCTCAAGGACGTCTACCGACATCTGTGAGTGCCCCCACCCGTTGATCGCCATCCGGATCGAAGGAGCACTCCGTCATGCTGCGTGTCGCCATTCCCAACAAGGGCACCCTGGCCGAACCGGCCGCCCAGATGCTGCGCGAGGCGGGCTACCGCCAGCGCACCGACCCCAAGGACCTCGTCTGCCGGGACGACTCCAACGACGTCGAATTCTTCTACCTGCGCCCCAAGGACATCGCCACCTACGTCGGCTCCGGTGACCTCGACCTCGGGATCACCGGCCGGGACCTGCTGATCGACTCGGCCGCGCCGGCCGAGGAGGTGGTGGACCTCGCGTTCGGCCAGGCCACCTTCCGCTTCGCCGCCCGCCCCGACGACATCGCCTCGGTACGGGAGTTGGGCGGGCACCGGATCGCCACCGCGTACCCGGGACTGGTCGACCGGCACCTCAGCGAGCTGGGTCTCAAGGCCGACGTGATCCGCCTCGACGGCGCGGTGGAGAACGCCGTACGGCTCGGCGTCGCCGACGTGGTCGCCGACGTGGTGGAGACCGGGGCGACCCTGCGCCAGGCCGGCCTGGTGGTCTTCGGCGAGCCGCTGTTGCGCTCGTCGGCCGTGCTGGTCCGTCGGGCCGGCGCACCGGCGCACCCGCAGGCCGATCAGCTGCTGCGCCGGCTGCACGGCGTGCTGGTGGCCCGCCGCTACGTGATGCTCGCCTACGACGTGCCGGCCGGCCTGCTGGACCGGGCCAGCTCGCTCACACCGGGCATCGAGTCGCCGACGGTGTCGCCGCTGCACCGCGAGGGCTGGGTGGCGGTGCAGGCGATGGTGCTCCGCGACGACGTGCACCGGATCATGGACGAGCTGTACGAGTTGGGCGCCCGCGCCATCCTGGTCACCAACATCCACGCCTGCCGCCTCTGAGCGCTTGCGTCTGCGGGCATCCCCACCGTGTCGACCTGGAGTTGATCTCCTTCGGCGCGACGGCGGCGCGCCACGCCGCTCGCGTTCGGCGGGTGGCGCGACCGCCGGCCGGGGTCGGGTGGCAGACTGGTGGGGTGAGTGACACCGAGCCGATCCGCCTGAAGCCCCGCCGCATCCGGGTGGTCTGCTGGTCCGCCGCGATCGCGCTGGTGGTGGTGTTCGGGCTGGTGGCCACCTCGCTGAGCGGCCCGACCGGCGACGGCTACGGCAGCTTCCAACGCGGCGACCAGATCGCCATGATCGGCCTCGGCATCTTCGGGGCGCTGGGCTTCCTGCTGTTCACCCGTCCCCGGGTGGAGGCCGACGCGCGCGGCGTGCGGGTGCGCAACATCATCGGCTCGTACGACCTGCCCTGGGAGGTCGTCCGCGGCATCCGCTTCGACCGGGGCGCGCCCTGGGCCAGCCTGGAGCTGTACGACGACGACCTGCTGCCGCTGGTCGCCCTCCAGGCCGCCGACAAGGAGTTGGCCGTCGACGGCGTCCGCGCCCTGCGCCGGCTGCACCAGGCGCACCTGGACACCCTCGCCGCCCGCGCCCCCGGCCACTGACCTTCCACCTAGCGCCGAGAGAGTGGCCTCCCGCCCGCCGGAGACCACTCTCTCGTGGAAACTGTGCGGATCTTGCGGCCAGGCCGGCCGGCCCGCCCTGGCCCCGCGCGTCGCGCGTGCGGAGCGCCGCGGCGCGAGTGGGGTGGTGGGGCGGTTGGGGGGCGCGCGGGGTGCGGGTGTAGGGTTGTGGAGTCGACCAGGCTGTCTCCGCGTGCGAGCAGGCAGCCACGAAAGCGGAGCGCCTGCTCCCACCCGAGTCGCCGCCACGGTGGCCGGGTCCGGTCCCCGGTTCCGGGCACGTCCCGGTTCCGGATGCGCGATCCTGTGATCGTGCCGACCGGTCGAGCGGGCCCTGGCATGCGCCGGGGCCTTCTGCTTTCCAGGTCGGTTCCCACCCGGGAGCCGCAGGGTCGACACGAAAGCAGAAACGACTCGAGGAGGCCCCATCAGCGTCGAACCACGCGTGAACGAGCAGATCCGGGCACGTGAGGTCCGACTGGTCGGCCCCGAGGGTGAGCAGGTGGGCATCGTCCCGCTGGAGCGCGCCCTTCAGCTGGCCGCGGACGTCGATCTGGACCTGGTCGAGGTTGCGCCGATGGCGCGCCCGCCGGTGTGCAAGCTCATGGACTTCGGCAAGTTCAAGTACGAGAGCGCACTCAAGGCGCGCGAAGCGCGGCGTAACCAGCAGCAGACCGTCATCAAGGAAATGAAGCTTCGGCCGAAGATCGACCCGCACGACTACGAGACCAAGAAGGGTCACGTGGTGCGGTTCCTCAAGGCGGGCGACAAGGTCAAGGTGACGATCATGTTCCGCGGTCGCGAACAGAGCCGCCCGGAGCTGGGCTACCGGCTCCTGCGTCGGCTCGAATCCGAGATCACGGACCTGGGATACGTGGAAGCCGCCCCGAAGCAGGACGGCCGAAACATGATCATGGTTCTCGCTCCGCATCGGGCCGTCAAGGCCTCCGCGGTCGCCGCTACGGCGTCCCGCGGTGCACCTCGGGACCGGGGGGACGAGTCCGCCCCGGCAGCCGATGAGACCGCGGCGGCCGGCGAGACCGCAGTAGCCGGTGAGACCGGCGTCGCCGCCGACACCAGCGGCGAGTAACAGGGGAGAAGACGTTCCACATGCCGAAGATGAAGAGCCACACGGGTATGGGTAAGCGGGTCAAGGTGACCGGCAAGGGCAAGATCGTTGCCCAGCAGGCCGGCCTCCGCCACAACCTGGAGAAGAAGCCCTCCACCCAGACCCGCCGGCTGACCGGCACGGTCGTGCTGGCCAAGGCCGACGTCAAGCGCATCAAGAAGCTGCTCGGCCGCTGACGCGCGCCACCTTTACCTAAGAAGGAGTTGAGATGGCACGCGTCAAGCGGGCTGTAAACGCCCAGAAGAAGCGTCGTACCCTGCTGGAGACCGCGAGCGGTTACCGCGGTCAGCGCTCCCGGCTGTACCGCAAGGCCAAGGAGCAGGTGCTGCACTCGATGCAGTACGCCTACCGGGACCGTCGTGACCGCAAGGGCGACTTCCGGCAGCTGTGGATCCAGCGGATCAACGCGGGCGCCCGGGCCAACGGGATGACCTACAACCGTCTGATCCAGGGCCTGCGTCTGGCCGGCATCGAGGTGGACCGCAAGATCCTCGCCGACCTGGCCGTCAACGACGCCGCCGCCTTCGCGGCGATCGTCGAGCTGGCCCGGGCCGCGGTCGCGGCCGAGGGCACCGGCGGCGCGGCGGCCCAGGCCGCCTGATCCCCGCGCACCTGAGCGAGGCGTCTCCCGTGTCGGCACCGCCGTCCGGGGGGCGCCTCGATCGTGCCGGAGGACCACACACCATGGCCTTCACCCCGCGTACCCCCAGGGTGGTCGCCGCCCGCCGCCTCCAGCGCCGTCGGGACCGCGAGGCCGCCGGCCGTTTCCTGGCCGAGGGCCCGCAGGCGGTCCGCGAGGCCCTGACGCGGCCCGGGGTGGTCACCGAGCTTTTCGGTACGCCCACCGCCCTCGACCGGTACGCGGACCTGGCCGCCACGGCGGCCCGAGCCGACGTGCCGGTCTCCGAGGTGACCGACGACGGGCTCGCCGCGCTGGCCGAGACCGTCGCCCCGCAGGGGCTGGTCGCCGTCTGCCGGCACCTGGACGTCCCGCTGGAGCAGGCCCTCGCCGGTGCGCCCCGGCTGGTGGCGGTGCTCGCCGAGATCCGTGACCCGGGCAACGCCGGCACCGTGCTGCGTACCGCCGACGCCGCTGGGGCCGGCGCGGTGGTCTTCGCCGGCGACGCCGTCGACCCGTACAACGGCAAGTGCGTACGGGCCTCGGCCGGCAGTCTCTTCCACGTCGACGTGGTCCGCGCCGCCGACCCGGTCGAGGTGGTCGAGGCGCTGCGCGCGGCGGGGCTGACCGTGCTCGCCACCACCGGTTACGGCGACAGCGACCTGGACGACCTGGCCGACGCCGGGCGGCTCGCCGAGCCCACCGCCTGGCTGTTCGGCTCCGAGGCGCACGGGCTGCCCGAGGAGTTGGCCGCCGCCGCCGACGCCCGGGTCCGGGTGCCGCTGCACGGGCGCGCGGAGAGCCTTAACCTGGCTGCCGCCGCGGCGGTCTGCCTGTACGCTTCAGCGAGAGCACAGCGCTGACGGTGTCCGCACCCGGCGCGACCGACAGCAGGGGAGACCGTCCGTCCATGAACGCGCCACGGCGTTCGTTTAGCCAGCCCGCCGGTGTCGGCGGGCGGCGGGCCTGACCTGCTCCCTGCACAACTCCTACCGGCGGGCTGCGGCACAGCCGCGCGTCCGTAGACTCGCCTAGCCGCCCCGGTGAGGGCTGGCGCCGCCGTGAGGGAGTGCCCGTACGCCATGAGCTACCGCAACGATCCGTACGACCCGAAGCAGGTCGCCCTGCTCGACCCGGCCGCACTGGCCGAGGCCGTCGCCGACGCCGCGACGGCCTTCGCCGCCGCCGCCGACCCGGACGCGCTGACCGCGCTGCGCCCCGGGCACCTCGGTGACCGGTCGCCGGTC
Source organism: Micromonospora vulcania (assembly GCF_042658605.1). NCBI lineage: Bacteria > Bacillati > Actinomycetota > Actinomycetes > Micromonosporales > Micromonosporaceae > Micromonospora > Micromonospora vulcania. Next base: position 22,776 of record NZ_JBHSQS010000020.1, on the reverse strand, counting down.
TCGCTGGCCCGCCGGGAGATCGGCGCGCTGCCGCCGGCCGCCAAGTCCGATGCCGGCAAGCGGGTCAACGAGGCCCGCCGGGCGATCGAGACCGCGTACGCCGACCGCGCCGAGATCCTGGAGCGCGCGCAGGCCGAGCGGGTGCTGATCGAGGAGCGGGTGGACGTCACCCTGCCCTACGACCGGCGTCCGCGCGGTGCCCGGCACCCGCTGAGCACGCTGATGGAGACGATCAGCGACCTGTTCATCGGGATGGGCTACGAGGTGGCCGAGGGCCCCGAGGTCGACCTGGAGTGGGTCAACTTCGACGCGCTGAACATTCCCGTCGACCACCCGGCGCGCGGGCTGATGGACACCTTCCACATCGCACCCGAGGGCTCCGGCCTGGTGCTGCGGACGCACACGTCCACCGTGCAGACCCGCACCATGCTCAGCCGCAAGCCGCCGATCTACGTGATCTGCCCGGGCCGGGTCTACCGCACCGACGAGGTGGACGCCACCCACAGTCCGGTCTTCCACCAGGCCGAGGGCCTCGTCGTGGACAAGGGCATCACGATGGCGCACCTGCGCGGCACCCTCGACCACTTCGCCCGGGCGATCTTCGGCCCGGAGGCGAAGACCCGGTGGCGGCCGCACTACTTCCCGTTCACCGAGCCGTCGGCGGAGTTCGACGTCTGGTTCCCGGAGCACCGCGACGGTCCGCAGTGGGTCGAGTGGGGCGGCTGCGGCATGGTCAACCCGCGGGTGCTGCGCGCCTGCGGCGTGGACCCGGAGGTCTACTCCGGCTTCGCCTTCGGCATGGGCATCGACCGGACCCTGATGATCCGGCACGGAGTCAGCGACATCCGCCATCTCTTCGAGGGCGACGTGCGGTTCAGCCGCGCGCTCGGGACCGGGGCGTAGGCGATGCGGGTACGAGACACGGGAACGGTGGTCTGAAGTCATGCGAGTTTCTGTCAGTTGGCTACGCGAGTACGTCGACCTCCCCGCCGACCTGCCCACCGGTGACCTGGAGCAGGCCCTGGTCGACCTCGGTATCGAGGTCGAGTCCGTGGTGGATCTGCGGGAGACCGTCACCGGCCAGTTGGTCGTCGGCGAGGTGCGCGAGATCGAGGAGCTGACCGGGTTCAAGAAGCCGATCCGGTTCTGCCGGGTCGACGTGGGCGACGCCAACGGCACCGGCGAGCCGCAGGAGATCGTCTGCGGTGCGCGCAACTTCGCGCCCGGTGACCGGGTGGTGGTGATCCTGCCCGGCGGTGTGCTGCCCGGCGGCTTCGCCATCGGCGCCCGCAAGACGTACGGGCACAACTCCGCCGGCATGATCTGCTCGGCCAAGGAGCTGGGCCTGGGCGACGACCACTCCGGCATCATCGTGCTGCCCTCCGACCTGGCGGCCAAGCCGGGCGACGACGCGCGGGCCGTGGTCGGCCTGGACGACGTGGTGCTCGAGCTGGAGATCACCCCGGACCGGGGGTACGCGCTGAGCCTGCGCGGCCTGGCCCGGGAGCTGTCGCACGCGTTCGACCTGCCGTTCCGCGACCCGGCCCAGGTGCCCGCTCCGGGCGGTACGGCCGAACCGGCGTACCCGGTGGACGTGCGCGACACGGTCGGCTGCGACCGGTTCGCCGCCCGCCTGGTCCGCGGCGTCGACCCGACCGCGGCGTCGCCGTCCTGGATGCAGCAGCGGCTCACCACCGCCGGCATCCGCAGCATCTCGCTGCCGGTCGACATCACCAACTACGTGATGCTCGAACTGGGCCAGCCGATGCACGCCTTCGACGCCGACCGGATCGCCGGGCCGCTGGTGGTCCGCCGCGCCGAGGCGGGGGAGAAGCTGACCACCCTGGACGGAATCAACCGGGTGCTCACGGCCGACGACATGGTCATCTGCGACGAGACCGGTCCGATCTCGCTGGCCGCGGTGATGGGCGGCGAGACCAGCGAGGTCGTCGCCGGCACCACCAACGTGCTCTTCGAGGCCGCGCACTGGGACGCGGCGATGGTCGGGCGTACCGCCCGTCGGCACAAGTTGTTCAGCGAGGCCGCCAAGCGCTGGGAGCGGGGCGTCGACCCGGCCCTGCCGCTGGTCGCGTTGGAGCGGGCCGCACGGCTGCTTACCGAGCACGGTGGCGGCGCGCCGAGCGCCGAGATCCTGGATCTCGACCACGTCCGTCCGCGTACCCCGATCACGCTGCCGGCGGACCTGCCGACCCGGCGCATCGGGGTCGACTACCCGCCGGCGCGGGTGGTCGCCCTGCTGGAGCGGGTCGGCTGCACGGTCGCCCAGGGCGCGGACCGGTTGGCCGAGGAGCCGGGCGCGGTCGGCGTGGCCAGCGGCGCGGGCGTCGCGCTCAGCGTCACCCCGCCGAGCTGGCGGCCCGACCTGACCGACCCGGCCGACCTGGTCGAGGAGGTGGTCCGCCTCGACGGGTACGACCGGGTGCCGTCGGTGCTGCCGACCGCGCCCCCGGGGCGGGGTCTGACCGCGTCGCAGCGTCGGCGCCGGGCGGTCGCCGGGTCGCTGGCCGAGCGGGGGTACGTGGAGGTGCTCGCGCACCCGTTCGTGTCGCCCGAGCTGGCGGATCTGCTCGGCCTGCCGGCCGACGACCCGCGTCGCCCGGCGGTACGGCTGGCCAATCCGCTGTCCGAGGAGGAGCCGCTGCTGCGCACCATGCTGCTCGGCCCGCTGCTGGGCATCCTCAAGCGCAACCTCGGCCGGGGACACCGCGACCTCGCGCTCTACGAGATCGGGGCGGTCTTCCACCCGCGCGTCGACGCCGGCAGCCCGCCGGCGATGGGCGTGGACCGGCGGCCCACCGACGCGGAGTTCGCCGCGGCCGACGCGGTGGTGCCGGCGCAGCCGGTGCACGTCGCGGCGGTGCTGACCGGCGACATCGACCCGGCCGGCTGGTGGGGTCCGGGTCGGGCGGCCGGCTGGGCGGACGCGATCGAGGCGGCCCGGGACGTGCTGGACGCCGCCGGTGTTCCCGCCGAGCGGGTCGAGCTGCGGGCCGCCCAGTACGCCCCGTGGCACCCCGGCCGCTGCGCCGAGGTGCGGGTCGACGGCACGGTCGTCGGGCACGCCGGCGAGCTGCACCCGGCGGTGGTGGCCGCGCTGGAGCTGCCCCGGCGTACCAGCGCCATGGAACTGGACCTGAACGCGCTGCCGCCCGCGCCGGTGACGCCGGCCCCGGGTGTCTCCGGCTTCCCGCCGGCGTTGATCGACGTGGCCCTGGTGGTCGACGAGTCGGTGCCGGCGGAGCAGGTGCGCCGTGCCCTGGAGGCGGGCGCCGGCGAGCTGCTGGAGGACGTGCGGCTGTTCGACGTGTACGCCGGTGCGCAGCTCGGCGAGGGGCGCCGGTCGCTGGCGTACAAGCTCACCTTCCGCGCGCCGGACCGGACGCTGACCGTCGAGGAGGCGGTGGCCGCCCGGGACGCGGCGGTCGCCGTCGCCGCGCAGCGCTTCGGTGCCACCCTGCGCGGCGCCTGACGCACCACGAACGGCGGCCCCCGTACCCGGTTGGGTACGGGGGCCGCCGTCGTTGCGCACCGGGCACCGCACGGAGGAAATGCCGCACCGGGCGCTCGGGCGGACAAGGGTGGCGTGGTTTCTTGCATCACACCGTATTAAGTTGCAGCCGGCAGCCTTCGTTGTTAATCTTCCACTGCATAGTCATACGGGGGTTAGCATGGGAATCCGAGTCGCGGTCGCTGGCGCGAGCGGTTACGCCGGGGGCGAGTTGCTGCGCCTGGTCGCCGGGCACCCGGAGTTCGAGGTGGTCGCCGCAACCGCGCACCGCCAGGCCGGGCACCGCGTCGACGTGGTGCACCCGCAGCTGACCGGCCTGGATCTGGTGCTCGGCGAGACCGATCCGGCGACCCTGGCCGACGCGGACCTGGTCTTCCTGGCCCTGCCGCACGGTGAGTCGGCGGCGCTGGCCGCCCAGCTCCCCGCCGAGGTGCGGGTCGTCGACCTGGGCGCCGACCACCGGCTCGCCGACCCGTACGCCTGGGCCCAGTACTACGGCGGCACGCACGCCGGCTCGTGGACCTACGGCCTGCCCGAGCTGCCCGGCCAGCGGGAGTTGATCGCCGATTCCACCCGGGTCGCGAACACCGGCTGCTACGCCGCCGCGATCACCCTGGCGCTCGCGCCGCTGATCGCCGACGGCGCGGCCAGCCCCGCCGACGTGGTGGTGGTCGCCGCCTCCGGCACCTCCGGCGCCGGGCGGGCGGCCAAGCCGCACCTGCTGGCCAGCGAGGTGCTGGGCGACCTGTCGCCGTACCGGGTCGGCACCCACCAGCATGTCCCGGAGATCAAGCAGGCCACCGGGGCGACCGGCCTGTCGTTCACCCCGGTCCTCGCCCCGATGCCGCGCGGCATCCTGGCCACGGTGACCGCGGTGCCGGCCCGTGGCGTCGACCCGCAGCAGGTGCTGGCGCAGGCGTACGCCCACGCGCCGTTCGTGCACGTGCTGCCCGAGGGTCGCTGGCCACACACCGCCGCCACGCTGGGCTCGAACTCCTGCCACCTGCAGGCCACCGTCGACGTGGACTCCGGTCGACTGATCGTGCTCAGCGCGTTGGACAACCTGGGCAAGGGCGCGGCCGGTCAGGCCGTACAGAACGCGAATCTGATGCTCGGCCTGCCGGAGACGACGGGCCTGTCGGTGTGGGGGGTGGCGCCGTGAGCGTCACCACTCCGCGGGGGTTCCGGGCGGCCGGCGTGGCCGCCGGGCTGAAGACCAGTGGCACCGATGTCGCGCTGGTGGTCAACGACGGCCCGGACGCCGGCATCGCCGGGGTCTTCACCACCAACCGGGTCAAGGCCGCGCCGGTGATCTGGACCCAGCAGGTCGTGCAGGGCGGCGTGGTCCGCGCGGTGGTCCTCAACTCCGGTGGCGCCAACGCCTGCACCGGCCCGGCCGGCTTCCAGGACACCCACGCCACCGCCGAGCACACCGCCGCCGCGTTGACCTCGGTCAGCCCGCGGTTGATCCTCGGTGCCGGGGAGGTGGCGGTCTGCTCCACCGGGCTGATCGGTGAGCGGCTGCCGATGGCGAAGCTGCTGCCCGGCGTCCGCTCGGCGATCCGGGGGCTGGCCCGCGACGGCGGCCCGGCCGCCGCCGAGGCGATCATGACCACGGACACCCGGCCGAAGACCACGGTCGCCCAGGGCAGTGGCTGGACGGTCGGCGGTATGGCCAAGGGCGCCGGGATGCTCGCGCCGGGGATGGCCACCATGCTCTGCGTGCTGACCACCGACGCGGTGGCCGGGCCGGCGCTGCTGGACGAGGCGCTGCGCGCCGCCACCCGGGTCAGCTTCGACCGGGTCGACTCGGACGGCTGCATGTCCACCAACGACACCGTGCTGCTGCTGGCCAGCGGCGCGAGCGGCATCGAGCCGACCGCGGCCGAGTTGACCGCCGCGGTCACCGCCGCCTGCCACGACCTGGCCCAGCAGTTGGTCGCCGACGCCGAGGGCGCCACCAAGCAGATCGCCATCGACGTGGTCGGCGCGGCCGACGAGGACGACGCGGTCGAGGTGGGCCGTACGGTGGCCCGCAACAACCTGGTCAAGACCGCGCTGTTCGGCAACGACCCGAACTGGGGCCGGATCCTCGCCGCCGTCGGCACCACCGCCGCCGCCTTCGAACCGGACGGCGTGGACGTGGCGGTCAACGGGGTGTGGGTGTGCCGGTCCGGCGCCGCCGCCGAGGACCGCTCGAAGGTCGACCTGACCGGACGCGACGTGACGATCGAGATCGACCTGCACGCCGGCACGTCGGCCGCGACGATCTGGACCAACGACCTGTCCCACGCGTACGTGCACGAGAACTCGGCGTACTCGACATGAGCCTCGACACCGACCTCACCCGCGCCCAGGCCAAGGCGGAGGCGCTGATCGAGGCGTTGCCCTGGCTCACCCGGTTCGCCGGCGCCACCGTGGTGGTCAAGTACGGCGGCAACGCCATGATCAACCCCGAGTTGCAGCGGGCGTTCGCCGCCGACATGGTCTTCCTGCGGTACGCGGGCCTCAAGCCCGTGGTGGTGCACGGCGGCGGCCCGCAGATCTCCGCCATGCTGGGCCGGCTCGGCATCGCCAGCGAGTTCCGGGGCGGCCTGCGGGTGACCACCGCCGAGGCGATGGACGTGGTCCGGATGGTGCTCGTCGGGCAGGTCGGCCGCGAGCTGGTCGGGTCGATCAACGCGCACGGCCCGTACGCCGTGGGCCTCTCGGGTGAGGACGCGCGGCTGTTCACCGCGGTGCGCCGCCCGGCGTACGTGGACGGGCTGCCGGTCGACGTGGGGCAGGTCGGTGACGTCGAGTCGGTCGACGTGTCGGCGGTGACCGACCTGATCGCGGCCGGCCGGATCCCGGTGATCTCCACGGTCGCGCCGGACGTCGACGGTGTGCTGCACAACCTCAACGCGGACACCGCCGCCGCGGCGCTGGCGATCGCGCTGGGGGCCCGCAAGCTGGTCGTGCTCACCGACGTGCCCGGCCTGTACGCCGACTGGCCGGACACCGGAAGCCTGATCTCCGAGATCGTCGCGGACGACCTGGCGAAGCTGCTGCCCACCCTCGAATCGGGGATGGTGCCGAAGATGGAGGCCTGCCTGCGGGCGGTGCGTGGGGGAGTGCCCGCCGCGCACGTCGTCGACGGTCGGGTGGCGCACTCAACGTTGCTCGAGGTGTTCACCTCGGAAGGGTTCGGCACGATGGTGGTTGAGTCATGAGCACGTTGGCGCAGCGCTGGACGCAGTCGATGATGGACAACTACGGCACACCGCCGCTGGCGCTGGTCTCCGGCGCCGGAGCGGTCGTGGTCGACGACGCCGGCCGGGAATACCTCGACCTGGTCGGCGGGATCGCGGTGAACGCCCTCGGGCACGCCCACCCGGCCGTGGTGGCCGCCGTGTCGAAGCAGGTCGCCACCCTCGGTCACGTCTCCAACCTCTACGTCGCCGAGCCGCCGGTCGCGTTGGCCGAGCTGCTGCTGGCGCTCGCCGGCCGGCCCGGTCGGGTCTTCTTCGCCAACTCCGGCGCGGAGGCGAACGAGGCGGCGTTCAAACTCTCCCGGCGTACCGGCCGCACCCAGGTGGTCGCCACCCGGGGTGGCTTTCACGGCCGCACCATGGGCGCCCTCGCGCTGACCGGTCAGCCGGCCAAGGCCGATCCGTTCCGCCCGCTCCCCGGCGAGGTGACGCACGTCGACTACGGCGACGTGGCCGCGCTCGAGGCGGCGGTCACCGACGCCACCGCGATGGTGATCCTGGAACCGATCCAGGGTGAGAACGGCGTGGTCGTACCGCCGGCAGGCTATCTCGCCGCGGCCCGGCGGATCACCTCCCGGCACGGCGCGCTGCTGGTGCTCGACGAGGTGCAGACCGGCGTCGGGCGTACCGGACACTGGTTCGCCCACCAGGCCGAGGGCGTGGAGCCGGACGTGGTGACCCTGGCCAAGGGCCTCGGCGGCGGGCTGCCCATCGGGGCCTGCCTGGCCTTCGGACCGGCCGCCGACCTGCTCGGTCCCGGTTCGCACGGCACCACGTTCGGTGGCAACCCGGTCAGCTGCGCCGCCGCGCTCGCCGTGGTGGCGACCATCGCCAACGAGGGGCTGCTCGATCACGTCAAGCGGGTCGGTGAGCGGCTGCGGCAGGGGATCGAGGCGTTGGGTCACCCGCTGGTCGACGGGGTGCGCGGCGCTGGGCTGCTGCTCGGCGTGACGCTCGCCGCGCCGGTGGCGTCGGTGCTGGCCGACTCGCTGCGCGAGGCCGGTTTCCTGGTCAACCCGGTGCAGCCGGGCGTGGTCCGGCTCGCGCCGCCGCTGATCCTCACCGCCGCCCAGGCGGACGCCTTCCTCGCCGCGCTGCCCGCCGCCCTGGACGCGGTCACGACCGCCGCAGATCTTGGAGGGAAACTGCCCTCCCAGGGGCCGGCAGCCGCCAAGATCTCCGCGCGGACCACGACGGGAACGACCCCATGACCCGGCACTTCCTGCGCGACGACGACCTCTCGCCGGCCGAGCAGTCCACGGTGCTCGACCTGGCGGCGCGGATGAAGGCGGACCGGTTCGGTTACCGGCCGCTGACCGGGCCGCGTTCGGTGGCGGTGCTGTTCGACAAGCAGAGCCTGCGGACCCGGATCTCGTTCGACGTCGGGATCGCCGAGTTGGGCGGCCACCCGCTCGTCGTGGACAACCAGGTCACGCACTTCGGTCGGGGCGAGGCGCTGGCCGACGCCGGGCGGGTGCTGTCCCGTTACGTCGTGGCCATCGTGCTGCGTACCCACGGCGACGACCGGATCGCCGAGGTGGCCCAGGGCGCGAGCGTGCCGGTGGTCAACGCGCTGACCGACGGCTTCCACCCCTGCCAGTTGCTGGCCGACCTGCTCACCGTCCGCGAGCGGTGCGGCGGCACGACCGGGCGCACCCTGGCGTACGTGGGGGACAGCGCGAACAACATGGCGCAGTCGTACCTGCTGGCCGGGGCGATGGCCGGCATGCACGTGCGGGTCGCCGGGCCGGAGGGTTTCGCACCGGACCCGGTCGTGGTGGCCCGGGCCGCCCAGATCGCGGCCGGCACCGGTGGTTCGGTACGGGTGCTGACCGACCCGGTCCAGGCGGTACGCGACGCCGACGTGCTGGCCACCGACACCTGGACCTCGATGGGGCAGGAGGCCGACGGGCTGGACCGGATCACCCCGTTCCTGCCCTACCAGGTCAACAAGGAGCTGCTCGGTCAGGCCGCCCCGGACGCGATCGTGCTGCACTGCCTGCCCGCGCACCGCGGCGAGGAGATCACCGACGAGGTGCTCGACGGCCCGCAGAGCGCGGTCTTCGACCAGGCCGAGAACCGGCTGCACGCCCAGAAGGCGCTGCTGGCGTTCCTGCTCGACGCCGAGACGGCGACCGGGGGGACACGATGACCGCCCCGCTGACCCGGGCCGCGCGGCACGCCCGGATCGTCGAGCTGATCCGCGACAAGGCGATCCGTTCGCAGACCGAACTGGCCGACCTGCTCGCCGGTGACGGCGTCGGGGTCACCCAGGCCACCCTCTCCCGGGACCTGGAGGAGCTGGGCGCGGTCAAGGTCCGCGGCGGCGTCGGGCCGGCCGTCTACCTGATCCCGGAGGACGGCCACCGGCCGCTGCGCGACGCCGAGTCGGCCCCCGCCCGGCTGGTACGGCTGCTGCGCGAGCTGCTCAACGGGGTCGACTCCAGCGGCAACATCGCCGTGCTGCGTACCCCGCCGGGCGCAGCCCAATACCTGGCCAGCGCGTTGGACCGAGCGGGCCTGCCAGAGATCGTCGGCACCATCGCCGGCGACGACACCATCCTCGTCGTGGCCCGCGAGGCCGTCGGCGGGGCCGCACTCGGCGACAAGCTCGCCGGCTGGGCCCGCCGGGAAGACACCGTTGAAGGGAACACAGCATCATGACCGAGCGGGTCGTTCTGGCGTACTCCGGAGGTCTGGACACCTCCGTCGCCATTCCGTATCTGGCCGAGCAGACCGGCGCCGAGGTGATCGCGGTCGCGGTCGACGTCGGGCAGGGCGGCGAGGATCTCGACGCCATCCGGCAGCGCGCCCTGGACTGCGGCGCCGCCGAGTCCGAGGTGGTCGACGCGCGCGACGAGTTCGCCGCCGACTACTGCCTGCCCGCCATCCGGGCCAACGCCCTCTACATGGACCGCTACCCGCTGGTCTCGGCGCTGTCCCGGCCGCTGATCGTCAAGCACCTGGTGGCCGCGGCACGCAAGCACGGCGGCACGATCGTGTCGCACGGCTGCACCGGCAAGGGCAACGACCAGGTCCGGTTCGAGGTTGGCCTGAACGCGCTCGCCCCCGACCTGAAGATCATCGCGCCGGCCCGGGACTTCGCCTGGACCCGGGACAAGGCGATCGCCTTCGCCGAGGAGAAGGGCCTGCCGATCGACGTGTCGGCCAAGTCGCCGTACTCCATCGACCAGAACCTGTGGGGCCGCGCGGTGGAGACCGGCTTCCTGGAGGACATCTGGAACGCCCCGATCGAGGATCTCTACTCGTACACCTCGGACCCGGCGCAGGACCGCGACGCCGACGAGGTCGTGATCACCTTCGACGCCGGCGTGCCGGTGGCCATCGACGGTGAGACGGTCACCCCGTACCAGGCGATCCTGGAGCTGAACCGGCGCGCGGGCGCGCAGGGCATCGGCCGGCTCGACATGGTCGAGGACCGGCTGGTCGGCATCAAGAGCCGCGAGGTGTACGAGGCGCCCGGCGCGATCGCGCTGATCACCGCCCACCAGGAGCTGGAGGCGGTCACCGTGGAGCGGGACCTGGCCCGGTTCAAGAAGGGCGTCGACCAGCGCTGGGGCGAGCTGGTCTACGACGGCCTGTGGTTCTCGCCGCTGAAGGACTCGCTGGACGCGTTCATCGACGACGCGCAGCGGCACGTGAGCGGTGAGGTGCGGCTGACCCTGCACGGCGGCCGGGCCACCGTCACCGGCCGGCGTTCCGAGGCGAGCCTCTACGACTTCGGGATGGCCACCTACGACACCGGCGACACCTTCGACCAGTCCCTGGCCAAGGGGTTCGTGCAGCTCTGGGGTCTGCCGAGCCGGATGGCCGCGGCGCGGGACGCCCGGGTCGGCGGCTGACGATAGTGGGTACCACAATGGGCGGGGTGGACGACAAGAGCCTCACCGAGAACAGCGCCGCCACCAACCGGACGAGCCTGTGGGGTGGTCGGTTCGCCGGCGGCCCCGCCGAGGCGCTCGCCCGTCTGTCGGTGAGTGTGCAGTTCGACTGGCGTCTGGCCCCGTACGACATCGCCGGTTCCCGGGCGCACGCCCGGGTGCTGGCCGGCGCCGGGTTGCTCGACCCGGAGGAACTGGGCCGGATCCTGGCCGCCCTGGACGACCTGGAGGCCGCCTGCGCCTCCGGGTCGTTCCGCCCCACCATCGACGACGAGGACGTGCACACCGCGTTGGAGCGCGGGCTGCTGGAGCGGCTGGGCAGCCTCGGCGGCAAGTTGCGCGCCGGTCGGTCCCGCAACGACCAGGTCGCCACGGATCTGCGGCTCTACCTGCGCGACCACGCCCGGGGCGTGGCCAGCCGTCTGGTCGAGCTGGCCGAAGCGCTGGTCGAGCAGGCCGAGCGGCACGTGGACACCGCCGCGCCGGGCATGACCCACCTCCAGCACGCCCAGCCGGTCACCTTCGGGCACTGGCTGCTCGCCCACGTGCAGCCGCTGCTGCGTGACCTGGAGCGGCTGCGCGACTGGGACCACCGGGCGGCGATCAGCCCGCTCGGCGCGGGCGCGCTGGCCGGCTCGGGGCTGCCGCTGGACCCGGTGGCCGTGGCCAAGGAGTTGGGTTTCCGCACGTCGTTCGCCAACTCGATGGACGCCGTCGCCGACCGGGACTTCGTGGCCGAGTTCCTCTTCACCACCGCCCTGATCGGGGTGCACCTGTCCCGCCTCGGCGAGGAGGTGGTGCTCTGGACCTCCCACGAGTTCGGCTGGGTGGAGCTGGACGACTCCTTCGCCACCGGCTCGTCGATCATGCCGCAGAAGAAGAACGCGGACATCGCCGAGCTGGCCCGGGGCAAGTCCGGCCGACTGGTCGGCGGCCTGATGACGGTGCTGACCATGCTCAAGGGTCTGCCGATGACGTACGACCGGGACATGCAGGAGGACAAGGAGCCGGCCTTCGACGCGGTCGACACGCTGGAGCTGCTGCTACCGGCCCTGGCCGGGATGATCTCCACGATGACCGTCCGGGTGGACCGCCTGGTCGCCGCCGCGCCGGTCGGTTTCTCGCTGGCCACCGAGGTGGCCGACTGGCTGGTCCGACGCAACGTGCCGTTCCGCGACGCGCACGAGATCACCGGTCGGCTGGTGGCGCTCTGCGTGGCCCGGGACTGCGCGTTGGACGAGGTCTCCGACGCCGACCTGGCCGCGGTCAGCGAGCACCTTGACCCGTCGGTGCGCGACGTGCTCTCGGTCCGTTCGGCCCTCGCGGCCCGGATCACCCCCGGCTCCACCGGCCCCGGCCCGGTCGCCGACCAGCTCGCCACCGCCGCGGACCGGCTGGCCGGCTGGCGGGAGTGGGCCACCGAGCGGGTCGTCCCGCGCTGACCTCGCCGTGGCGCCGGCGCTCGCCGCCGGCGCCGCGGCCGGTTCAGGCCGTCGGGCGCTCCCGCTTCGGGAGCTTGGCCACCACCATGTCGTACGATCCGTCGACCGCCTCGATCAACTCCTCGGAGTCGATTCCGCCGTCCAGGCGCAGCGTGTTCCACCCGGACCGGCCGATGTAGGCCATCACCCGGGCGTCGTCGGGGTACCGGTGCAACCACTCGTCGGCCACCTCCCGCGTCGGGCCGCACTTGATGCCGACCGTCGGCTTGCCCTCGCCGTCGCCGAGGAAGGCGAAGATCCGGCTGCCGACCTTGACCACCTCGTCGCCCTCCCACGGCCGGTCCAGCCACGCTCCCGGCTTGGCCAGGCAGTACGCCAGCATGTCCGCGCGCTCCATGGGTGCCTCCCGGCCTCGTCGTGCGCTCAGTCTGCCCGTCCGTCCCCCGGCCCGCGCGCGGTGTGCCGATCCGCCGGTCGCGCGCCGGGGCGGCGGATCAGTCGGTCTGGTCGGCGGAGCGGGCGGCGACCCGCTCGTAGCGCTGCCGGGCCGCCTGCGCGCTGCCCAGCCCCAGCCCGTACGCGATGGCCTGCCAGGTCAGCCCTCGGTCGCGGGCCAGCGTCAACAGCCCGGCCTCCAACGCGTCCAGCTCGGCGCGGACGTGCGGCAGCAGGGTCAGCGCGGCGGTGAGGTCGGAGGCGTCGACCGCCTCCTCCCCGGCTTCCCGCTCGGCGCCGCCGGCGGCCAACGCGGTGACCAGGGCCACCGCCTCCCACGGATCCAGCACGTACGGGTGGGCCCAGCGTCCGCGCTGCGCGGGGCTGCCGGCGTGCCGCTCGCTGATGCGCAGCAGCGCCTCGTGGGTGCGGTGGGCGCGGGCGCGACCCGGGTCGGGTGCGGTGAATGGATCGTCCGTCGTCATGTCTGAAGCAGACGCCATCAACGAGAAATTGTCAACAGGTTGTTGAAGCGTGGCGGCACGGTCGTGCCGTGCCGCCACGCCACGCTTCAGAGCGCCAACTCGAACCGGTGCTCGTCGGTGATCGAGTTGCACAGCGCGTCGCAGGAGTTGCCGGTCACCACGCCGAACGCCACGCCTGGCGCGAACGGACGCTCGGTGGCGGTCACCGCGATCCGCACCTTCTGAGTGGTCGCGTCGCAGGCCACCTTCCGGGTGGTCGTGCCGGTCCGCATCGTGTCCCCGATCGCCTGGGCGACCTTGACGGTCAGGTCGACCTGCGTCGGCTGTGAGCAGGTCAGGCTGACCGGAACGAAGACCGCGGCCCCACTGGCGTCGATCTTGCCGGTGCCGCCGAGCGTGACAGCGGTCAACGGGGCGCCGTCGGTCAGCGCAGCCGCCCGCAGCGGCACGTTGGCGCTGGCGGACGAGGCGAAGGCGAGCGTGGCGCCGGCCGCGATCAGACCGATGGTGGCCAGGGGCCGCCGGATGCTACGTATGGTCATAGGGACTCCTCTTCAACTGTGCCGCCGCGCCGTGCGACGACACCGGTTACACCTGTAGGCCACGGCGCGGGTTTCGCTTCGGGAATGTCCAACGGGTGAACCCTGGAGGACCTCCCGGTGTCGGTGGGATTCGTCGGCGGGATGGTCGAGCGGAAGGCTGGGTACCGTCGGGTCATGGGGCTTGTGCCGGGTGACCACGCCGCCGTCGCCGAGCTGGCGGAGCTGCTCGGCGGCCCGCTGCTGCCGGCCGCGCGCGGCCTGCTGGGCTGCTCGCTGCACGCCGGCGGGGTCACCGTCCGGATCACCGAGGTCGAGGCGTACGCCGGCATGGCCGGGGATCCGGCCTCGCACGCGCACCGGGGGCGTACCCCGCGCAACGCGGTGATGTTCGGGCCGGCCGGGTACACCTACGTCTACTTCACCTACGGAATGCACTGGTGCATGAACGTGGTCACCGGTGCCGAGGGCGAGGCCTCGGCGGTGCTGCTGCGCGCCGGCGAGGTGGTCGACGGGCTGGCTGTGGCGCGAGCCCGCCGACCGGCCGTACGCCGGGACGTGGACCTGGCCCGTGGGCCGGCTCGGCTCTGCTCGGCGCTCGGCATCGACCGCACGGCGTACGGCGGCTATCTGCTCGGCGACGGTCCGGTCCGGTTGCGCCCCCCGGTGCGGCCGGTGCCGACGGCGGCGGTGGCCGCCGGACCACGGGTCGGTGTGACCGGCGCGCACGACCTGCCGTGGCGGTTCTGGCTCGCCGACGACCCGACGGTCAGCGCGTACCGACGGCACGTGCCCCGCATCCGGCCCTGACCCGGCGGCGGCCCGGCGTGGAGCCTGGCGAACCTGTCGGGGGGTGTGGCCATAATCACCGCACCTGTCCGTCCACGTTCGGAGACTGTCATGCCAACGCTGCTCGCGATCGGCACGGCCAAGGGTCTGTTCCTCGCCACCAGCGCCGATGACCGGCGCAGCTGGGAGATCACCGGCCCGCACTTCCCGATGACCGGCGTCTACGCGGTCGCGGTCGACACCCGCCGCCCCGCCCCCCGGCTGCTGGCCAGCGTGTCCAGCTCACACTTCGGGCCCAGCGTCGCCACCAGCGACGACCTCGGCGCGTCCTGGACCGAGCCCGACCAGGCCCCGGTCGCCTTCCCGGCCGACACCGGGGCGACCCTCGGGCGGGTCTGGCAGCTGATGCCGGCCGGCCCCGACGAGCCCGACGTGGTCTGGGCCGGCACCGAGCCCTCGGCGCTGTTCCGGTCCACCGACGGCGGCCACAGCTTCGAGTTGGTCCGGTCGCTCTGGGACCACCCGCACCGCACGCAGTGGGGTGCCGGGTTCGGTGGCCAGGCCGTGCACACCGTGCTTCCGCACCCGCGCGATCCGTCCCGGTTGCTGGTCGCCATGTCCACCGGCGGGGTCTACCGCTCGGAGGACGCCGGGGCCACCTGGTCGCCGGGCAACACCGGCATCCGCGCCTACTTCCTGCCCGACGAGTGGCCGGAGTTCGGTCAGTGCGTGCACAAGGTCGCCCGGGACGCCAGCAACCCCGAGCGGCTCTACGCGCAGAACCACCACGGCGTCTACCGCTCCGACGACGACGGTCGCACCTGGTCCTCGATCGCCGACGGGCTGCCCAGCGACTTCGGCTTCCCGGTGGTGACCCACCCGGCTCGGGCCGGCATGGTGTGGACGTTCCCGCTGGTGGCCGACAGCGAGCGGTTCCCGACCGACCACCGCTGTCGGGTGTTCCGCTCCGCCGACGCCGGCGGCAAGTGGGAGCCGCTGTCGGTGGGGCTGCCCGAGGGGCCGTTCTACCCGGCGGTGCTGCGTGACGCCATGTGCGCCGACGACGCCACCCCGGGCGGGGTCTACTTCGGCACCCGCTCCGGCGAGGTCTACGCCAGCCGCGACGAGGGTGACTCCTGGTCGTTGGTGGCCGCGCACCTGCCCGACGTGCTCTGCGTCCGGGCCGCGGCGGTGTGACGTGGTGACCGTGCTGCTGCCCGGCCCGTTGCGCGGCGAGGCCGGGGGCGCCAGCCAGCTGAGCGTCACCGCCGCCGGGACGCTGCGGGCGGTGCTCGACGAGCTGTCCGCTGATCATCCCCGGCTGGCTCGCCGCATCCGCGACGAGCGTGGTGAGCTGCGCCGCTACGTCAACGTCTACGTCGACGGGGAAGACTGCCGGCACTCCGGTGGGCTTGCCACGCCGGTTGGCGACGGTGCCGAGGTGCAGGTGCTGCCCTCGGTCGCGGGTGGCTGAGCAGCGGAGTGACCGGTGCCACTCGGCAAGCCGTCGCCCGCGAAATATTTGACACGTCAAATAAGTTGAGCGCTTCGTACGGGTACCACGGCGGGACCCGGTTCGACACGCGAGGAGCTCGTCATGCAGTTCGGAGTCTTCACCGTCGGCGACGTCACGGTCGACCCGACCACCGGTCGGGAGCCGACCGAGCATGAGCGGATCAAGGCGATGGTCGCCATCGCGCTCAAGGCCGAAGAGGTCGGCCTGGACGTCTTCGCCATGGGCGAGCACCACAACCCGCCTTTCGTGCCCTCGTCGCCGACCACCATGCTCGGCCACATCGCGGCGCGTACCGAGCGCCTCCTGCTGTCCACCGCCACCACGCTGATCACCACCAACGACCCGGTGAAGATCGCCGAGGACTACGCGATGCTGCAGCACCTGGCCGGCGGCCGGGTCGACCTCATGATGGGCCGTGGCAACACCGGCCCGGTCTACCCGTGGTTCGGCAAGGACATCCGCGCCGGCATCCCGCTCGCCATCGAGAACTACGACCTGCTGCACCGGCTGTGGCGCGAGGACGTGGTCGACTGGAAGGGCCGCTACCGCACCCCCCTGCAGTCGTTCACCTCGACGCCGCGCCCGCTCGACGGCGTACCCCCGTTCGTCTGGCACGGCTCGATCCGCAGCCCGGAGATCGCCGAGCAGGCCGCCTACTACGGCGACGGCTTCTTCGCCAACCACATCTTCTGGCCCAAGGAGCACACCGAGCGGATGGTCGGGCTCTACCGCGAGCGCTACGCGCACTACGGCCACGGCTCCGCCGACCAGGCCATCGTCGGCCTCGGCGGTCAGGTGTTCATGCGCCGCAACTCGCAGGACGCCGTCCGGGAGTTCCGCCCGTACTTCGACAACGCCCCGGTCTACGGGCACGGGCCGTCGTTGGAGGAGTTCAGCAGGGAGACCCCGCTGACCGTGGGCAGTCCGCAGCAGGTGATCGACCGCACGCTGGGCTTCCGGGACTACGTCGGTGACTACCAGCGACAGCTGTTCCTGATGGACCACGCCGGCCTGCCGCTCAAGACCGTGCTGGAGCAGCTCGACCTGCTCGGCGAGGAGGTCGTGCCGGTGCTGCGCAAGGAGTTCGCCGCCCTGCGTCCGGTGCACGTCCCGGAGGCGCCGACGCACGCCTCGCTGGTCGCCGCGGCCGGTGGCGCCAAGGACAGCACCGTGCACGCCGTCGACGACGTCACGGGCAAGGCGCCGGAGGTGTCCCGATGACCCGTCGGACCCTGGCCGTGGTCTCGGCGGGGCTGAGCCAGCCCTCGGCCACCAGGCTGCTCGCCGACCAGCTCGCCGCGGCCACCCGCGACGACCTGGTCCGGGGCGGCGACGAGGTGGAACTGCACGTCGTCGACCTGCGGGAGTACGCCCACGACGTGGTGAACAACATGCTCACCGGGTTCGCGCCGACGGCGCTGCGCGCGGCCACCGACGCGGTGACCGGGGCGGACGGGATCATCGCCGTCACCCCAATCTTCAGCGCCTCCTACAACGGGCTGTTCAAGTCCTTCTTCGACGTGCTGGAAGCCGACTCGCTGGCCGGCCGGCCGGTGCTGATCGGCGCCACCGGCGGGACCGCCCGGCACTCGCTGGCCCTGGAGCACGCCGTACGGCCGATGTTCAGCTACCTGCGGGCGGTGGTGGCCCCCACCGCGGTCTTCGCCGCCCCGGAGGACTGGTCCGGTGGCAGCGCGGACGGCGCGTTGCGGGCCCGGATCGAGCGGGCCGGCGGCGAACTCGCCGAGCTGGTCCGGCGGCGACCGGCGGCGGCCGGCCCGGTCGACCCCTTCGCCCTCACCACCAGCTTCGAGCAACTGCTCGGCCGCACCGACTCCTGATCCACCACTCGCCGCCCGCCCCCGCCCGGGGCGGGCGGCGAGCCTGTGCACGAGGCGCGATCATGAACGGGCGCCACACTGTCGGGGGCGCTGCGTACCCTCGTCGGATGACCCCCGACGTACAGCTGCGCCCGGTCCGCGAGGACGATCTCGTGGAGTTCTTCCTGCACCAGCAGGACCCGGAGGCCAACCGGATGGCCGCCTTCGGCCCCGAGGACCCGACCGACCACCGCGAGTTCGCCCGGCACTGGGCGCGGGTGCTCACCAACCCGGCGAACATGGTCCGCACCATCGAGGCCGACGGCGACGTGGTCGGCTACGTGAGCGCCTTCCCGGTCGATGACCAGACCGAGGTCAGCTACTGGATCGACCCGGCACGCTGGGGTCGGGGCCACGCCACCGCCGCCCTCGCCGCCCTGCTGCGCGAGCTGCCCCGGCCGGTGCACGCCCGCGCCGCCAAGGACAACGCCGCCTCCCTCGCGGTGCTGCGCAAGTGCGGCTTCACGGTGGTCGGCGAGGACTCGGGGTACGCCAACGGCCGCGGCACCGAGGTCGAGGAGTGGCTGCTGGAGCTGCCCGCCGATGGCTCTGACCTGGGCGGGCACTAGTCTCGCGGGGTGAACTGGTTGGATCTGGTCGGCTGGGCCGGCTCCGCGGTGCTGGTCTGGTCGCTGCTGCAGTCGCGCATCCTACGGCTGCGCGCGCTCAACCTCATCGGCTGCGTCGTGCTGATCGGCTTCAACGCCGCGATCGAGGTCTGGCCCATGGTCGGGCTCAACATCGTGCTCGCGGTGATCAACATCTGGTACCTGCGGGGAATGCTCGCCACCCGACACGACGAGCAGACCTACCAGGTGGTGGAGGTCGGAGTCGAGGACCAGTTCCTGGCGCACACGCTGCGGGTGCACGCCACCGACATCGCCCGGTTCAATCCCGCCTTCCGTTGGGAGCCGGACGCCGCGGGACGCTCCGCCTTCCTGGTGGTCAAGGCCGACGAGGTGGTCGGGGTGGTGCTGTCGCACGCCGAGGCGCGCGGCGTCGCACAGATCGACCTGGACTACGTGACACCGAAGTTCCGCGACTTCACCCCGGGCGAGTTCGTCTACCGGCGCAGCCGCCTGTTCACCGAACGAGGCTTCAACCGGGTGGTCAGCCCACCCGGCATGGTCGCCCCGTACTACCACCGGCTCGGCTTCCGCCCGGAGGGCGACTCGTACGTCCTCGATCTGCCCGCCACCTCGGCGTAGCCTCGCCCGGGCAGGGTTCGGCCGACGCCGTAGGGGGCACAGACACGCGTACGCCGAGCGGGTTGTCCGCCCGGCGGGCGCCGCGCGGACCGGCCGGTGCCACCACCCACGAGGGAGCGAACCAGGCGTGCAGAGCTACGGAAGCCAACTGGCCCTGGTCGGAGTCCTGGTCATCGTCAACGCCCTCTTCGCCGGCAGCGAGATGGCGCTGGTCTCGTTACGGGACAGCCAGATCCAACGGCTGGAGCGCACCAGCCGCGCCGGACGGGTGCTGGCCCGGCTGGCCAAGGATCCGAACCGCTTCCTGGCCACCATCCAGATCGGCATCACGCTGGCCGGGTTCCTGGCCTCCGCCGCCGCGGCCGTCTCACTGGCCAAGCCCCTCGTACCGCTGCTCGGGGTCTTCGGGGGCGCCGCCGACACCGTCGCGATCGTGGTGGTCACCCTCGCGCTCACCTTCGTCACCCTGGTCTTCGGCGAGCTCGCCCCCAAACGGATCGCCATGCAGTCCGCCGAGCGCTGGGCGCTGCTGGTGGCCCGCCCGCTCGACCTGCTCGCCAGTCTCACCCGCCCGGCCGTCTGGGCGCTCGGCGCCACCAGTGACCTGGTGGTCCGTCTCGCCGGGTTGAACCCGAAGCACGAGCCGGAGGAGATCGGCCCGGACGAGCTGCGCGACATCGTCGCCGGCAACCACGGCTTCACCAAGGAACAGCGCACGATCATCGCCGGCGCTGTGGAGATCGCCGACCGGCGGCTGCGGGCGGTCCTCGTACCCCGGTTGCGGGTCTTCACGCTCGACAGCGGGACCACCGCGGAGGCCGCGCGGCTCGTGCTGGCCGCCACCGGCCACTCCCGCGCGCCGGTCGTGCGTCACGGCGGCCTGGACGACACGGTCGGCGTGATCCACCTGCGCGACCTGGTGGGGGTGCCCGACGACCGGCCGGTCGACGAGATCGCCCGCCCCCCGATGCTGCTGCCCGACTCACTGCCGGTGGTCGACGCGCTGCGCCAGTTCAAGGCCGAACGCCAGCACATCGCGCTGGTCGTGGACGAGCGCGGTGCCGTCGACGGCATCGTGACGCTGGAGGACATCCTGGAGGAGATCGTCGGCGAGATCTACGACGAGACCGACCGGGACGGGTACGCGGTGCGCCGCGAGGCGGACGGCACGCTGGTGCTGCCCGGCACGTTCCCGGTGCACGACCTGCCGGACGTCGGCGTCGAGCTGCCGTCGCGGCCGCCCGGCGACTACACCACCGTCGCCGGGCTGGTGCTGGCCCGCCTCGGGCACATCCCCACCATCGCGGGGGAGGACGTCACGTTGGACGGCTGGACGCTGACGGTGGCCAGCATCGACCACCGGGCCATCACCGAGGTACGCCTCAGCCAGGTGCTCGACGAAGCCGAAGCCGAAGCCGAAGCCGAGCCGGTGCTGGACGAGGCACGCGGCTGAATCCTGCGCGGGCCGCGCCCCCAGGATCAGGAGGGGGAGAGGTTCTGCAACCGGACCTGGCCCCGGGCGACCAGCCGCTCGTCGGCGTCGGTGATCTCCACCTGCCAGAGCTGCTGGCTACGCCCCCGGTGCACCGGAGTGCCCACCGCCCGCAGCTCGCCCTCCCGGACCGCCCGCAGGAAATCCGTCTGGTTGGCGACGCCGACCACGGTGCCCCGGTCAGCCAGCCAGAGCGAGCCGCCCACGCTGGCCGCGGTCTCCACCACCGAGCAGTACACCCCGCCGTGCTGGATGCCGAACGGCTGGTGCAGCTCCGGGCGGACCTGCCAGCTGATGACCACCCGGTCGGCGGACGCCTCCTCGAACTTCAGCCCGAGCAGGGCGACGAAGCCACCCGTCAGATCCGGCATCTCCACGGCAACCCCTCCTCGATCAACGGGGAGCAGCCTATCGGGGGCCGTGTTGCGGCAAACCCGGTACGGGTCGGTGCCGACGATGGGGGAGAATCGGTGACCGTGACCGACAGTAGCCCCCCGCCGTCCGGGCGGGACTCCCTGACCGACGACCTGCTCTGGCGTGGCCTGATTCAGGACTCGACCGGCCTCGACGAGCTGCGCGAGCTGCTCGACGGCGGGGGCGGCGCCACCTACTACGTGGGCTTCGACCCGACCGCGCCGAGCCTGCACGTCGGCAATCTCATGCAGGTCTCCATGGCCCGCCGGTTGCAACTCGCCGGCCACCGCCCGTTGCTGCTGGTCGGCGGGGCGACCGGGCAGATCGGTGACCCGAAGGAGAGCGCCGAGCGGACGCTCAACCCCCCCGAGGTGATCGCCGGCTGGGTCGAACGGATCCACGACCAGCTGGCCCCGTTCGTGTCGTACACCGGGGAGAACGCGGCGCAACTGGTCAACAACCTGGAGTGGACCGGCGAGATGTCGGTGGTCGAGTTCCTCCGCGACGTGGGCAAGCACTTCCCGGTGAACAAGATGCTGGCTCGGGAGGTGGTGCGGGCCCGACTGGAGACCGGCATCAGCTTCACCGAGTTCAGCTACCAACTGTTGCAGGCCAACGACTTCTTCGAACTGCACCGCCGGCATGGCTGCCAACTCCAGTTCGGCGGCTCCGACCAGTGGGGCAACATCACCGCCGGCGTCGACTATGTGCGACGGCGTGGTGCCGGGCCGGTGCAGGCGTTCACCACGCCACTGGTCACCAAGTCCGACGGCACGAAGTTCGGCAAGAGCGAGGGTGGCGCGGTCTGGCTCGACCCGACGATGACCAGCCCGTACGCGTTCTACCAGTTCTGGCTCAACGTCGAGGACCGGGAAGTCGACCGCTACCTGCGGTACTTCAGCTTCCGTTCCCGCGACGAGCTGGAGGAGTTGGCGAAGGAGACCGCCGAACGGCCGGCGGCCCGGCTGGCGCAGCGGGCGCTCGCCGAGGAGTTGACCACCCTGGTGCACGGCGCCGAGGAGACCCGGCAGGCCATCGCCGCCAGTCAGGCACTGTTCGGCCGGGGATCGCTGGACGACCTGGCCCCCGAGACGCTGCGCGCGGCGCTGACCGAGGCCGGCCTGGTGCAGCTCACCGGCGAATTGCCGGATGTCGCGGGTCTGCTGCGGGAATCCGGACTGGTCTCCAGCCACAAGGAGGCCCGCCGGGTGATCGCCGAGGGCGGCGCCTACGTCAACAACAACCGGGTGACCGAGGTGGACGCCGCCGTGTCGCCGACCGACCTACTGCACGGGCGATACCTGGTGCTGCGGCGCGGCAAGCGCTCGTTTGCGGGCGTTGAGCTGGGCGGATAGCCACTCGTCAACGGTGTGACAGGGGACGCGTCCGGCGGATTTGACGATCACTCCGCCGGACGCGTAACTTTCTCTCTGCCAGCGCGGAACGGACGAAGCAGGCGAAAGCCTGAAGCGGCCGGAGCGCGGCGAAGGCCTCGGGGTCGGGCAGGCATGCCTACCGGATCCCGGACCGGGTGGTGCCCCGAAATCCCCGCGAGGCGGATTTGGTGCGGCGAAACCGACCGGGTAAGGTTAACGACCGGCAGGGCACCGGGCGAGCTAGCGGGAAACCGCAGCGGCCGGCCTGCCGAATCCGTGACGAGAGCGGCGCAAGCCGGTCGAGACATGGTGCCCGCAATACGGAATGAAGCACGACGAACCGCGAAACACCGGTTTGACACGGCGGAAACCGGCGGGTAACGTAGTAAAAGTGCCTGGCGCTGAAAGCGCCGGGGACGCGAGCTGGAAAAGCCCCGAGTTGGGGTTCCACTGAGTGTGGGGCTTCTGGTCGGTGTGTGGTTGTTCTTTGAGAACTCAACAGGGTGCTTGTAAAGCCA
>NZ_JBHSQS010000019.1:0-97220 GCF_042658605.1 Micromonospora vulcania | reverse complement strand
CCCCGCCCGCCCCCTCCGCGTCGATCTAGGGAAAATCGTCGCTCATTGATCTCTAGTCACAACGATTTGCCCTAGATCGACGCGCGAGTGCGGGGTGCGGGTGTGCGGGTGCGGGTGTGCGGGGTGCGGGCGCGCGGGGTGCGGGCGCGCGCGGGGTGCGGGTGTGCGGGCGGGTGGGGTGGTTAGGCCAGGTCTACGGTGGGGTAGAGCGGGTGGGGGGCCAGCAGGTCGGTGGCCTGGCGGGAGACCTTGTCGGCCACGGCCGGGTCCAGGGTGTACTTGGCCTTCGACGGGGTGCCGTCCGCGTTGGCACCCGCGGTGGTGTGGGTGAGCACCGTGTGGATCAGCTCCGCGGTCTGGTCCATCTCGGCCGTGCCCAGGCCACGGGTGGTCAGCGCGGGCGTGCCGATCCGGATGCCGGAGGTGTACCACGCGCCGTTCGGGTCCTGCGGGACCGAGTTGCGGTTGGTCACGATGCCCGAGTCCAGCAGAGCCTGCTCGGCCTGGCGGCCGGTGAGCCCGTAGCCGGACACGTCGATCAGCACCAGGTGGTTGTCGGTGCCGCCGGTCACCAGCTTCGCGCCCCGGTTCAGCAGCCCGTCCGCGAGGGCCTGCGCGTTGGTCACGATCCGCTGGGCGTAGTCGGCGAAGTCCGGCCGGCGCGCCTCGGCCAGCGCGACCGCCTTGGCGGCCATCACGTGCGGCAGCGGACCACCGAGCACCATCGGGCAGCCCCGGTCCACCTGGTCGGCCAGCTCGGGCTGGCAGAGCACCATGCCACCGCGCGGGCCGCGCAGCGACTTGTGGGTGGTGGTCGTGACGATGTGCGCGTGCGGCACCGGGTCGAAGTCGCCGGTGAACACCTTGCCCGCGACCAGGCCGGCGAAGTGTGCCATGTCGACCATGAAGGTGGCGCCGACCGAGTCGGCGATCTCCCGCAGGATCCGGAAGTTCACC
Organism: Micromonospora vulcania; assembly: GCF_042658605.1. Taxonomy (NCBI): domain Bacteria; kingdom Bacillati; phylum Actinomycetota; class Actinomycetes; order Micromonosporales; family Micromonosporaceae; genus Micromonospora; species Micromonospora vulcania. The sequence goes on along the minus strand of NZ_JBHSQS010000019.1, from coordinate 96,263 downwards.
TTCCGGGGGTACGCCGAGTAGCCGCCGACCAGGATCAGCGGCTTGAACTCGCGGGCCACCTCGGCCACCCGGTCGTAGTCGATCAGCCCGGTCGTCGGGTCGGTGCCGTAGCTGCGCTGGTCGAACATCTTGCCGGAGATGTTCGGCCGGAAGCCGTGGGTGAGGTGGCCGCCGGCGTCCAGCGACATGCCGAGCATCCGCTGGTTGCCCAGCTCGCGGCGCAGCGCGTACCAGTCGGCCTCGGTCAGGTCGTTGACCTGGCGTACCTGCGCCTTCTTCAGCGCGGGGGACTCCACCCGGTCGGCCAGCACCGCCCAGAACGCGACCAGGTTGGCGTCGATGCCCGAGTGCGGCTGCACGTACGCGTGCGCGGCGCCGAACAGCTCCCGGGCGTGCTCGGCGGCGAGCGCCTCGACGGTGTCCACGTTCTGGCAGCCGGCGTAGAAGCGGCGCCCGACGGTGCCCTCGGCGTACTTGTCGCTGAACCAGTTGCCCATCGCCAGCAGGGTCGCCGGGGAGGCGTAGTTCTCGCTGGCGATGAGCTTGAGCGATTCCCGCTGATCGGTCAGCTCGGCACCGATGGCGTCGGCCACCCGCGGCTCGACGGCCCGGATCACCTCGAGGGCACTTCGGAATGCGGTGGATTCGGCGTTGCGCGACATGCGACCTCCTACAGACGTGCGGAAGGCCCAGGCGCTCGGCAGACGTCCTCGTGACGGGACCGCTCCCCGATGGTTGTCCATCTTCACGCGCCAGTAACGGCCCACGATGATCCTACCGCCCGACCCGACCCCACTGGTCTCGGGACGCGTACCGCGCCCGTGTCGTACGCGTGCGCGGCTCGTCCGGTTCGGGACAGCGCCGCGACGGTTCGATGGGGAACAATGTCGCCCGGGGCGGGCGGACCGCCGCGAGACGAAGGGGTGTATTCGCCGATGACGGTCGTCCGAGGTCTGCGGGAAGCACTGCTGCTGTTCGTGATCGCCGCGGTCCTGGTCGCGGTCGCGACGGCGGTCTGGGTGGCGGTCGCCGGGGGCGACTTCACCTCCCGGCTGGGGATCGCGTTGATGGTGGTCGGCGCGCTGCTCGGGGTGACCGGCGACCTGACGCTGAGCCGGATGGGCATGCTGGGCCCGAGCGCCACGTTCGGGCTCGCGCCCGAGCGCGAGGAGGCCGGCGGTGGGCGGGTGCTCACCGGGGTCGGCATCTTCCTCTTCGTCGGGCTGCCGCTGATCCTGGTCGGGGTCCTGCTGATCACCTGAGCGGGTGCCCGCCCAGGTGCCGGTGCTCAGCCGCGCCGTTGCAGCAGGGCCACGGTCAGCCCGGGCGCGTGCGCGACCCGGACCACGTCGTACTTCTCGGTGAGCACGGCGGCCTGCTTCTTCGGCAGCTTGGTCAGCGGCGCGTCGGTGACCGAGGGCACCAGCACCCAGAGGCGCGGTTCGTCCCGCAGACAACGCGCGGGGTCGGCGCAGTCCGCGCCGAACAGCTCGTCGCGCTGGGCGGCCGATCGCTGTTGGAAGACGTTGCGCGGTGCGACGTCCGCCGGCAGGTAGTAGCGCACCCCGGGCTCGTGCATCCACCACCATGGGCCACCCGCGACCAGCCCGTCACCGGGCTGGTAGTCCGCCTCGATGATCCGCGCCGCCCCCGAGTAGGACAGCGGCGTGAACGCCCGGGCCTGCGGATAGGTGTACCAGCCGTGCGAATATTCGGCCCGCAGCGCCAGTTGACCGGGCACGGACAGCGCGGCGAGCGCCACCAGCGCCACCGCCACCAGCGGGGTACGGCGCAGCGCGGCGACGCCCGCGCCGGCCAGCACCGCCCAGGCCGGCAGCAGGAACAGCAGGTACTTGGAGAAGAAGTAGTTGATGTCGCCGGTGGAGGCCACCAGGATCACCGGCAGCGGCAGCGCGGCGACCACCGCCGCGACGGCGGTCCGAGCCGCGGTGTCGCGGCGCAGGTGGGTCAGCACACCCACGACGGCCAGCGCGGTCACCGCCGCGGCGATCAGCGGCGAGCCGTAGGCCTGCTCCCAGACCGTCCAGGGCGCGCTGTCCGGGATCCAGCTGATCTGCCGCCCGGCCTGTTTCATGCCCCGCAGGATCACCGGCGCGGCGATCGCCACCCCACCGGCGGCGCTGAGCACGAACCAGGCCAGCGACCACCAGCGGCGCTCCCGCCAGCAGTGGATCAGAACAGCGACCCCGTGCCCGAGCAGCAGGGTCAGCGCCACCACGTTCACGACACCGATCCCGGCGACCGCCAGCGCGTACGCCACCCAGCGCAGCAACCCGGGCCGCTCCAGCGCGCGCAGCAGCAGCAGCGTGGCCGCCGCGGCGGCGAGGACGACGAAGGCGTACGACCGGGTCTCCTGCCCGAACCGGGTGACGGTGGGCACCAGGGCGAACGCGAATCCGGCGGCGACGCCGGCCGTCCGGTCGAAGACGCGGCGCCCCACCAGCGCGACGCACGCGGTGGCCAGGGTCATGGCCAGTGCCGAGGGCAGTCGTACCGCGGTTGGCCCGGTGCCGGCCAGCGTGGTCCAGCCGTGCATGAACAGGTAGTAGGCCCCGTGCACCGCGTCGACGTTCGCCAGCATGCCCAGGATCTGACCGGTGGAGCGGGTCGCCACGTTCACGGTGACCAGCTCGTCGTGCCACATCTCCGGGTCGCCGATCCGCCAGCAGACCGCGAGCGCGGCGAACGCAGTCGGCCAGAACCAGACGCTCCGCACCAGCCGACGCACGAGGGTATGAAGCCGCCGACGGTCTGGCCCGGCCGGCGCCGGGGACGGTCCGGTGTCGGTCTGCGCGGGATGCGCGTCCGTGGCGACGGCGCGGTCTGACATCGGCGTCCGATCCGGGGGTGCGTGCGGTGCGGGCGCGACGATGATAGCCCCCGCCGGTTCCACGGTCGGACCCGTCGTCGAGGCCCGGACGCTGCCGTCGCGGTGGGGGGCCGCGCGCCCGTTCGCCGGTACCGCGACGTCTGTGCGAGGCTGGTAACGTGGCCGCGCCGATCGCCACCCCCACCACGCACAGTGAGGCTCGCGCAACCGATGATTGTCGACATCATGCTCCCGTACTACGGGAGTGTGCCTCTTATGCAGGCAGCGGTGCGCAGCGTGATGGCGCAGAGTGACCCAGGCTGGCGGCTGACGGTGGTCGACGACGGCACCGAGCCGGGGGTGCCGGAATGGTTCGCCGGCATCACCGACGAGCGGGTCAGTTACCAGCGCAACGAGCACAACCTCGGGGTCACCGGCAACTACCGCAAGTGCGTCGGCCTCGCCGAACACGAGTACCTGGTGATGATGGGCACGGACGACATCATGCACCCCAACTATGTCGAGACCGTGCGATCGGTGATCGAGCAGTACCCGGGTGTGTGCATGATCCAGCCGGGGGTCGAGGTCATCGACGCCGACGGCACGGTCGTCAACACCATGGTCGACGAGGCCAAGCGGCGGCTCTACGCCCCTCGCGTCGACTCCCGCGAGTTGATGGGCGGCGAGGATCTGGCGGCCAGCCTGCTGCGCGGCTGCTGGTTCTACTTCCCGTCGATCTGCTGGCGCACCGACGCGCTCAAGGCCGTCGACTTCCGCGACGAGTTCCAGGTCATCCAGGACCTGGCCCTGGTGATCGACCTGATCCAGCGGGGCGAGCAGATGGCGGTGGACAACACCCTCTGCTTCCAGTACCGCCGGCACGCGGTCAGCAAGTCCGCCGCAGACGCGGTCAACGGCTCCCGGTTCACCGAGGCGCGGGCCTACTTCGTCGACGTCGCCCGGCGGATGGACGAGCAGAACTGGCCTCGTGCCGCCCGGGCTGCCCGCCGGTACACGTCGTCCCGCCTGCACGCCATCACTCTGCTGCCGGCGGCGGTCCGCTCCGGGCAGATGTCCGGCATCCGCAGCCTCTCCCGGCACGCGTTCGGGCCGGGCCGATGAGCGACGACGACCGCCAGGGGGAGCGCATGATCGTCAAACCGCGGCGTCCGCTGGAGGACGCGGACAGCCCGCTGCGGGTGGTCGTGCTCGGCGGCACCGGCTTCCTCGGCCGCCCGATCTGCCACGCGCTGGCCGACCAGGGTCACGACGTGGTCGCCCTCGCACGGAACGTGCGCGAGGTCGGCTCGGGCGTCGTGGTCCGCGCGCTGGACCTGGCCGACGCCGACGTGGACGAGATCACCGCGGTGCTGCGCGACCTGGATCCGGACGTCGTGGTCAACGCGGCGGGCGGCATGTGGGGGCTGACTGACGCGCAGATGGTCGCGGTCAACGTCACTCTCGTCGAGCGGCTGATCGAGGCCGTGGCCCGGCTGCCCCGCGGGGTCCGGGTGATCCAGCTGGGCAGCGTGCACGAGTACGGGCTGGTCCCGGTCGACACCTCGATGTCCGAGGAGCTGACGCCGGCGCCGGTGATGCCGTACGGCGAGTTCAAGCTGCGCTGCACCCGGGCGGTCGCGGAGGCGTCCCGACAGGGCCGGATCGACGGCGTCACGCTGCGGGTCGGCAACGTGATCGGCGCCGGCCAGCCGGGGCACAGCCTGCTCGGGGTGGTCGCCGCCCGGCTTCGGGACGCTCAGCGGGCCGGCGAGCGGGCCCGCCTGGAGCTCGCGCCCCTCGGTTCCCAGCGAGACTTCGTCGGGCTCAGCGACGTGGTCGCCGCCGTGCTGCTGGCCGCGACCCGGCCCGACGCGCCCGGCCAGGTGATCAACATCGGTCGGGGAGTCGCGGCCAGCGCGCGTGATATGGTCCAGCTCCTCATCGACGTGAGTGAGGTGCCGACCGATCTGGTCGAGGCCGAGCGCACCGGCCCCGCCGAGACCAGTTGGCAGCGGATGGACGTCGGGCTGGCCGCCACGGTGCTCGGCTGGTCGCCGAGCGATGATCTGCACACTGAGATGAAGCAGTTGTGGGAGCACGCCGGCGCCGAGGTGCCCGCCTGATGGTCGAGAGGTTCCTGACCGCATGACTACCCCCGCCCTCGTCCGGTCCCGCGGCACGCTGGCCGACCTCCTTTCCGGCCGCAGCAACGGTATCGGTCTGATCCGGCTCTGCCTCGCCGTGGGCGTCGTGTTGTCGCACTCCAAGCCACTCGGCTTCGGTGCCAACGACCTCGGCTACCACCTGTTCGGTCGGCAGACCAACGTCGGCACGATGGCCGTGTACGGCTTCTTCGTGCTCTCCGGCCTGCTCATCACCCGCAGCGCCCGGCGTACCGGCCTGATTCGCTACGCGTGGCACCGCTGCCTGCGCATCTTCCCCGGCCTCTGGGTCTGCCTGCTGATCACCGCGCTGGTGGTCGCCCCGCTGGTCGCGCTGCGCGAGCACGGCACCACCGACGGCCTCTTCGACAACCCGTGGGACCGCGGCGGCCCGCTGGCCTACCTGCAGGCCAACTGGTGGACCGGTGTCCGCCAGTACGGCATCCAGGACCTGCTGCGGGAGAGCACCCCGTGGGGTCAGAAGAGCAACTCCAGCGTCTTCAACGGCGCGCTGTGGTCGCTGAAGTACGAGATGTTCTGCTACGTCGTGGTGGGCGTGCTGGCGGTGACCGCGGTGCTGCGTCACGCCCGCCGGTTCGTGCTGTTCCTGACCGTCGCGTTCTACCTGAGCATCGTGCAGGACTGGTGGAGCTCCGGGCACTTCAGCGGCCCGGCCTCCACGGCGAGCTGGACGTTCGACTCGCCCCTGGTGGGCGTGATGAGCTTCCACTACATCGTCTACCTGGGCTTCCTATTCGCCTTCGGCGCGACGCTGGACCTCTACCGGGAGCGGGTGCCGATCAACGACGCGCTGGGCATCGGCTCGGCACTGGCCCTCGGGCTGTCGCTGCTCTTCGGCGGCTTCTTCGCCATCGGCCTGCCGGCGTTCGCGTACCTGCTGATCTGGCTGTCGGTCCGGATGCCGCGCCAGCTGCACTGGGTGGGCCGCAAGAACGACTACTCGTACGGCATCTACATCTACGGGTTCATCTTCCAGCAGGTGATGGCGAGCCTGGGCTGGAGCCGCTGGGGGTACGTGCCGTTCGCGGCGATGTCGGTGGCGGTCGCCTTCGCCGCCGCGTTCGTCTCGTGGAAGCTGGTCGAGCGGCCGGCGCTGCGGCTCAAGGACTGGACGCCGGGCTTCGTGGCCCGCCGCTCGGCCCCGCGGGTGCCGGTCGAACAGCAGAGCGCGGTGGCCGAGGAGCCGACCTCGACGCCCACGCCGTCGGCGGGCGGCCCGACGGAGGAGCTGCCGCAGCAGCGCGCCTCGCTGCTCTCCGGCCGATAGCCGCCGCGCTGGTCTGCGGCCGATAGCCGCCGCGCTGGTCTGCGGCCGATAGCCGCCTGGCCCGCCCCCGCGTCGTACTCTCGGGGGCGTGGCCACAGCGGCGGAGGAGATCCGGGTGGGGGAGCGGCTGGTCCGCGTCTCCAGCCCGGACAAGCCGTACTTCCCGGAACGTGGGCTGACCAAGCTGGACGTGGTCCGCTACTTCCTCGCGGTGGGTGACGGCATCCTGCGCGCGTTGCGGGACCGACCGACCATGCTGGAACGCTGGCCGCGCGGCGTCTTCGAGGGCGCGACGATCGCCACCCGGCAGACCAACCGGGGCGACGCGTTCTATCAGAAGCGGTTGCCGGCCGGTGCGCCCGAGTGGGTGCGCACCGCGCACATCACGTTCCCCAGCGGCCGTACCGCCGACGAGGTCGCGCCGAGCGAACTGGCCGTGGTGATCTGGGCGGCCAACCTGGGCACCCTGCGTTTTCACCCGTGGCCGGTCGTCGCCGCCGACGTGGAGCGCCCCGACCAACTGCGCATCGACCTCGACCCGATGCCCGGCGTCGGGTTCGAGCAGGTGGTGCCGGTGGCCCGGGAGGTACGGGCGTTCCTCGCCGAGTTGGGCCTGACCGGCTACCCGAAGACCACCGGCGGCCGGGGCCTGCACATCTATCTGTCGATCGAGCCGCGGTGGAGCTTCGGCGACTGCCGGCGGGCGGTGCTCGCGCTGGGCCGGGAGATGCAGCGCCGGCTGCCCGAGCTGGTCACCACCACCTGGTGGCGCGAGCAGCGGGACCGGCCGGTCTTCGTCGACTACAACCAGATGTCGCGGGACCACACGATGGCCTCGGCGTACTCGATCCGGCCGACGCCCCGGGCGTTGGTGTCCGCGCCGCTGACCTGGGCGGAGCTGGACGACGCCCGCCCGGAGGACTTCGACGTGCTGTCCCTGCCGGCCCGGTTCGCCGAGCGGGGTGACCCGCACGCCGGCCTGGACGGCGATCGGCACTCGCTGGAGCCGCTGCTGGAGCTGGCCGACCGGGAGGGGCTCCAGGCCCCGCCCGAACGCTGACCCTCCCGCCCTCAGGTCGCGGCCGAAGGGGTCACAGCTTGGCGATCACCGGTTTGAGTGCGGCGCCCACCTGGGGTCCGAGCGTCGTCGAGTAGGTGGCGGTCAGGTGGTGCGCGTCGCGCCAGACGAGGACGCCTCCGATGACGGGAGCGCACCGGTCGGCGGGACAGATCCAGTCGTTCAGGTCGATCAGGTGGACGCCGGTGAGCCCGTCGGCTGCCTCTTCCTGAGCGGGACCGCCCCCACGGCTGAGGGCCTCGGCCCGGGGCGTGGCGCACTTCTTCAATCGATTCAGGTTCTTCGACACGCATTCGGCGACGTCCTTCAGGTGCAGCGGCGTGTCCCGCAGCACCACCACCGGGACGTTCTCCGCGACCATGCCGCTCCACGTTTCCTTCAGCTCGCGGACCATCGCGGATCGCCATTTCGCCGGCGGCTCGCCCCGGACCGGGTACTCGGCGTTGGTGACGATCAGGAGGTCGGGGCGGTTCCCGCCGAGCAGGCCGGCCCGTACCTTCTTGTTCCATTCGGTGCAGGAGGAGTAGGGCCGGCCGTTCAGGTTGATCTCGGCCGTCAGGAACGGGCAGCCGCCCTTGGTGTAGGTGGCGAGGCGCCAGCCGTTCGTCTCCGCCGCGCGGCGCAGGGCAGGGACCCAGTGGTCCGCGTGGGAGTCGCCGACCAGCGCGATCCTGGTCGCCGAGTTGGCATCTCCATAGACGCAGACCTCCGGGTTCGACGATTCCAGGCTCACATGGCAACTCTTCGTCACCTGCACCAGCGGCGCGTCCTGAGCCGCCTTCGCGGGGTCGGGGGTGATCGAGGCGACCCGGTCGACGGGCACCCCGGCGCGGCTGGTGCGGGGGGAGGAACCGAGGGCCGCGGCGCCCGGGGCGGGCGGAGGCGCCGCCTGCGTGCTCGCCCCCGGCACCTGGCCCATGACCACCGACGACGCCGGTGTCGGGCCAGCCGTCGACGGGACGACCAGTTGGAACGCCAGACCGGCCAACGCGGCGGCGCCGGTGCACACGGCTCCGACGCGCAGAGCGACCGGCGGCCGATCGGCGAGGGTCCGGGACCGGCGGACCGGGTTCTCGACGAAGTGGTAGGTCAGCACGGCGGGGATCACCGAGGCGGCCACGACCGCGAGCGCGGCGCCGACGCCGAGGTCACCGAAGTACGCCTGCGCGGCGATCAGCACCGGCCAGTGCCACAGGTACAGCGAGTACGAGATGCCGCCGACGTAGCGCAACGGCTGCCTGCCCAGCAGGAGGGCGGGCCCGGCCCGGCCGGCCGCCGAGCCGAAGGCGATCACCGCGGCCGTGCCGAGGGTGGGGCCGAGAGCGGCGTACCCGGGGAAGCCGGCCTCGGTGCGGATCAGCACGGCCGAGGCGCCGACGGCGATCAGCCCCGCCCAGGCCAGGGGTACGGCGACCAGGCGTGGGGATCGGCTCAACCAGATGGCGGTGACGGCGACGGCACCGCCCAGCGCCAACTCCCACATCCGGGTGGTGGTCACGTAGTACGCCGACGCGTCGGTCGGCGAGACGTACAACGCCCACGCGAACGAGGGGATCGCGATCAACGCCAGCCCGAACAGGTAGAGGCCGCGATGCCCGCGGCCCCTGCGCCGGGCGAACCACCCGAGGGCGATCAGCAGCAGTGGCCAGACCAGGTAGAACTGCTCCTCGACGGCGAGCGACCAGAAGTGTTGGGCGATGCTCGGGGCGTCGTTGGCGGCGACGTAGTCCAGGGACTGCGCCGCCATGCGCCAGTTCATCGCGTAGCACGCACTGGCGATGACGTCCCAAGCGGTCGTCAACCAACGGCCACGGGGCAGGAAGAAATAGGTCAGCACCAGGGTCACGAGCAGGACCGTCGCGGCGGCGGGCAGGAGGCGCTTGGCTCGCCGGGCGTAGAAGTCGGTGAGCGAGAGCCGGCCACGCTGGTCGAGTTCCTCAAGCAGCAGGCCGGTGATGAGGAAGCCGGAGATCACGAAGAACACGTCCACACCGACGAAGCCGCCGGGTAGGTGCGGCACTCCGGCGTGGCCGAGGAGCACCAACAGCACCGCCATCGCGCGCATGCCTTCGATGTCCCCCCGGAAGGACCGCGGGCTGCTCGATGTGGGAGTGGGCTTCGACGGTGGCGGGGCGGCGGCCCTGGCCTGTGTCCACAACTCGTTGGATATAGCCACGTCGCGGATAGTAGGGCTCTTTTGGAGTAGAGCCCTCCATTTGGCCCATTTGTCATCGGTCTCGTGTTATGGGCCTACTGCCAGGGGCTCTGCGTTCCGTCGTACTCCTCGAAGACCAGCCAGGAACGGGTCGACAACACTCCGGCGATGCGCTGCACCCGGTCCAGCACCACGTCCCGCAGGGTGGCGTTGTCCGGTGCCCGGACCAGGGCCAGCACGTCGTGCTCGCCGCTCAGGAGCGCGACGTGCTCGACATAGCGGACCCGGGCCAGCTCGGCGGACACCTCCCGCCAGGTGTTCTGCTCGATCGTCAACGCCATGTACGCCGACGTGCCCAGCCCGGCCGCCTCGGGTGCCACCTGCGCGCGGAATCCGGTGATCACGCCGTCGCGCAACAGTCGCTCCACCCGGGCGTACGCGTTGGTGCGGGAGATGTGGATCCGTTCGGCCAGGGTGCGCACCGACGTGCGCCCGTCGCGGACCAGCTCGTCGAGGATCCGCCGATCCACCTCGTCCAGAGGGCGTGCCGATCGTCCCGATCCGGCTGCCGGGGCTGCCCCGTCTGCGGCCTCCTGGCTCACCGATACGACCTCCGTATGCCAACCGTCCCGCGTTCGGCGTGGATCTTGAGTCAATCATCCGACAGGAGGAAGCATAGGCCCACAACACGTCCCAGGAGGTTCCGCCGTGACGACCACTCCCCAGGCGGTCCGCAGGGCATCCCCGCGCACCCGTCGGGCGGCCACCCCGCCCGACCCGGCGCGCCCGCTGCTGCCGGACGCCGAGCCCGTCCGCCTGCTCGACGAGCACGGCACGCCGCTGCCCGCCCGCACCGACTACCCGGAGCCGCCTGTCGAGGCGCTGCGGGAGATGTACCGCCGGATGGTGCTCGGCCGCCGGTTCGACACCCAGGCGACCGCGCTGACCAAGCAGGGTCGGCTGGCCGTCTACCCGTCGTCCCGGGGCCAGGAGGCGTGCCAGGTCGGCGCGGTGCTCGCGGTCCGAGACACCGACTGGGTCTTCCCCACCTACCGCGAGTCGATGGCGCTGGTCGCCCGGGGCCTCGACCCGGTCGAGGTGCTCACCCTGCTGCGCGGCGACTGGCACTGCGGCTACGACCCGGCAGCGGTACGGACCGCACCGCAGTGCACCCCGCTCGCCACCCAGTGTGTGCACGCCGCCGGGCTGGCCCACGGCGAGGCGTACCAGGGGCGGGACACCGTGGCGCTGGCCTTCATCGGCGACGGCGCCACCAGCGAGGGCGACTTCCACGAGGGGATCAACTTCGCGGCCGTGTTCAAGGCGCCGGTGGTCTACTTCGTGCAGAACAACCGGTACGCGATCAGCGTCCCGCTGTCCCGGCAGACGGCCGCGCCGTCGCTGGCGTACAAGGGCGTCGGCTACGGCGTGCCCAGCGAGCAGGTCGACGGCAACGACCCGGTGGCGGTGCTCGCCGTGCTCACCCGCGCGGTCGCACACGCCCGGGCCGGTAACGGGCCGTTCCTGGTCGAGGCGCACACCTACCGGATGGAGCCGCACACCAACGCCGACGATGCCACCCGCTACCGGGACGGCGCCGAGGTCGACGCCTGGCGCGACCGGGACCCGATCGCCCGGCTGGAGACCTACCTGCGGGCCCGCGGGGTCCTCGACGACGCGGCGGTCGCCGACATCGCCGAGCAGGCCGAGGCGTACGCGGCGCAGCTGCGGACCCGGATGAACGACCAGCCCACGGTCGACCCGCTCAGCCTCTTCGAGCACGTCTACGCCGAGCCCACCCCGCAGCTGATCGAACAGCGCGAGCAGGTCCGCGCCGAGTTGGCCGCCGCCCGCGACGAGGAGGGTGACGCCTGATGGCCACCACCATGGCGAAGGCGCTCAACGCCGCGCTCGCCGATGCCCTGGCCGCCGACGAGCGGGTCATGGTCTTCGGCGAGGACGTCGGCCAACTGGGCGGCGTCTTCCGGATCACTGACGGCCTGCAGGCCCGATTCGGCGAGAACCGCTGCTTCGACACCCCCCTCGCGGAGGCCGGCATCGTCGGCTTCGCCGTCGGCCTGGCCATGTCCGGGCTGCGGCCGGTGGTCGAGATGCAGTTCGACGCGTTCGCGTACCCGGCCTTCGAGCAGATCGCCTCGCACGTGGCGAAGCTGCGCAACCGGACCCGGGGCGCGCTGAGCGTGCCGATCGTCATCCGGGTGCCGTACGCGGGTGGGATCGGCGGCGTGGAGCACCACTGCGACTCGTCCGAGGCGTACTACGCGCACACCCCCGGCCTGAAGGTGGTCACCCCGGCGACCGTCGAGGACGCGTACTCGCTGCTGCGCGAGGCGATCGACGATCCCGACCCGGTGGTCTTCATGGAGCCCAAGAAGCTCTACTTCGCCAGCGCCGAGGCGGCGCTGCCGGCGACCACCGAGCCGTTCGGCCGGGCGGTCGTCCGGCGGCCCGGCCGCGACGCCACCCTGGTGGCGTACGGGCCGGCGGTGCCGGTCGCGCTGGAGGCCGCCGAGGCCGCCCGCGAGGAGGGCTGGGACCTGGAGGTGGTGGACGTACGCACCATCGTGCCGTTCGACGACGCCACCATCACCGCCTCGGTCCGGCGTACCGGCCGGTGCGTGGTGATCCAGGAGGCGCCCGGCTTCGCCGGTGTCGGCGCGGAGATCGCCGCCCGGGTGCAGGAGCGCTGCTTCCACGCGCTGCACGCCCCGGTGCTGCGGGTCGCCGGGCTGGACATTCCGTACCCGGCGCCGATGCTGGAGCACACCCACCTGCCCGGGGTGGACCGGGTGCTCGACGCGGTGGCCCGGTTGCAGTGGGACGACCAGCCGGACGCGCGTTGGCTGGCGCAGGGCAGCGCGGCATGACCACGGTCGAGCGGACGCAGGTCTTCCTCCTGCCCGACCTGGGCGAGGGGCTGAGCGAGGCCGAGATCGTCGAGTGGCGGGTCGCGGTGGGCGACGTGGTCACGGTCGACCAGAGCGTGGTCGAGGTGGAGACCGCCAAGGCGGTCGTCGACGTGCCCTGCCCGTACGCCGGCCGGGTCGTCACCCTGCACGGCGCGGCGGGCGAGGTCCGCCCGGTCGGCCAGCCGTTGATCACCATCGCGCCGCTGGACGGCGGCGACGAGCCGGCCGGGCACGCCACCTACCGCGAGGAGGAGCGGGCCGGCTCCGGCAACGTTCTGATCGGGTACGGCACCGGGCACGGCGGCGGCACCCGGCGTCGGCGTCGGCCCCGACTCGCGCTGGCCCCCGAGCCCACCGACGCCGCGCTCGCCGACACCGTGCCGGGCGGCGTTCCCGGCCCGGCCCGTGCCACCGACCCGGCCACCGGCGGTGCTCCGGCGCGGCCCACGACGACGGCCGATTCGACCCACCCCCCGGCTCCTCAGGTCATCTCGCCGATCGTCCGGCGGCTGGCCCGCGAGAACGGCGTCGACCTGGCCGCGTTGCGCGGCACCGGACCCGGTGGGGTGATCCGCCGCGCGGACGTGGAGGCGGCGCTGGCCGTGCCCGCCGCTCGGCTCGCCGCCGTGCCGGACCCGCACGTGGCGCTGGCGCCCACCGGGGACGGCGACGTGATCGTCCCGCTCACCGGAGTGCGCAAGGTCATCGCGGACAAGCTCTCCCGCAGCCGGCGGGAGATCCCCGAGGTGACCATCTGGGTCGACGTAGACGCCACCGGGCTGCTGGAGACGCGGGCCGCGATCAACGCCGCGACGCCGGACGCCCCGGTGAGCATCCTGGCCCTCCTGGCCCGGATCTGCCTCGCGGGTCTGCGCAGGTTCCCGCAGCTCAATGCCCGGGTCGACACCGAGGCCCAGCAGATCGTCCAGTCCGCCGGGGTGCACCTGGGCATCGCCGCGCAGACCGACCGGGGCCTGCTGGTCCCGGTGTTGCGCGACGCCCAGCGGCTCACCACCGCCGAGCTGGCCGCCGAGCTGACGGCCACCACCGCGGCGGCGCGGGCGGGCACCCTGGCGCCGTCTCGGTTGACCGGCGGCACGTTCACGCTGAACAACTACGGGGTGTTCGGCGTGGACGGCTCCACGCCGATCATCAATCACCCGGAGGCGGCACTGCTCGGGGTGGGCCGGATCGTGGACAAGCCGTGGGTCGTCGACGGGCAGCTCGCCGTCCGCAAGGTGACCCAGCTCAGCCTCACCTTCGACCACCGCGTCTGCGACGGCGGCGTGGCCGGCGGCTTCCTGCGGCACGTCGCCGACTGCGTGGAGCGGCCGGCGCTGTTGATCGCCGCCGTCTGACCCGGCGTACCCCGGCCCCGGCGCTGCCCTGTGCGGCGCCGGGGCCGGGCGGCGTCCGGGGTTTCCGGCACCCGTACGCGGGAAGTCGCCCCCGGCGTGGTGCGTCGTCGCGTCGAAGGGGGCCGGGCCGTGTTGTACGAGGTGCTTCCCAGTCACGTCCGCGAACGACGCCCCGCCCTGGCCGGCGCTCCGCTCTACTGCAACGCGCTGGAATACGGCCTGACCGGCGACGGCGCGACCAACGACCAGCCGGCGCTGGCCGCCCTGGTGGACCGGCTCGGTGCCGCCTACCTCGCGGACGGCCGCGCCCGGGTCATCTACTGCCCACCGGGTATCTACTCGATCCGCGACGCCGGCACGGTGTGGCGCAGCGGCGTCTCACTGATCGGGGCCGGGTCGGCCGCGACCCGCTTCCTGCTCAGCAACGAGGGCAACCGGTCCGATCCGACCCCGCTGGCGTTCTGGACCACCCTTCAGCACGGTGCCGACCGAGGCCGGCACATCGCCGACTGCACCTTCGCCGACTTCGAGATCGACGGCTCCGGCGTGGCGATGGCCGAGTACAACTACCTGGCCAAGGGCCTCGGCCTTCAGTACGTGGTCCGGGGAGTGTTCCGCAACCTCTACATCCACCACACCGCTGCCACCGGGCTGGGCTGCGATTTCCTCCAGGACAGCCTCATCGACGGCGTGGTGGTGGTCGGCTGCGGCCGCCTGGACAACGGCGAGCAGATCGGCGGCGCTGGGATCGGCGTGGGTATCGGCGGTTGGGGAGCGGTGGAGCGGTTGACCATCGCCAACTGCACCGCCCTGGCCAACGGCACCAACGGCATCTTCCTCGAACTGCAGAAGGATTACTGGGCCCCACCGCGCGGCTACCGGATCATCGGCTGCCACAGTCAGGGGAACCGGTTCGGCATCTCCGACTGGGGCGCGGACGGGTTGATCGTCTCCGCCTGCACCATGACCGGCAACCTGGAGACCGGCTTCGACGTCTCCGCGCGTGGCACCTCCGGCGTGGCCGGCAGTGGCGGGCTGCTCACCGACTGCGTGATCGACGACAACATCCGGGACGGCGTCAGCCTCGGCAACACCGCGGGCCCGTATACCGTCCGAGGTAACCGGATCAGCGGAAACGGTCAGCACGGCTACCGCTCCCACGACCTCGGGCGTGGCTACCAGGGCCCGATCCGGGACATCGTGATCGAGAGCAACGAGTTCTGGGGCAACGGGCTGGACGCGATCCGCATCGACCATCCGATGATCGACGCGGTGGTGTTGAACAACCGGATCCGCAACAACGGCCGGCAGTACGCACAGGCCGCCGGCGGCACCGGCGAGAACGTCCGCTACAACGAGCGGTCCCTGGTGGACCGGGGAGCGAACTGGGCGCACGACGGACACCGGGGCAAGGTGCTGCGGGTGGGCAAGGCGGTGGCGATGGTCGCCTCGAACAGCGGCGACGAACTCACCCTCGCCCCGGTCCGTCCCGACGCACTGACCGGGTGGAGCGGATCCGTTCCTCCGCCGGGCCACCGGTACGACCTGTCCGCGGCCCCGGAGCGGCGTGCCGGCATCACCATCGACGCGGTGTTCGACTCGGCCACCGTCCGGGGCAACCGGATCTGGGACAACCACGAGACCCCGACCCAGACCCACGGGCTGTGGATCACCGACCGGGGCAGCTGCGTGGACTGCCGGGTCGAGGACAACGACCTCGTCGGCAACGTCAGTGACGGGTTGCGGCTGGACACCCCGCCACTGGGCGGGCGCTGGCGCGACAACCACGACGACAGCGACTGGGACTGACCGGAAGCCGGCGGCGGCGGCCGGGAACACCGACCGCCGCCGCCGGGACCTGATCAGCCAGCCAGACCCGCCACCGGGTCGGGATCCAGCACGACCTGGGCCGTGCCGGTCTGCGGCGGTACGCCCGGGTCGGTCGGCGCGTCGGTGTACTCCGCCACGAAGACAGCGGTGAGGTTGTCCGCACCGCTGTGGCCGCCGTCGACGAAGGTGGGGATCGAGCCGGTGCAGCCCGTCGACGTGGACAGCGGGTGCCCGTGCTCGTCGTGGCCGAGCACGTACGTGACCCGCACCCGGGAGCAGTCCACCGGCAGGTCGTCGGTGACCCGCACCTCGTACGCGACCGTCTGCCCGAACTGGAAGGGCTGCCCGGCCACCGGTGCGACGAACTCGACGATCGGCGCGCGTGGCCCGATCAGCAGCGGCAGCGTCGCCGCGGCGGACCGACCGGTACGGTCGGTGACCTTCACCGTCGGGTTGTACGAACCGTTGGCCTGGTAGGTCCAGGTCGGGTTCGGGGCGGTGCTGTCCACCGAGCCGTCCGCGTCGAAGTCCCACGCGTAGCGCAGCGGGTCACCGTCCGGGTCGGTGGTGCCCGCGCTGGAGAAGGCGACGGTCAGCGGCGCCTGTCCAGCGGTCGGGGTCGCACTGATCTTCGGGATCGGCGTCCGGTTGCCCCGGACGAAGTCGATCCGGGACAGCTGGGCGTCCGGGTTCTCGGCGAAGTAGCCGTCGCCGTACTCCAGCACGTAGAGAGCGCCGTCCGGTCCGAACTCCAGGTCCATCGGGTTGTCCACCACCGTCGTGGGCACCACCGGCCGGATGTCCTGCACGTCGCCGTCCTCGTCGAGCCGGAACTCCTTGATGTAGTCTCGGGTCCACTCGTAGAACAGCGGCACCCCGTCGTAGTAGGCCGGCCACCGGGTACGGGAGGTGCTGGTCCCGTCGTAGTCGTACGCCGGGCCGCCCATCGGCCCGATCCCACCGGTGCCCAGCTGCGGGAACTCACCGGAGGCGGCGGACGGGTACCAGACCTGCGGCGCCTCGACCGGCGGCAGGATCCGCTTGCCGGTGTTGTGCGGCGAGTCGTTGACCGGCCGCTTGCAGTTGAACTTCGGACCGGACAGGCCGGTGGCGAAGTCGTAGTCGCGGTACGGCAGGGTCGGCGTCAGGCAGTACGGCCAGCCGTAGTTCGCCGGCTTGTCGATCAGCATCCACCGGCCGTGCCCGGCCGGCCCACGCTCGGGGTTCGAGGCGGAGGCGTCCGGCGAGTAGTCGGCCAGGTAGACGTTGTCGGTGCGCCGGTCGACGGCGAACCGGAACGCGTTGCGCAGGCCCATCGCGTAGATCTCCGGGCGGGTCTGCGCCGTGCCCGCCTTGAACAGGTTGCCGGCTGGAACCGTGTAACCGCCGCCAGCCTTGACCCGGATGCGCAGCAGCTTGCCGCGCAGGTCGTTGGTGTTGGCCGAGCTGCGCTGGGCGTCCAGCGCCGGATGCCGGTCGGCCCGCTCGTCGATCGGGATATAGCCGTCGGAGAAGAACGGGTTCGTGTCGTCACCGGTCGACAGGTAGAGGTTGCCCTTGCTGTCGAAGTCGATCTGACCGCCGACGTGGCAGCAGATGCCCCGATCGGTGGGCACGTCGATGATCTGCTGCTCGGTGCTGAGGTTCAGCCTCATCCCGTCGAGCTTGAACCGGGACAGCCGCAGCGCGCCCCGGAAGCGCTGCCAGTCGGCCTCGGTGCCGACCATCGGCGCGTCCCCCTCGTTGACGTCCGGGGTGGCCGGGTCGTCCACGGGGGTGTTCATCGGTGGCGAGTAGTAGAGGTAGACCCACTTGTTCTGGGCGAAGTTCGGGTCGATGGCGACCCCCTGCAAACCCTCCTCGTCGTGCTCGTACACCGGGATGTCGGCAGCCAGGGTGTTCAGCCCGGTACGCGGGTCGTGAATGCGGACCTCGCCGGTGCGGGAGGTGTGCAGCACTCGCAGGTCGGGCAGGACGGCGAGGCTCATCGGCTCGCCCGGGAAGTCGTTCAGCGTCACCTTCTGGAAGCTGCTGTCCGGCGGCGCGGCGGCCGGCGCGGGCGCGGCGGTCGCCGCGGACGGCGGCACGGCCAGGCCGGCGGTCACCAGCAGCAGGGCGGACAGGAATGCGGTCCTGTTCATCAGGTAGTCCCCCGAGTGGTGGTCAGTACCGGAGTGAAGCGAGGTATTCGAAGCCGACCCGGGCGGTGTCCAGGGCGTCGGCGGGGGTACGCGGCGCGGTGCCCGCGTCGTCGCGTTCCACGATGTACTCCTCGAGGCCGGCCTCCCGTTCGTGGGCGAAGATCCGGCCGAAGTCGATGACGCCGTCACCGAGGTCGGCGAACCCGCCCTCGACGTCGAGATCCTTGACGTGCACCTGACGGATCCGGCCACGGTTGGCCCCGATCACGTCGACCGGGTCGTGCGCGCCCCGCCAGGTCCAGTACAGGTCGAGTTCGAAGTGGACCAGCCGGGGATCGGTCTGCCCGGTGAGGATCTCGAAGCCGGTCGACCCGTCGGTCAGCGGCACGAACTCCAACTGGTGGTTGTGGTAGCCGAAGTCCAGTCCGGCGCGCTCGGCGAGCCGGCCGGCCTTGTTGAGGTCGCGGGCCAGAGCGCGGTAGACGGCGGGGTCCCGGTAGGGCCGGCCGCTCGCGTCCCGACCGAAGTACGGGTGCACGATCTTCTGGGAGCCGACCACGTTCGCGTCTTCCAGGGCGCGCTCCCACGCGGCGGCGTCGAACGGCTGGGGGATGCCGGTGTGCCCGGAGGTGGCCCGCAGCCCGGCCGCGTCCAGCGCGGCCCGGAACTGCGCGGCGGTACGCCCGACGAAACCGGCGTGCTCCACCCGCCGGTAGCCGATCCGGCGCAGCTCGGCGAGGCTGCCGGGCAGGTCGGCGGCGAGCTGGTCGCGCAGGGTGTAGAGCTGGATGCTGATCCGGTCCACCGGCACTCGGCGCCGGCCGTGCGAGTGCCCGGCCGACGCGGCGGCGGGACCGGCGAGCAGGCCGGCGGCGCCGACCGCGGCGGCGGAAACGGTCGCCGCGCGGAGCACGCCGCGCCGGCTGACCGGCCCGGATGCCGGTAAGGGCTCCGCCGGGGAGGTCTGTCGATCCATGGGGGTGGTCCTTTCCTGACGGCGTGGTGCGCCGCCGGTGGCGGGTCGACCGGCTGCCACCGCCGGGCGCGCCGAACCGGCCGGACCGAAGATCCGGCGGGACGATGACGGACGGCGCGCGGGTGCGGCCCGGACCCATCGGGAGCGGAGCGCGGCGACCCGGCAAGGCGGCGGCGGGCTGATCGACGAATGGGCAACTTTCTATCTGATTCGGGACCCTACCCTTGCCTCCGGACGAAGGCAAAGCTTCGTCCCGACCGGCAGAAGTTTCGCTGCTGCCGACAAAAGTCGGCCCCCGAGGTGCGCCAGCGGCCCGAACTCCCCACGTGCCGGCCCGCCGACGGTGCGCGCGGGCGGCCCCGCCGACCGCCGGTCGAGCCCGACGACCGCGTTGGCCGCCGACCCCACTCGGCGGCGGCGTCGCTGGTCGCCGGTCGAGCTGGACGGCGGCGGTGGCCGCCGACGCCACTCGAACCAGGATCGAGTGGGGTTGTTGCGTTGTCGAGGCCACTACTTCCTGGATCAAGCGCGATCTTGCCCGCGGCCCGCGGCCCGCGGCCCGCGGCCCGCGGCCCGCGGCCCGCGGCGTAGCCGGGGGGAAGGCGCGCAACTGTGGACGTACGGGCGAGTCGGCGCGGCACGGCTCGGACGGGACGTTGCGGCAGCGGCGGGGTGGCGACGGTCGGAGTGGGCGGGTGGCACCCATTCAAGGGCGGTCGAGCCGTTGAGGCGCAGTATCGGAAAATGCGCCGATAAATGCGCCGCCGATTATTTCCGAATGGCCTGGACGCCTCTGTCGAGGCAGCGAGAATGTGGCAGAGGGAAGTCGAAAACGGGGGGACTGAACATGACGTCGAGGCGGCGATTGACGCTGTTGGCGGTAACCATCGCAGCCGCACCGCTGATCCTGGGTGGGTGCACAGCCGACCGGGACGCAGGGGCCGGATCGGGCAAGGCACGCCCCGCCCCGCCGGAACTCATCGTGACGCCGGGTGACAAGACCCGGGAGGTGCCGGTCAGCGCCGAGGTGGGCACCTCGGTCAAGGGCGGACGGATCACTGCCGTACGGCTCACCGACGACAAGGGCACGCCGGTCAAGGCGGAGCCCCGCGAGGACGGCTCGGCCTGGGTGCCGAACGCGCCGTTGCAGCCGAAGCGGACGTACACCGCCGAGGTGACCGCGACCGGTGACCACGGTGCCACGACGACCCGCACCACGACGTTCACGACGATGGCCAAATCCAGTAAACCGGAGATCACCAGCACCCTCTATTTCGTCGGTAATCGGACGTACGGCACGGCGATGCCGGTAACCGTGGCGTTCGACCCGGGAATTCCGAAAGAGGCCAGGGCGGATGTCCAGCGTCGGTTGTTCGTAAAGACGAGTCCGCCTCAGCCGGGTGCCTGGTCGTGGCTGGACGACGGTAGTCAGGTCTATTACCGGGCGCCCGATTTCTGGAAACCGGGCACCACGATCAGCGTCCGGGCCGGATTGCAGGGGCTGCCGATCGGCAAGGACCGGGTCGGCGACGCCGAACACAAGGCGACCTCCACGATCGGCAAGCAGGTCTCGCTGGAGATCGACAACGCCACCAAGCAGATGACCGTGCTGCGGGACGGCAAGCAGGTCCGTCGTATCCCGGTCAGCCTCGGCAAGTCGAGCACGCCCAGCTCCAGCGGCAAGATGGTGATCATGGAGAAGCACGAGCGGACCACCTTCGACACGCGCGGTGAGCCGAACGGCGGCTACGTGGTCGACGTGGACGACGCCCAGCGACTCACCTGGGGTGGTGAGTTCATCCACTCGGCCCCCTGGTCGGAGGGGGATCAGGGCTACACCAACGTCTCGCACGGCTGCGCGAACGTCTCCGCGACGGCGGCGGACTGGTTGATGGGGGTGACCCAGGTCGGTGACCTGGTCACCGTGAAGGGCACCGAGGTGCCACTGCAGGCTGGCAACGGCTGGACGGCGTGGAATGTGAGCTGGGACGAGTACATCAAGGGCAGCGCCCTGCCGGTGCCGTCCGGGCTCCGGCCCGCGCCGGTCGCCCCGGCACACCCGGGTGCGGTGGCCGGCGGATCGCCCGCCCCGGCGCCCTCGGTCAGTGGCCGCTGAGACAACGCCGACGCCCCCGGGCCGGTCCGCCATCGCGGCGGGCCGGCTCCGGTCGCTGAAGCCAAGGGGTACGCGGGCCACCCCGGCCCATCACGGCGGGCCGACTCGGTCGCTCAGGCCAGGGGTACCCGGGCCACCCCGGGGCCGGTGAGGCTGCCCAGCCAGAGCTGGTCGTCGTGCTGGCGTACCCCAGTGATCATCGAGTAGGTCCCGGTGGGGCCGTGCAGCGTCCGGAGCACCGCGCCCGTGCCGTCGACCAGCGCGACCAGCCCGTAGCGGCGTGGTTGCGGCTGCATCGCGTCGGGCAGCAACGCGGCGAGTTGGCGCAGTCGAGGGTACGGCAGTAGCCGTTCGGCCACCGGCACGCGCGGGCTGGGCAGCGCGATCCAGTACGTCCCGTCGCCCACCGCGGAGAGGTTGTCGGGATAGGCCGGCAGGTCGGCGAGCTCTCGGACCCCGCCGCCCAGCTCGACGCGGAGCAGCCGGTGGGTGGTGGTCTCCACCAGCATCAGCGCGGACTCGTCCGGGGTCAGCGCGATGCCGTTGGGGAAGTACAGCCCCTCGGTCACCACCTCGGTACGCCCGCTGGCCGGGTGGTGGGCGAGCACCCGACCGTTGGGGCGGTGCTCCAGCAGGTCCCGCTTCCAGTGCGAGACCGGGAACCGGTCGGAGGAGTCGGTGAAGTAGATGGTGCCGTCGCGGGCCACCGTCGCGTTGTTGGCCAGGTGCACCGGGGGCGCCGTCCCGGTCAGCTCGCGTACCGCGCCGTCGGGCGTGACCCGCAGCAACCCGCGGTACGCGTCGCAGACCACCAGCGCCTCGCCGCCCGGGTCCAGCTCGATGCCCAGTGGTCGGCCACCGGTCTCGGCCAGCAACTGAGGACGGGTGCCGGCGGGAGCGTCCGAGGGCCACCACCAGAGCCGGCCGTCCTCGTCGCCACTGATGACCCGGCCGCTCGGGTCGACCAGCACGTCCTCCGGGCCGACGGCGCCGTCGGGCAGCGGCAGCAGGTCGACCTGGTCGAGCCGGAGATCGGTGGCGGCCCACGCGCCGGTGAGCGGAGGAGGCACGGTGGGCGCCTCGCGGACGGGCCGGATCAGCCGGGGCGGTCGGGGCCGGGGGATCAGCATCGGCTCATTCTCCACCGCCGACCTCGACTCGGCCCGGAGCACGCGCTGAGCTGGGCCTCGGGGGACCCTGGCCTCCACCCTGAGGGGGATCGGGGTGGCCTCGGGGTATGCCCCCGGACGTACCCGGAATCACTCCGCCGAGGGGCGAAACTGTCGGTGGTGGCGGATAGATTCGTCAGCATGAGAGAGCGCAGCGACCGGTTGGACGTGCAGGTCAGCGTGGGTGACCGGGTGGTCCAGGTGCGGGTTGTCGGCGAGGTCGACATCGCCACCGTCGCCGCGTTCCGGTCCGCGTTGTGGTCCGTGCCGGCCCGTCCGGTTATTCGCCTGGAGCTGTCCGAGCTGCGGCTGCTCTCCGCGGCCGGGGTGCGTGCTCTGCTCGCCGCGCACCTGCGCGTCCGGGCCTGCGGTGGTGAGCTGGTCCTGGTCGATCCGACTCCGGTGGTGGCCCGGGTGCTGCGCGCCACCGGCCTGCACCGGGTGATGCCGGTGCTGGAGTCGGCCGGGGCGGTCGAGCCCGAGCGCAGCCCGGCGGTCATCCCCACACACCTGGCGCTCGCCGCCTGACCGTTCAGCGTGGGCGCTGCCGCGCTGCCGATACTCCGGGTGGACGTGCAGCAGCCTGGCCAGCGTCCCAGGTCCGTGCGCGGGGCCGCCGGCGTGCGCCGGCGACCCCACGGAATTCGGTCAGCGCACGCCGAGCAGGTCGACGACGAAGATCAGCGTCTCGCCCGGCTTGATGACGCCGGCCGCGCCACGGTCGCCGTACCCCAGGTGCGGCGGGATGGTGAGGCGGCGCCGGCCGCCGACGCGCATGCCGGCCACGCCCTGGTCCCAGCCGGCGATGACCTGGCCGCCGCCGAGCGGGAACTCGAACGCCTCGCCCCGGTTCCAGGACGAGTCGAACTCGCCGCCGGTGGAGTGCGACACGCCGACGTAGTGCACGCTGACCAGCTGGCCCGGCTCGGCCTGCGGGCCCTCGCCCACGGTGATGTCCTCGACCACGAGGTCGGCCGGCGGCGCACCCTCGATCGGACCCACCTCGGGCTTGCCCGATCGGGCGCCTGCTGCCTGGTTCATGCGGGGATCTCCTGCCGTGTTGGGTGATGTGTCCGGTCACCTCGATCCTGCCGGATCGCACCTCACCGATGTGCGGCGGACCCGCCACCTGGCCGAGGACGCCCCGGACGCCTCGGCGGGCGCCACCGGATGGTGACGCCCGCCGAGGGCCGGTGCGGGGGAGTCTCAGCGCAGCCAGGGCATCCGCTGGACGATCGGCAGCCGCGCCCAGAATCGCCCGAGGCCGCCGGTGTCGCCGGCGTTGACCAGCGCCAGCACCACCAGCACCGCCGCGTAGACCAGGTGGTCGTCCATGAAGGGATTGGTCTCCGGGGGCAGGACGGCGGTCCACATCAGGACCAGCAACACTCCACCGGCCGCGGCGGCGACCCGCAGGCCGATACCGAGCAGCAGGGCGACACCGATTCCGGCCAAACCGGCCATGAACAGCCAGTCCGCCCAGGCGGCCCCGGCGATCCCGGTGTACACGTCCTTGAACGGTCCGGCCACGCCGAAGGTGAGGAAACCCTTGGTGGGGCTGCCACCGTCGATCCAGGCGTTCTTGGCCTCGGTGGCCCGTCCCAGGCCGAACAGCTTGTCGATGAACGCCCAGAGGAAGATCCAGCCGAGCGCCAGACGGGTGCCGGCCAGGAGGTACCGCACGGCCCTCTCCCGGGGGGTCTCCGCCGCCAAAGCGGTGGTGTCGGCGGTCATCCGGTCGATCGTCGCGGTCATGGTCTCCACGTCCCTTCGTGCCTCGCACCGCGCTTCCCGGTGGCATCTCCAGTGGACGCCCGCCGCGCGATCGGCGGCAGGGCCGACGGACCGCAACGGCCCGGGACCTTCGACCCCTCGGGCCCGGCTCGGCGGCCCTGACCACGGCTACGGCGTCCGCGGGGTGGATGAGGGTTTCCGGCCGCCCGGGTCGCGCGCTCGCCTAGGCTCGGAAACGGCCCCGACCAGCCGGCTGATCGGGGCCGTTTGCACAGCTCAGTGGCCGATGCGGGGGCGCCGGATGGGCGAGGCGACGATCGCGGTGCCGCTCTGGGCCTGGGCGGCCGTCGGCACGGTGATCGCCGTGATGCTCGCCGTGGACGTGCTCGCACACCGGGACAACCACGTCATCGGGCTGCGCGAGGCGCTGGCCTGGAGCGCCGTCTGGATCAGCGCGGGCCTGCTGTTCGGCCTGGTCGTCTGGTACGGCCTCGGTGGCGACCCGGCCATCGCGTACTTCTCCGGCTACCTGCTGGAGAAGGCGCTCTCGGTGGACAACGTCTTCGTCTTCGCCCTGCTGTTCGGCTATTTCCGGGTGCCGCCGGGCTACCAGCACAAGGTGCTGTTCTGGGGCGTCGTGGGCGCGCTCGCGTTCCGCCTGCTGTTCATCTTCGCCGGAGCGGAGCTGCTGGAACGGCTCACCTGGGCCGGGTTCGTGCTGGGCGCGTTCCTGATCTGGACCGGCTGGCGGTTGGCCGTACGCGGAGAACCGGACGTCGACCCGGAGCGCAACGTGGTGGTCCGGCTGTTCCGGCGGGTGGTGCCCACCGACGCCCGGTACCACCGGGACCGGTTCACCGCCCGGGTCGCCGGCCGACGCCGCGCGACGCTGCTGTTGGTGACACTGGTCGCCATCGAGGCCACCGACGTGGTCTTCGCCATCGACTCGGTGGCGGCGATCCTCGCTATCACCACCAACACCTTCCTGGTCTGGACGGCCACCGCGTTCGCGGTGCTGGGACTGCGCAGCCTGTACTTCTGCCTCGCCGGTCTGTTGCGGCACTTCGGTCACCTGCGCTACGGGCTGGCCGTGCTGCTCGCGTTCGCGGGTTTGAAGCTGATTCTGGCCGAGACGCCGGTCGGCAAGCTGCCGGTCTGGTTGACCCTCGCGGTGGTGGTGCTGATCCTGGGCGTCTCGATCGCCTCCAGCGTCCTGGCCGCCCGCCGGTCCGGCGACTGACCGCCCGCCCCGGCCGGGGCGTCAGTCGGTCCGCACCGGCCGGGCCAGCTGATCGGCCAGCAGCGCGGGCGCCTCGGCCAGGGACGGCCCGTACCAGGTGAGGTGTCGCCCGGACAGCAGCGCGCACGGTACGCCGGGAAACGCCTCCGGCCCGTCCTCGGCGGTGAACCGGTACGGCTCGTCGGGCAGCACCACCAGCTCCGGCTCGACATCGCGCAACTCGGCGAGGCTGTGGCGGGGATACCGCTCGGGGTGCTGGTCGTAGGCGTTGACCACGCCGAGCCGGCGCAGCATGTCGCTGGCGAACGTGTCGCCGCCGAGCACCACCCATGGTCGACGCCAGACCGGCACGATGGCGCGGCGTGCCGCTGCCAGCCGGGGTGGCTCGGCCCACGCCCGTCGGGCGTCCCGTAGCCAGGCCGGCTCGGTCGGCGCGCCCAGCTCGGCCAGCAGTTCGGCCAGCTCGGTCAACGCGCCGGGGACGGTACGCGGATAGGTGACCCGCACCGGTACGCCGGCGGCCCGCAGTGCCTCGGCGTCCTCCCGGCGGTTCTCCTCCACGTTGAGCAGCACCAGGTCGGGCCGCAGCGCGCGGACCCGGTCCAGATCGGGGTACTTCGTCCCGCCGACCCGGGCCACGTCCAGCCCGGCCGGGTGGCTGCACCAGTCGGTGGCGCCGACCAGCACTCCCGGCAGGGTCAGCGCCACGGCCTCGGTCAGCGACGGCACCAGCGACACGACCCGCACTGCGCGTACCTCCGTCCGCCCGTCCCGGTACCGATCATGCCGGTCCGGTCGGGTCGGCGCGGGTCAGGGTCGGCCGGGCTCGATCCGGGCGGTCACGTCGAGGTGGGCCGGTTGGCACCCGGCGGTCGCGGCGAACCGGAGCACCGCGGCGCGGACGTGCTCGCGTACCCCTGCGGTCGGGGCGTCGGCGGTCAGGTCCATCCGGATCCAGACGTCGGGGCGCGGCGGGGCGCCGGTGAGCACCACCCGGGCCTGGCGTACCCCGGGATCGCCGGCCAGGTCGCGTTCCAGCGCGTGGGCGAGCACCTCGGCGGCGAGCCGGGTGCGGCCGGGGCCGTGCCCGGTGCGGCTCAGGGTGCCGCGCAGCACGCCCGTTGGCCCGCGTAGCTCGCGGGCCAGCAGCCGCTGACCGGCGAGGGCGAGCAGCACCCCGGCGACCGCAGCCGCCAGGGTCGTCCACGGCGCGGCCAGCCGCCACCGTTGCAGCAGCCCGCCGTCGAGCACCATCGCCCGGGGGTCGCCAAAGGGCAGCAGGTCGAAGCTGACCGCCAGCGCGGCCGTGCCGCCCGCCACCAGCAGCAGCGCGACGATGGTCCACAGCAGTCGGTGCGCGGCGTCGCTCATGCCGGCCGCCGCAGGGGTAGCAGGCGAACGTCGATCCGACCGGTCCTGGGCGCGGCGAGGCGGTGCAGCTCCTGGTGCACCGCGAACTCGACCTCGGCGCGGGCGGCCGGGTCGCCACTCGCGCGTACCCGAGGGTGCCACTGGGTGCCGCGCCGACGGATCCGGACCCGGGCCCGGCGTACGCCCGGCACGGCGCCGGCCGCGTCGGCCAGCCGGCGCTCCACGCAGCGACGGTGCAGGTACCAACCGTCCCCCTCGTCGACGCGCAGCCGCAGCGGCGTCCAGCGGCGCAGTTGGGCGACCAGGACGGCCAGGCCGACCAGCACGGCCGCACCGGCCGCCGCCCGGACCGTCGGGTCGCGCCACCGGGTGCTGGTCAACGCGTCGTACCAGCCGCTCTGGTCGAGCAGTGGCGTCGGCCGGCGCAGGGTCACCAGCAGCGACTGGACGGCCAGCAGCGCGCCGCCAACCAGCAGGGCGGCGGCCAGCAGCAGCGAGGCGACCCGGTTGACGGTCCGCATCTCAGTCCTCGGCCCGGCGGGTCGTGGCGGCCCCGAGGGTGTCGACGCCGGGGACGAGCAGGTCGTCCACCGTGACGGTCACCGACGCCACGGCGAGCCCGGTGTCGGCGGCCACCCGGTCGGCGACCGCCGTCCGCACGGCCTCGGCGACGGCCGGCACGCTGTGCCCGTACCGAATGATCAGCCGTAGGTCCACGGTCACGGACCGGTCGTCCGGGCGGACCGTGGCGGGGCGGACGTCGGACACGCCCGGCACCCGGCCGGCGGCGTCGACCGCGATCCGCGCGACGTCCGCCGGGTCGGCGGCGGCCGGGGAGTACGGGCGGGCGGTCGTCGACACAGCGGAGCCGGACTGTGGTCGCGACATGATCACCTCCCGGTCGGGTCGGCTACCGGCGATCCCGCTGGATACACCTGAGGCCAGCGCCGGAACGTCGACCGACTGTGATCCCGGTCACACCGACGCGGTAGTGCCGGAACGCGGCTCGTCATGATCGACCACCTAGACTCGGCCCGGCTCGACCGACCGGCGGATGGATCAGGCACATGACGAGCACCGGCACCGACTCCCGCGGCTGGCTGCGGGCGGCGTCCGCCGATGACGCCCTGCTCACCCGCGCCGGCCATCGGGTGTACCCGGCACGTCGGCTCAGCGACCTGGTCCAGGGACGCCCGCCGGGTGTCACCGGCAGCCAGTGGAGTTCGGCCAGCCAGGCACGCTTCGACTTCGTGCTCTGTGCCGCCGACAGCGGTCGGCCGGTGGTCGCCGTGCAGATCGGCCCGGTCCCGCCCGCCGGCTCGGCGGAGCTGCGCGCGGAACGTCTCAAGGAGGCGGTGAGCGCGGCGGTCGGGCTGCCGGTGCTGCGGATCGGTTCGCCCACGTTGCGCGCCGCCGAGCACGGCCAACGCCTGGTGGAGTACGTGATCGCCGCGCGCGACTACGCGGCGGGCGGCGCCGTGGCGTCCGGTTCCGGGGACGAGCCGCCCCCGGTGGGCTTCCGGGACATTCTCGGCCGCCTGCCGGACGGGCGCACCGGACCGGTCAACGACCTCGGCGCGCTGGCTCGCGCGGCGGCGGTCGAGGCGTACGTGGGTCGGCGGCTGGCCGACCCCATCGTGCGCGGTCTGCACGTGCGCTGGGCGGACGGCCCGGCGCAGGGATGGAGCTGGGTGCAGGTCCGCCCCGACGCGTGCCTCGTGGAGCGGGTCTCGGTGACCGAGCACCGGTTCTCCTGCGGCATCGACGCGGCGCGGCTGGCCGAGGATCTCGCCACGGTCGCCATCGGGGAGCGGCTGCGCGCCGAGCAGCCCGCCGAGTCGGACCTGCTGCCGCGTGCCGAGCTGACCGCGGAGATCGTCGCGCTCAGTCAGCGCCGGCGCGAGTTGGTGGGCGGCTTCGCCTTCGACCACCTCTGCGTCGACTGAACGGCGTACCCGTCACTCCCTGACACCGTTTCGCACCGGCTGACCCCGCTCCACGTGGGCTTTTCCCCCTGCGCGCCGATTCTCGGCAATTTCCTGTGGATCGGTTGAACCTTCGCGTCCACCGTCCCGTACTCCTGCGCGAATGAACAGGATCTCCCCATCCGCGTCGACCGGACGCGGGAGACGGTACGGAAAGGGCATCGTCGGCAGTCGACACATCACCGGGTAGGTCGTGGTGGCCGCTGCCGAAGCGTGCCATCTCAAATCCGTCGGTCCGCCGAGGGCAGGAATCCACTACCGGATCGAGAAGGAGAGCAATTCGATGCGCAGGTCCACTCGGGCGCGCCGGTCATCCGGCAACGCGCGGAGCAAGCGTCTGCTGGCCGTTGTCGGCACGCTCGCGGTCTTCGGCGGAGTCGTCGCCGTGACCCAGATTTCGTCGGCCCAGGACCGGCGGACGAACAAGCCCCGACCGGCCGCCGGACAATGTGTGGAGCCGAGCCCGGGCGCGACCGCGCCGAGTGGCGACGGATCGACCACCCGGACCTGGCAGAACGGTCGGTGGGTGCGCAACCACTGGGGTGACGGGCAGCAGTCGGTCCCCGAGTGCGAGGACGGCAAGGACGGCACGGTCGGCAGCGGCTCGGCCGTCGCCTGCCCGGACGTCGCAGCCAAGCTCCCGCAGGTGCCCGCTCGGGCCCGCACCGAGGTGGACCGCAACCTGGCCCAGATGCAGGCCCAGATCGCCGAGGCCGACAAGCGGTTGGCCGCCGACGGCAGCAAGGGTGAGGCCTTCATCCGCAGCGCGATCCTGCAGCCCCTGGCCGCCAAGCGACGCGCCTCGCTGGACCGGATCACGACGGCCATCGACCGGGCCGGGCCCCGACCGCAGGGTCTGGCGCAGCTCGCCGAGTGTCAGGTGCAGCCGACCGGCAACAACGGTGGCGGCAGCAACGGTGGCGGTAACACCGGCGGTGGCAACAACGGCGGTGGCAACACCGGCGGTGGCAACAACGGCGGTGGCAACAACGGCGGCGGTAACAACGGCGGTGGCACCGCCCCCGGCTCCGGGCTCGGCGTACTGGCCAACGACTGTGACGAGAGCCGCCTGCAGCCGCACGACGGCTTCCAGATCGGCAACCGCTGCGTGAGCACCGAGTTCGGTGAGGTCGGCGCCGCCGCCAACAACCCGTCGCTGCTGATCACCCAGTTCCCCGGTCAGATCGGCCGCAACCAGGCCTTCACCCTGCGGGTCAGCACCCGCAACCTGATCCGGGACCGCTTCCTGGCGGCCGGTCAGGGCGGGTACTACGTGGAGAGCTCGCTGCTCAACGACCAGGGTCTGGTCCGGGGCCACTTCCACACCGCCTGCCGGATGTTGGACAGCCTGACCACCCCGCCGGAGCCGCAGGAGGTGCCCGCCTTCTTCGTCGCCACCGAGGACGGGCGCGGTGGTGCCCAGCCGGACGAGGTGACCATTCAGATCCCGGGCCTGCCGGAGTCGGGCACCGCCCAGTGCTCGGTCTGGGCCGGTGACGGCTCGCACCGACTGCCGATGATGGAGCGGGCGAACCAGACCCCGGCGTTCGACTCGGTGCGGATCACGGTCAACTGAGCGGGAGTCAACCAACGGCGGCCGGTCGCCCGGGGCGTACAGCCCGGGTGGCCGGCCGCCGACACATCTGACGGGGCCACGCCGTTTCCGGCGGGACCCCGTCTCGTGCGTCGTACGGTCAGCGGCCCTTGTACGCCTCGACGACCTCGACCGGGATCCGGCCCCGCTCGGAAATCTTGTAGCCGTTCTTGACGGCCCATTCCCGGATCGCGCGGTTCTGCTCGCGATCCATTCCCGCGCCGCCGGGTCGCCCCGGCCGGCGCACCGTCCGAGCGTTCTCCACCGGCCCCCGGCCGATCCGCCGGCCCGCATTGATGTACGGGTCGAGCGCCTTACGCAGGACGCCGGCATTCTCATCCGAGACGTCGATCGTGTAGGCCACGCCGTCGAGACTGAACTCGACTGTCCGGTCGGCCTTCCCGCCGTCGAGGTCGTCGGTCAGTACCGTGATTACTTTTCTCGCCATTGCCGATTACTCCCTGTGTGTGGCGGGACGTTTTCAAAGTCTGACCCACCACACGGGGAAACCGCAACAATATGCGTCCCGCTCATTTCGGCGAGTCGCGATTCGATGCCGCGCAAAACCGTGAACGGGCGCCGAATCAGCGAAGATGGTCGGAGCGTCAATCGCCCAGCAGGCCGGCGTGCCCGGCGACGGCGGCGGCCTCCGCGCGGCTGGAAACCCGCAGCTTGCGCAGCAACGCGGCGGTCATCCGTTTCACTGTTCGTTCCGAGACGTGCAGTTCCTCGGCGATGTCGACGGTGTTGCGGCCGGCGGCGATGGCCCGCAGAAGTCGGCTCTCCTCGCCGTCCAGGTCGACCGGTGCCGCGCGGGTGGGACGCAGGAGGGCGCGGAGCAGTTCAGCCGGCAGCACCGCCCAGCCGTCGAGAATGGCCAGCAGCGGCGGCAGCAGCTCCTCCGGTTCGCTGGTCTTCGGCAGATAGCCCTCGGCGCCGGCCCGCAGCGCGTCCAGTGCGGGCCCCGGGTCGGCGGAACCGGACATCGCGACCACTCGTACCCGTGGGGTGGTCCGGCGGATGGCGGCCACGGCCCGGATGCCACCCGGCGGCGGCATGTGCAGGTCGACCAGCGCCAGATCGGGGTGGCAGCGGCTGATCATGGCGGCCGCCGCGGCGGCGTCCCCGGTCGACCCGACCACCTCGGCGCGACCATCGGTGGTCACCGGGAGCAGCAACTCCAGCCCGCGGACGAACAGCGGGTGGTCGTCGACGACCGCGAGTCTGATGGTGGGGGCGTCCGGCATGTCTGCGCCGTTCCCCAGCGGGTACCGATCATGCGGGTACGCACCGAACGAGGGGAGTCGGGTGGATGCGCGCACGGCACGGTTTGCGGGGCCTACTGCGAGGGTTGAGCCGTACCGAGTCCGGACGCGGTGCTCGACGTCCACCCGAGGCCGACTCCGAGTTGCTGCTGCGCGTGTTGTGCCACGAGTTCCGTACCCCGGTCAGCACCCTGACCTCGCTGACCCGGGCGCTGGCCGACGAGCGCCGGGAGTTGACCGGCGCCGACCGGCGGGCGATCACCGAACTGGCCCGCGACCAGGCCGTACACCTGCAGAGCCTGCTCCGCGACGCGGCGGCCGGCACCGGCGCGCTGGCATCGACCGCGCAGCCGGAGCCGACCGTGTCACTGGCGGCGATCATGCGGGAGGCGGCGGCGCTGGTGCCGGCCGGCCGGCGACGGGCCCGCGCCACCCGGCGGGCCGGCTCCTGCCCGGTGCCGGCCGGGCGGACCCGGCAGGTGCTGGTGAACCTGGTGGAGAACGCGTTGCGGCACGGGCCGACCGACGGCCAGGTCGGGTTGTACGCCGCGCTGCGCGGCTCCGACCTGAGCATTCTGGTCACCGACGAGGGCCGGGTGGACGACGCGCTGCTGGCCGCGATGCGCCGCACGACGCCGGCCGTCGGGATGTCCGGGCTCGGGCTGTGGATCGTGCGACAGCTCGTGGCGGCGGACGGGGGAGTGCTGCGGGTGCACCGGTTGCGACCGCGTGGTGTGGCGCTGGAGGTGCTGTTGCCGATGGCCGCCCCGGTGCTCTGACCCGACCGGGACACGGGTTGGCACGGCCGGGTCACTGTGGCGGGAAGCCTCCTGGACACCATCGTCGCGGTGTCGAGGAGGACAGATGTTCAGTCACGTCAAGGAGCTGCAGTTCGAGGCCAAACCGGACGGCCCGGACGCTGGCTTCGCCCGCCGGCTGCAGGAGGTGCTGGGCGGCAAGTTCGGCGAGATGACCGTCGCCAACCAGTACCTCTTCCAGGGCTGGAACTGTCGGCTGCCCGGCAAGTACAAGGATCTGCTGCTCGACGTCGGCACCGAGGAGATGGGCCACGTCGAGATGATCGTCACGATGATCACCCGGCTGCTGGAGAACGCGCCGCTGTCGTTGTCCGAGGCCATCGCGGACAACCCCGGGGGCGGGGCGATCTTCGCCGGGTCGAACCCGGCGCACTTCATCCACGGCGGGGGTGGGGCGCTGCCCGCCGACGCCAACGGGGTGCCCTGGAACGGCGCGTTCGTCACCGCCAGCGGCAACCTGCTGGCCGACTTCC
The DNA here is from genome assembly GCF_042658605.1 of Micromonospora vulcania. Classification (NCBI taxonomy): domain Bacteria; kingdom Bacillati; phylum Actinomycetota; class Actinomycetes; order Micromonosporales; family Micromonosporaceae; genus Micromonospora; species Micromonospora vulcania. Next base: position 63,750 of record NZ_JBHSQS010000019.1, on the reverse strand, counting down.
AGCTCAATGTGGCCGCCGAGGCGCAGGGGCGGCTGCAGGTGTCCCGGCTGTTCAACATGACCGACGATCCCGGTGTGAAGCAGTTGCTGCGCTTCCTGCTGGCCCGCGACACCATGCACCAGAACATGTGGCTGGCGGCCATCGAGCAGCTCAAGGAGGACGGCCTGGAGGAGATGCCGGTGCCGGACGCCTTCCCCGACTCCACCGAGTTCACCGAGGAGTTCAGCTACACCTACCTGGGCTTCTCCTCGGGCACCGACGCCGCGCAGGGACGCTGGGCGTCCGGACCGACGCCAGATGGCAAGGGCGAGTTCCGCAACGGCGACAGCCCGCGCGCGAACGCGCCGGAGCCGGTGCTGGCCCCGGGAGACCCTCGGCTCTACGGAACGAACCCCGGTGTGGTCGGCGGCGTCGTGAACAAGGTCAAGAGCAAGGTCACCTGAGGGCGTCTCGTCGGGTCGCCCGTCCGTCGCGGGCGACCCGACGCCATCTGACCGTCCCGCCTCGTAGGAGGAACCATGTCCGTCGTCGTACCCACCCGGGAGAGCGGCCTGGTGTCGCTGTCGCGTACCCGGGTCAAGCTGGTGGTCTTCGCCGCGCTCACCGTCCTGGCCGCCGTGGTCGGACTGCCCGGCCGGATCGTGGTCGCCCTGGCGCTGATCAGCGTCGCGATCCCGCTCGCCGTGGCGGTGGCCGGCGGTGGCCGGATGGCCCGCGAACTGCTGCTGCCGGGACGCCGGCCGGGGCCGGAAAGTGGTCTGGGTCACAGATCGGAACAAGGGGAACGCTTTGTTACTTGAGTCAGACACGCTCAAGACAACGCGATAGTAGGTGTTCGATGGCAACTCTTCCGGTACTTCCCCTGACCGACGCCGTGCTGCTGCCCGGCATGGTCATCCCGGTGACCCTCGACCCGACCACGCAGGCCGCCATCGACGCGGCCCGCGCGACCGGCGACCGCACGTTGCTCGCCGTACCCCGCATCGACGGTGAGTACGGCCCGGTCGGCGTCGTCGCCACCATCGAGAAGGTCGGCCGGCTCCCCGATGGTGAGCCCGCCGCCGTCATCCGTGGCCTGTCCCGGGCGCGGATCGGCTCCGGCGTGCCCGGCCCCGGCGCCGCGCTCTGGGTCGAGGCGACCGAACTCGACGAATCCGCTCCCGCCGGCCGGGCCCGCGAACTCGCTCGCGAGTACCGCGCCCTGACCACCTCCGTGCTCCAGCAGCGCGGCGCCTGGCAGGTCATCGACGCCATGGAGCGGATGACCGACCTGTCCGAGCTGGCCGACTCGGCCGGCTACGCGCCCTGGCTGACCCTGGAGCAGAAGACCGAGCTGCTGGCCGCGCCGGACGTCACCGCCCGGCTGGAGCTGCTGGTCGGCTGGGTGAAGGAACACCTGGCCGAGCAGGAGGTCACCGAGCAGATCAACACCGACGTCCGCGAGGGGCTGGAGAAGTCCCAGCGGGAGTTCCTGCTGCGCCAGCAGCTCGCCGCGATCCGCAAGGAGCTGGGCGAGGACGAGCCGGACGGCTCGGCCGACTACCGCTCCCGGGTCGAGGGCGCCGACCTGCCGGACAAGGTCCGCGAGGCGGCACTGCGCGAGGTCGGCAAGCTGGAGCGGGCCAGCGACGCCTCCCCGGAGGCCGGCTGGATCCGTACCTGGCTGGACACCGTGCTGGAAATGCCGTGGGGTACGCGTACCCAGGACAACACCGACCTGGCCGCGGCGCGTGCGGTGCTCGACGCCGACCACGCCGGCCTGGCCGACGTGAAGGACCGCATCCTGGAATACCTCGCCGTGCGCAACCGGCGTGCCGAGCGCAACCTCGGTGTGGTCGGCGGGCGCGGCTCCGGCGCGGTGCTCGCCCTCGCCGGTCCTCCCGGCGTCGGCAAGACCAGCCTCGGCGAGTCCGTCGCCCGGGCGCTCGGGCGCAACTTCGTCCGGGTGTCGCTCGGCGGCGTCCGCGACGAGGCCGAGGTCCGTGGTCACCGCCGCACGTACGTCGGCGCGCTGCCCGGCCGGATCGTCCGCGCGCTGCGCGAGGCCGGCTCGATGAACCCGGTCGTGCTCCTCGACGAGGTGGACAAGCTGGCCGCCGGTTACGCCGGCGACCCGGCCGCCGCCCTGCTGGAGGTGCTCGACCCGGCCCAGAACCACACCTTCCGGGACCACTACCTGGAGGTCGACCTGGACCTGTCCGACGTGCTCTTCCTGGCCACCGCGAACGTGGTGGAGACCATCCCCGGCCCGCTGCTGGACCGGATGGAGCTGGTCACCCTGGACGGGTACACCGAGGACGAGAAGGTCGCCATCGCCCGCGACCACCTGCTGCCCCGGCAGCGCGAGCGGGCCGGGCTGACCGCCGACGAGGTGGGCGTCGCCGACGAGGCGCTGGCGCTGATCGCGGGGGAGTACACCCGCGAGGCCGGTGTCCGGCAGCTCGAGCGTGCCCTGGCCAAGATCCTGCGCAAGGTGGCGGTGGCGCTGGCGACCGATCCCACGCCGGTACGCGTCGACACCGACAACCTGACCGGCTACCTGGGCCGGCCGAAGTTCACCCCGGAGTCGGCCGAGCGCACCGCGGTGCCCGGCGTGGCCACCGGCCTCGCCGTCACCGGTGCCGGCGGTGACGTGCTCTTCATCGAGGCGACCAGCATGGAGGGCGAGCCGGGGCTGACCCTGACCGGCCAGCTCGGTGACGTGATGAAGGAGTCGGCGCACATCGCCCTCTCCTACCTGCGCTCCAACGGGCGCCGGCTCGGCATCGACCCGAACGCCCTGGCCGGCCGCCGCATCCACCTGCACGTCCCGGCGGGTGCGGTACCCAAGGACGGCCCGAGCGCGGGCATCACCATGGTGACCGCCCTGGCCTCGCTGGTCACCGGCCGCCCGGTCCGACCGGAGTTCGGAATGACCGGTGAGGTGACGCTCTCCGGACGGGTGCTGCCCATCGGCGGGGTGAAGCAGAAGCTGCTCGCCGCGCACCGGGCCGGCCTCACCGAGGTCATCATCCCGGCGCGCAACGAGCCGGACCTGGACGACCTGCCGGCCGAGGTGCGCGAGGCGCTGACCGTGCACACCCTGGCCGACGTGGCGGACGTGCTCGCCCTGGCGCTGCGCCCGGCCGAGGTCCAGGCGCTGGACGGGCCGGCGCTCTTCGTGGCCTGACGCATCCACCCCGACGAACCCCTGCCGTCCTCGGACGGTGGGGGTTCGTCGCTATGCGTGCCGGTTACCGAACCGTACTGTCGTGCTTGAAGAGTCAACTACCTCTCCGCCGCGAGGCGGTCCCCCTGGAGGAAACCCCCGTGAACGTGGTGCTCTGGATCATCCAGATCTTCTTGGCCGGCATCTTCGGTCTCATCGGCGTACAGAAGCTGACGCAGCCCAAGGAGAAGCTGCGCGAACGGATGGGTTGGGTGGACCCGGTCCCGCTCTCCCAGGTCAAGGCGCTCGGCGCCGTCGAACTGCTGGCCGCCTTCGGGCTCGTCCTGCCGCCGCTGACCGGCATCGCCACCGTGCTCACCCCGTTGGCCGCGGTCGGGCTGGTCATCGTGATGATCGGCGGCATCCTCGTGCACGTACGCCGGGCCAAGACGGAGACCGTGGCGGAGCGCCGCAAGCTTGAGATCCAGGGCGGGATCACCTGCGTGGTGCTGCTCGTCCTCGCCGCGGTGGTGGCGTGGGGCCGGTTCGGCCCGTACTCCTTCTGATCCGTGCGCCGGCGACCGTCGTACCCCGGCGGTCGCCGGCGGCGCGCTCAGCGCCCGTCGCCGCCGCGATCCCGGCGTACGGTGGCCTTGCGGCCCTTGATGGTGCTGCCGCGCAACCCGGCGATCACCTCGTCGGCCACCCCCTGCGGCACCTCCACCAGGGAGAACCGGTCCGCGATCTCGATCGAGCCGATGTCCCGTCCGCTGATCCCGGTCTCGCCGGTGATCGCGCCGACCAGATCCTGCGGGCGTACCCCCGCGCGCCGACCCAGGCCGACGAAGATCTGGACGCCGTTGCCGCCCGAGCGCGGCCGGCCACCACCGCGCCGGTCGCCGCCCCGGCCGCCGGACTCCGGCCGGCCCTCACGCGGGCTGCGTACCGGCGCCTGCGGGATCTCCTGCTCGTCGTCCGAGCCCGGCGAGGTCACCTCGTGCGCCAGCTTCACGGCGGCGAGGGCGACCTCCATCAGGTCGAACTCGTCGGTCAGCGTCTCCACGATCACCCGGTACGGGTCGAGGTCGTCCTCCAGCAGACTCTCGCGCAACGCCGCCTGGGTCAGCTCCAACCGGCGGGTACGCATGTCCGCCACGGTGGGGATCTTGTCGATGGTGATCCGCTGGCCGGTCACCCGCTCGATGGTCTTGAGCATCCGGTGCTCGCGCGGCTCGGCGAGGGTGATCGCCACGCCCTCGCGCCCGGCCCGGCCCACCCGACCGATCCGGTGCACGTACGACTCGGGCGCCGACGGCACGTCGTAGTTGACCACGTGGGTGAGCTGCTCGACGTCCAGCCCTCGGGCCGCCACGTCGGTGGCCACCAGCAGGTCGGCCGTGCCGGCCCGCAACCGGCTCATCACCCGGTCCCGCTGTTCCTGGCTCATTCCGCCGTGCAGCGCCTCGGACCGGTAGCCCCGGCCGTTCATCGTCTCGGTCAGCCGGTCCACCTCCTCGCGGCTACGGCAGAACACGATCGCCGCGGTGGGTGACTCCACGTCCAGCACCCGGCCCAGCGCGGCCGGTTTGTGCGCCCGCGTCACGATGTAGGCGCTCTGCCGTACCCGGGGCGCCTCACCGGCCACCGGCTGCTCCCGGCCGATCTCGATGCGGACCGGCTGGCGCAGGTGCTGGCGGGCCATCCCGTCGATCCGCGACGGCATCGTCGCCGAGAAGAGCACCGTCTGGCGCTGCTCCGGAGCGTGCTCCAGGATCGCCTCGATGTCCTCGGCGAAGCCCATGTCGAGCATCTCGTCGGCCTCGTCCAGCACCACCGTGGCAAGGCCACCCAGCCGCAGGGTGCCCCGGGCGATGTGGTCCAGCGCCCGACCCGGGGTGGCCACCACCACGTCGACCCCGGTGTCCAGAGCCCGCAGCTGCCGCCCGATCGGCTGCCCGCCGTAGATCGGCAGCACCCGCGCGCCCAGGTCCTTGCCGTACCGGTGGAACGCCTCGGAGACCTGCACCGCCAGCTCCCGGGTCGGCACCAGCACCAACGCCACCGGGTCCCCACCCTCGCGGTGCGCCGGCATCCGGTGCAGCAGCGGCAGGGCGAACGCCGCCGTCTTGCCGGTGCCGGTGGCCGCCTGACCCAGCAGGTCCCGACCGTCCAGCAGCGGAGGGATCGCCTCGCGCTGGATGGGGGTCGGCTCCTCGTAGCCGAGGGCGGCCAGCGCGCCCAGCAGCTCGGCGCGCAGCCCGAGCTCCGTGAAGGCGTTCGCCTCGTCGGAGCCGTCGGGGGTGGTCTCGGTCGGTGCGTCGTGCTGTGCAGGTGCGGAACTCATGCGCCAAGCCTTTCATCATGCCGTCGCAGCCGCTGAGGCGACCGGCACAACAGCGCCGCGCGCCTCGTTCTGCAAACGGCGCAAGATCCGCGCGCCTTCGGTGCGCGCCCCGCCGATGATCCGCACAACAACAGCGAAATAGTGGCCTCCGGCACCGCGTGAGGCCACTATTTCGCTGCTCTAGTGCGGATCTTGGGCGGCGCGGGGGGCGGCGTGCGGGGCGGCGCGCGGGGGGCGGCGCGGGCCAGCGCGGGCGGCTCGGGGCTGCGCGGGGCGGCCCCGCGCGAGGCGGGTTGGTGGGACCGTCAGGCGTCGGTGGTGAGGATCGCGAGGATCATGGCGCCGGCGAGCGCGGCGTCCAGGACTCCGCACCACTCGGCGTACCCGCGGGGGACCACCCGGCCGGTGCGGTGGTGGACCACGTCCCAGCCGGCGTGCGCCAGCCAACCGAACGCCACCAGCCACGCCGCCGTTCGCCCGCCGGCCATGATCGCGATCAGCGCGAGGGCGACCCAGGCGGCCAGGCCGACCAGCTGGGTGGCGAGCACGCCCGGTCCACGCAGCGTGCGGCGGGCCACGCCGATCAGCAGGTACCCGCCGGGCAGCACCAGCAACGTCCACGGGCTGAGCACGCCCGGGTCGACCCACATGTCCACGGTCATCAGCAGCGCCAGCCCGGTCGGCCAGCGGCGGGCCAGCGCCACCACGGCCGGGTGCCGGCGTACCGGTGCTGGCGACTCGTGTCGGTGGCGCACCGCCACCAGCACCATCGCCGGCACCATCAGCAGGTGCCCGCCGATCATCAGCGCGTCGCCGTCCAACAGGCCGGCCCAGAACGGCGCGAGCAGCAGCAGGAACGGGACGTACATCGCGGCTGCCATCTCGACGACCCCGCCCCAGTGGTGTGCCCGGTAGCGCATCCACACCGTCATGCCGATGGTCATGTTGGTGGCCATCACCAGCGCGGCCACCGCCGGGTGTTCCAGCTGGTCGGCGAGCCCCAGCACGGTGCCCGCCACGTCCCACAACGGGCCGAGCAGCAGCATCCCGACGACCATCGCGAGCGCCATCTCGCCGAGGTGCCGCAGCAGTTGCCGCGTACCCCCGGTTGTCGTCGTGTTCGTCGGCAGTTCGGCGGGCAGCGACCCGGTCGACGGTACGTGGCTGTCACCGTTCGTCAATGTCGTCATGTGTCCACCCTGGCGGCGTTCCGGCGCGACGGGCAGGCTCGTCCGTCACCGGATAACCGTGCGGTCCGCACGGTCCAACCGTGACAATCCGCAGGGGTGGACCGGACGACCGGCGGTCCTAGGATCGGTGCGTGGCGAGCGAGGCGGTGACTGCCCGGGCGGACCGCCGACTGCACCGGGCCCGGCAGGGAACGCTGCTGTCGCTGGTCACCGGCGTCTGGGCGAGCGTGCTACTGCCCGCGGTCGGCCTGACCCACGAGCCGGACCCGAGGCGCGTCGCGCTCGGCGCCGTCGGCATCCTCGCCTTCGTGGCCACCCAGACCGCCGTGCTGTACGCGGCCGTCACGCCGTGGCTCGACCAGCGCTGGCGGCGCCGCGCACAGCTCAGCCTCGCCGGGGCGGCGGTCCTGACCATCCCGCTGGTGGGGCCGCTCGCGGCCGGTACCTGGCCGACCTGGGCCTGGTTGGGCGCCTCGCTGATCGGCATGGCGCCACTGCTGGTCCGCCTTCCGGCCGCGCTGGCGGTGGCGGCCGGCACCCTGCTGGTGTCGGCGGGGGTGGCCTGGTGGACCGGCGGCTCGCTCGGGCGCCACCTGGCCGTGACCGGAGGGGTCGGGGTGGGCGTCGCGGCGGTCAACGGGTTCCAGGTGTGGTTCTGGGACCTGCTGTTGGAGGCCCGGCAGGGACAGGCCGCCCGCGCTCGGCTGGCCGCCGCCGAGGAGCGGCTGCGCTTCGCCCGGGACGTGCACGACGTGCTGGGGCACAGCCTCACCGTGATCGCGTTGAAGGCCGAACTCGCCGCCCGCCTCGCGCCGGTCGATCCCGAACGGGCCGGCCGGGAGGCCACCGAGGTGCAGCGGCTCGCCTCGTCCGCGCTGGACGAGGTCCGCGCGACCGTACACGGCTACCGTGCCGTCGACCTCGGCGAACAGTTGACGGCCGTGGCGGGCGTACTGCGCTCCTGCGGGGTGCGCTGCACGGTCGTACCGCCGCCGGTCGACCAGCCGCAGCCCGCCGCCGCCGAGCTGGCGGCGGTGCTGCGCGAGGCGGGAACGAACATACTGCGGCACAGCCGGGCCGGCTGGTGCCGGATCACCATCGACCGGGAGGACGACGTGGCCAGGATGACGGTGGTCAACGACGGCGCCGACGACCGGGGTGCCGACCCGCACAGCCACGGCCTGCGTGGGCTCGCCGACCGGCTCACCGCCGTCGGGGGCGCATTGCGGGTACGCCGAGAGGACACCGTGTTCACCCTGGAAGCCACCGTGCCGGTGCCGTCGTGATCCGCGTCCTGCTCGCCGACGACGAGGACCTCGTCCGGGTCGCGGTCGCCGCGCTGCTCGCTCTGGAGCCGGACATCGAGGTGGTGGCCCAGGCCGGCGACGGCCCGGCGGCGGTCACCGCGACGCTGGCGCACCGGCCGGACGTGGCCGTGGTGGACCTGGAGATGCCGGGCCTGGACGGGATCGCGGTCGCCGCCGAGCTGACCCGGGCCCGACCCGAGTGCGCGGTGGTCGTTCTCACCGGGCACGGCAGACCGGGCCACCTCCGGCAGGCGTTGACCGCCGGCGCGCGGGGGTTCCTGCCCAAGGGCTCGCCGGGCGGCGCGCTCGCCGACGTGATCCGCCGGGTGCACGCCGGTGGCCGGTACGTCGATCCGTCGCTGGCCGCCGACGCGCTGACCCTGCCGGCGTGCCCGCTGACTCCCCGCGAACTGGAGACGTTGCGGCTGGCCGAGTTCGGTGCCCCGGTCGCGGTGATCGCCCGCCGGGTGCACCTGTCCACCGGGACGGTACGCAACCACCTCTCCGCCGCCGTGCAGAAGCTCGGCGCGGCCGACCGGGCCGAAGCGGTACGCACCGCCCGGGACAACGGCTGGCTCTGACGCGGGCCCGGGCAGCGGCTGTGCCGTGGGCGTCGGCGGACTCTCCTGCTGCTGGCCCACCTGTCCAGCCGTCGTCGGGCACCGATGTCAGTCGCGGACCGGCACCGAACGCCCTTCGTCCACGGTGTACGTGCCTGCGGAGATCGTGCCGAGGCTCGTGGGCTTGAGGGTCAGCGAGACGACACCGCCGGGCAGTACGCGCATGCTCTCGTCGACGGGTGCGAACATCGCGGGCGTCGATCCGTCCAGGAACAGGCGCTTGCCCGTGCCGACGATGACCGGGTACTGGAGCAGCCGATAGACATCGACGAGCCCTGCCTGGTGCAGGGTCTGCACGAGTTTCCAGCTCCCGTGCACCTGGAGTTCCTCGCCGGGAAGCTCCTTGAGACGGCGTACCTCGTCGGCCAGGTCGCCGCGGAGAACCGTCGTCGGGCTCCAGTCGGCTTCATCGTCGGTCAGCGTGGAGCTGACGACATACTTGCGCAGCGTGTTGAGCTTGGTGGCGATCAGGTTGTCAGGTTCGGTGACCTTCGGCCAGTACCCGCCGAGCAGGCCGAAGCTGGTGCGGCCGAAGAGGAACGCGTCGGCCTGACGGAACCAGCTTTCGACGACCTCGTTGGTGTGCGTCGAGGCGTGCGGAACGAGCCACCCGCCACGGTCGAAGCCGCCGGAGCGGTCCTCGTCGGGGGTTCCGGGTCCCTGCATGACGCCGTCGAGACTGACGAAGATGTTGACGCTGAGCAGCACGGTTCTCCTTGGAACTCGGGTCGCGAACGGCCGGCCAGGGTTGGCTGGCAGACGGACGCTAGCTGCCGGGCCCAGCGTGGGTCTTGTACAGGAACGACATCGCGGCACGGCGGCCCGTCTGCAGTTCGCGTGCGGTGCACCCGACGTAGCGACGCAGCGCGTGCCCGAGGTGGGCCTGGTCGAAGTACCCCAACGTCTCGACGACCGTGCGCCAGTCGAGGCCGTCGCGCAGCATCGTGGCTGCGGCGTTCGCGCGGTCGATCTGCCGTACGGCGGTTGGCGACAGTCCAATGACCGCTCGGTAGCGACGCTGCAGGGTTCGCCCGGTCGGGCTGGCCTCGCGATGCTCGGCGACCTGTTCCTCGTCCCTCAGATGCGATCGCACCACCAGACCCGCGACCTGCAACCGCCGGACGAAGTGCTCGACGTTCTCGAACGTCGGCGCCTCCCAGTCCTCGCCGCCGATGACGATCCTGCCCGATTCCGTCACGGGAAGCGGCACGGACCCATCGACGATCGAGGCCGCAGGATGCGGCCGAAAAACCGCGCCGAATGCGAACCGGACCCCGAGGAACTCGGTGCCCGGCGGGACCGGCGCCGTGGTCGCCCTGGTCTCCGGCCCGCGCAGGCTGGCGAGTAGGCGTCCCTGCGCCCGCGAGAGGATCAGATGCGTGCAGGTGCGTGCCGCGGACGTCATCGTCTCCTGCGCATCGGAGCGGGTGCACCACACGCGGTCGACGAGGCTCACGCCGAGCTCGGTGTCGCGATGCTCGAACCGCAAGGCCATGGCCTTCTCTCAGAGCCGCCGGACGCGCAGCACGCAGGTCAGCATCGGGAGGGTGAAATCGCCGTCCGCAGTCTCCGGCCTGCTCGCCAGAAATGCGCGGATCCGGCCGAGCGTGGCCTCCCGTTCCTGCTCCGGCATGACCAGCATCCCCGCCCTCGTGGCAAGTGTCGCAACGAGAGAGTCGGCGGTGCGGCGCTGCCCGTGCGGAAACTCGACCTGCTCCGGCGAGCCGAATCGGGCGACCACGCCAGTCTTTGGCAGGTGCGCGCTGGCCGTCTCAACACGCCAACTTGTGGGCGTGTCACGCGGGCCGATGGCCGCGCTTCCGCTGACCCGCGCCAGCCCGGCGACCCAATCGACCCGGTCGTCCAGGACGTTCCACAGGCCGGCCAGGATGCCGCCGGGTGCCAGGACCCGGGCGATCTCCGGCCCGGCGACGGCCATGTCGAACCAGTGCATGGCGTTGCCGGCGAGCACGGCATCGACGGACGCGTCCGGCAGCGGTATCGCCTCGGCGCTACCGGACAGCGCACGGACGTTCGGCAGGGTGCGGCGTAGCTCGGTCAGCATCGCCCGGTCCGGTTCGACCGCGGTGACGTCGGCGCCCGCCGCAACCAGGCCGGCGGTGAGCTTGCCGGTTCCGGCACCGAGGTCGAGGATCCGCGTGCCGGGCGCGGGATCGAGCGCCCACCGCACCGCGGCCTGCGCGTAGTCCGGGCGATGCTCGGCGTACGCGGTCGCCGCCGCGCCGAACGACGATGCGTGCAGGTGCCGTTCGTCCTGTCCCACGCCAGCAGCCTACCGGCGCCGACTGGCGGACCGACCGGCACAGTCGGGCTCGCGGACCGGCGGTAGAGCACGGCACCTTTCCCGCTAGCGTGAGCTGCGTGCGTACGGTGGAATTGGTCTGCTCGGCCGGGTTGGACGTTGCCGTCCGGTCGGTCTGGGGCCGGCTGGCCGCGGCCGGGTTGCCGAGTCTGGCCCGCAACACCCATCCGACCAACCGGCCGCACCTCACCCTCGCGGCGGTGGACGAGTTTCCTCCCGGGGCCGAGCAGCGCCTGACCGAGCTGTTCGACGCCGCGCTGCCGGTGCCGGTCACGCTCGAGCGCGTGGTCGTCCTGGACGGCAGTGCCCCGTTGGTCTGGCTGGTGCGACCCGCCCCGGCGCTGGCCGCGCTGCACGCCGCCGCCTGGGACATCCTCGCCGACGCCGACGGCCAGCGCCCATGGCACGCGCCGGGGGCGTGGGTGCCGCACCTGAGCCTGGCGCTGCGGTTCCGCAACGCGGACCTGCGGCTGGCTCGTGCGGTCTCCGGTGGGCAGCGGCCGACCGGCGAGTTCGTCGCGGCGCGGAGCTACGACGGTACCGACCGGACGGTGACCCAGCTCGGATAGCCGATCGCTGGCTGGGTCACCATCGCGGCCTACGAGAACACCCGTGGTTGCCCATCGCCGATGGCCGCTGTCCGCGCCTGACTGCGTGATCGGGGCATCGACTGGATGCCCTTCGAGCCGAGCGCGATCTCCTGTGGCCTGGCCTGCGGTATCGGCCCCGGACGGCCATTGGCACGGCTGGGTCGGCCGACCCCACCGGGCTGGTGGCATGCCGCCGCCGAGCGCAACGCTCGCTAGGCTTCCGCCATGCGGATCGTCGACGGTGCCGGGGTGTGGACGCAGCCGCCGGCCGGGGTGGCCAACGACTGGGTGGAGCACCTGCGGGTACCGGACCTGTCAGTGGGTACGTACTGCATACCGGCCGGTGGTCTCGACGACCAGCGCCCGCACACCGAGGACGAGATCTATGTGGTCACCGCGGGGCGGGCCCGGATCGTGACGCCAGACGGCACGGCCGAGGTTGGCCCCGGCTCAGTGATCTTCGTTCCGGCGGGTGAGGAGCACCGGTTCGACGAGGTGACCGAGGATCTCTCGCTGCTGGTGGTGTTCGCGCCGGCGTACGGCTCGCGCTCGGCGGTTCGGCCCACGGGATCCGACAGAGGGTAGCGGCAACGGCGATCACCCCCGGTCGGACGGCACCGCGACGCCTCAGCGGCAGAAAATATCACCGGGGGCGGCGAAGATCGGGTTTCGGTAGCGGGACCGGAGGTCGGCGCCGGCCGCGGGTCGCGCCGCTGGCCGGGGTGATGATGATGCGATGGGCACTGTGATCGAGGGCCGGGGGATGGCCGAGTTGGCTGCCCTGCTGGCCGACGGCACCCGGGCCGGCATCTGCCTCGCGCTACTCGACGACCGTGCCTGGACGGCAGGGGAGTTGGCCCGCCGGGCCGGGGTCGCCCCGTCGACGGCCAGCGACCACCTCACCCGGCTGGTCCGGGGCGGGCTGCTCGTCGAGGAACGGCAGGGCCGGCACCGCTACCTGCGCCTGGCCGGGCCGTCGGTGGCCCAGCTCATCGAGGACCTGGCCGGCCACGTGCCGGCTCAACCCGCGCCGGCCGGGTCGCTGCGCGCGGCTAGCGCCAGCGCCGCTTTGGCGTACGCGCGGACCTGCTACGACCACCTGGCCGGGCGACTGGGCGTGCTGTTGTACGACGCGCTGGTGGCGGACGGGCGGCTCGACCGGACCAGCGGGTTGGCGCTGACCCCCGACGGGTGGGCGTGGGCGGCAGAGCTGGGCGTTCCGGTGGACGTGCTGCGTACCGCCCGGCGACCGGTCGTCCGCGACTGCCTGGACTGGACTGAGCGCCGCCCGCACCTGGCCGGGTCACTCGGCGCGGCGCTCTGCCGTCGCTTCGCCGAGCTGGGCTGGACCACCCCGGGCACCGGCCGGGCGGTCCGCCTCACCCCGACCGGCCGGTCCGCCCTCGCCGCCACCCTGGCGATCCAGGAGGACGCCCTCGCACCCACCCCGCCCGCGCTCTCCACCAGCGGCCGAGCCTGACCCACCGAACGCACCGCGTAGCGCGGCGGCGCCGGTTGGTGGCGGCGGGCGCAACACGGGGTTGCGGCGGCGCGCGGTTTGGTGGCGGCGGTCGCAACATCCTGGATCGAGTGGCATCCCAGCATCGTCGAGGCCACTACATCCAGGATCGAGTGCGATCTTGGCGTCCGGGTGTGCGGGCTTGCGGGGGCGGGCACCCCGGGACAGTTCGGTGGGGGCCGAAGGGTGGGCGACCTACGGTCGGGCGGTGACTCTTTCCTGGCCTGTCATCGACCCCGCTGTGGGTACGCCGGCGTGCGGGGCGCCCACCTTCGCGTCCGACCGAGGGTGGTGGGTGACGCGGCACGCTGACGTGCGGGCGGCGCTGACCGATCCGGCCTTTCAGGTGCCGGCCGTCGACATTGGACCGCCCGGCAGCCTGGCCTGGCTGCGCGGCACGGTGAGTCGGTTCAGCCCGCACGCGCGGCACGCCGAGCGTCGGGCGATCGGGGTGCGGGCGCTGGCCGCCCTGGACCCGGACGAGCTGCGGCACGAGACGGCCCACCTGACCGCCACGGCCCTGGACGGTGCCGCCGACGGCCTCGACGTGATGCGCGAACTGGCGAGGCCGGTGCCGCTGCGGGTGCTGGCCGGGCGGCTCGGCTTCGCCGATCCGGTAGCCGCCGGAACGGTGGTGCGGGTCGTCGCCGCGGCGTACCACCCGGGGGTTGATCCGGGTCTGGTGCGGCGGGCCGACCGGGCGGTGGCGGCGCTGCTGGCGCTCGCGCCGCCGGGTCCGCCGGAGGTACGGGCGAACCTGATCGGTCTGCTGGTCCAGGCGTGTGACGCGACCGCCGGCCTGATCGGCGCCGCCGCCCACCGCCTGCTGCCGCCGGGTGGTGAACCGCCGGGCCGGGCGGCGACCGTCGACCTGCTGGCCGAGGTCCTGCGGCTCGACCCGCCGGTGCGGGCCACCCGCCGGGTCACCACCACGGGGGTACGACTGGGTGGGCGCGACCTGCCGCCGGGTAGCCCGGTGCTGCTCCGGTTCGACGCGGCCAACCGCGACCCGCTCGTCTTCGCTGAGCCGGACGAGTTCCGGCCGGGCCGGGGCGGTGGACTGTTGACCTTCGGCGCGGGGGAGCGGGGTTGTCCTGGCGACCGGCACGCCCTCGCCCTTGCCGCCGGGGTGCTCGACGTGCTGCGCCAGCGCTGTCGGCGTACCCGATCCGACCTGCGCCATGACCCGCACCCGACGCTGCGCGTTCCGACGAACCTGGAGGTGACCGTCCGATGAGCGACCGCCGTGCGGCGTTCCGCGCCCTGCACCACGCCGCCCGTCCCCTGCTGCTGCCCAACGCCTGGGACCACGCCTCGGCGGCGGCGCTCGCCGCGCGCGGGCATCCGGCGGTCGGCACCACCAGCCTGGGGGTCGCCGCTGCCGCCGGCCGACCCGACGGCGAGGCTGCCACCGCCTGGGAGACCCTGGCCCTGGCCGGCCGGCTCGCCCAACTGCCGGTGCTGCTCACCGTCGACGTGGAGGCCGGGTTCAGCGACGACCCGGCGGCGGTCGCCGGGTACGTGGCGGAGCTGGCCGGGCTCGGCGCGGTCGGCATCAACCTGGAGGACGGACGCGCCGACGGCACCCTCGCCCACATCGACGCGACCGCCGACAAGATCGCGGCGGTGAAGGCGGCGGTGCCGGACCTGTTCGTCAACGCTCGCACCGACACCTGGTGGCTCGGCGTGGCCGATCCGCTGCCGCAGACCCTGGCGCGTGCGCGGGCCTACCGGGCCGCCGGCGCCGACGGGATCTTCGTGCCCGGCCTCGCCGAGCCGGCGACGCTGCGCCTGCTCACCGAGCGGATCGACGCGCCGCTCAACGCCCTGTACCAGCCGGGCGGGCCGGGGCTGAACGAGCTGGGTCGAGCCGGGGTGGCCCGGGTCAGCACCGGCTCGCTGTTGTTCCGGGCCGCGCTGGCCGCGGCGGTCGCCAGCGCCGACGCGGTACGCGCCGAGGAGTTCACCGCGCCACCGACGCTGCCCTCGTACGCCGAGGTGCAGCGCCTGGTGACGGCGGCCCGTCCGCTCCCTTCGGGGTGAATAGGAGGATTGTTCGGTCCATCCCAGGTCCTGCTGATTACGGTGTGTTTCAGGGCGAGCCAGCCAATGCCGTGACCGGAGAGAGGACCCCGTCATGCGAGTGCCCAGCCGTAGCCCGGGACAGCAGCCGACCTCGCCCACCGCTCCGGCTCGCCGCCGGCCCTCCGGCACCGGCCCTCGCCGCCTCCCCGCCGCCGCGCCGGATCTGGCCGCCTACCGGACGGCCGTCGCCGAACTGCTGGTCGAGGTCGGTGCCCTGGCCGACGCGGCCAGCACCCGGGCACGGCAGGTGCTCATCGACGAGCGGCTGCGCGAGCCCGCGCTCGCCGCGGTGCTCGACGCCACCCCGCAGGGGCTGATCGGCGCGCGCGAGACGCTGCTGCTGGAGATCGCGCGCTACCAACCGAACGAGCGCACCTCGGCGCGGGACCTCACGGCACTGGTCCGGATCTATCTGCTCTCGCGCATCGACGTGCTGTGGTGGCAGGACGCTCCGACCTTCCTCACCGACGAGCAGGTCAACGGCAGCGCCGACCTGGTCGACCTGGAGTGGCTGCGCCGCCGCGACCTGCTGCGCTTTCGTTATCAGGAGCAGCCCGCCACGATGCTGGGCCGAGCCGCGCGCGGGCTGCGCCGCCGACTGCGGCCGGACTCCACCCCGCACACCGCCGGGGTGCTGTTCCGTCGGGCCCGCCGCGAGGTGGTCGCGCTGCTCAACGAGATCGGTCGGGAGTTCGCCGCGGCCGCGCCGCCGGCCACCCCGCCGCTCTGGGTGACCAGCCTGGTCCGCAGCGCCGAGCACCAGTACCGGCTGCGCCGCCTGGGGTACGCGGCGATGCTGCCCAGCGGGCACTGCCTCGGCTACTCGTTGGACGTCGAGCTGGCCTGGTACGAGCGATTCGGCGCGCGGGAGACCCTCGCCGGGCTGCTGCTGGCCCGGCAGGAGGCCGGCGAACTCAACGTGATCGACGAGGGGCAGGCCTGGCACCTCTGTCTCGCGCCCGCCGCCCGGCGTCGGTTGCGCCAGGCGTACGAGGCCGAGATGGGGATCTGAGCCGATGTGCGGCATCGCGTTGAGCATCGGCCCCGAGGCCGACCCGGCGACCTTCCGGCGGATGCTGGCCGTCCTGGCCTCCCGGGGTGAGGTCACCGAGACCCGATCCGAGAGGGGGCTGCTCGCCGGCACCCGGCGGCTGCGCGTCCTCGACCGGGACCGGGCGGTGCAGCCGTGGACCTCGGCCGACGAGCGCTGGGTGCTCTGCTTCAACGGCGAGATCTTCAACCATCGGGAGCTGCGCGCACAGCTCGGTCGGCTCGGGCAGGTGTTCCGTACCGACAGCGACACCGAGGTGCTGCTCGCCGCGTTCCAGCACTGGGGCGACGAGGCGGTCAACCGGCTGCGCGGCGAGTACGCCTTCGCGGTCGTCGAGCGCGCCACCGGTCGGACGTACCTGGCCCGCGACCCGCTCGGAGTCAAGCCGCTCTACTGGTCCCGCCGGCCCGGCTGCCTGCACCTCGCCTCCGAGGTCAAGGCGCTGGTCGGGCACGGAGCCCCGATCAACGAGGTGCCGCCGGGGCACCACGGCTGGGCCGAGCCCGACGGTCACCTGCGGCTGCGCCCGTACGTCGACCTGCTCACCCTCGGCGAGGGGCTGCCGATCATCGACGACCCGGACGAGGCCGCCCTGCTCGTCCGTGCCGCGTTGTCCGACGCCATCCGGATGCGGGTGGACACCGACCTCACCGTCGGGGTGGTGCTCTCCGGCGGGCTGGACAGCTCGCTCACCCTGCGGCAGGTACGGGACCTGCACCCGGACTGCGTCGCGGTGACCGTCGGAGTGCCGGACAGCCCCGACGTCGCGTACGCCCGGCGGCTCGCCGCCGACCTCGACGTGCCGCACGTGGTCATCGAGCTGCGCCCGCGCGACATCCGGCTCGCCGACGTGCGCGAGGCGATCCGGATCTCCGAGCTGACCGAGTACGGCGACATCATCAACGCGGTGGTGTCGGTGCCGATCTTCCGGCGGCTGCGCGATCTGGGCGTCAAGGTGGTGCTCACCGGCGACGGCTCGGACGAGTTGTTCGGTGGGTACCCGATGTACCGCGAGGTCGGCCCGGCCGCGTCCCGTCGACTGTTCCTGCACCGCATCCGCAACCTGTGCCGTACCGAGTTGCAGCGGGTCGACCGGGCCGCCATGGGCCACGGGGTGGAGGCCCGGGTGCCGTTCCTCGACCTCAGCGTGGTGGAGCTGGCGATGCGGCTGCCGCTGGAGCTGAAGCTGCGCGACGGGCAGGAAAAGTGGATCGTCCGGCGGGCGTTCGCCGACGTGCTGCCGGACTACATCCTGCGTCGGCCGAAGCATCCGATGTCGTACTCCACCGGGTTGCACGAGCGGGTCCGGCTGTACAAGCCGCTCTTCGCCCGGCTGCACCGTTCGTTCGGCTACGACCTGCTGGAACCGGTCCGCCGCGACTTCGACACCCTGCTGACCCGGTGCGGCAACGACCTGGACCGGGCCATCGCCGACGGGCAGACCCGGCCGGACTACACGGTCCTGGAGCACGCCCGCGATCTGGTCGGCGCGGCGAAGTGGAACGCCGCGCCGATGGTCCGTCGACTGGTCGGCCCGCGACCACCCCGCCGGTCGACGGTCGGCTGACCGGCAGTCGGGTTCCGGACATCCACTGCGCACACGGCGGTTTCCCACCGCACGGATAGTGCCTCTGAACTGCGGAAACTGGTAGAACCGAATAGAGATCCGTCGCTCAATACGTGAGAGCCACTACGTGAGGGACGGTCCGATTTCCGCCAGTCGCCCTGCGGCTCGGGGGCATCAGGCGCGTGGCCGCCGTGGACAAGAACGGTCGCCTGCCTCATTCCTCCTCCCGGGGTGGTCCACGTCCCCCGGAGAGGGAGAAATCATTCATGTCCCCAGTGCTCCGTGCCCGTCCACGGGCCATTACGGCATGCGCCGCCATCCTGGCGCTGCTCGTCAGTCTGCTCGTCGCCCCCACGGCGGCCTCGGCCCGCGCCCCGAGTCATACCCCCATACCCGCCTCGGCGCCGATGACAGCGCCGGCCATCACCACGGAGCCGATCGCCGCGGCGGTGGCCGCCCCGGCGCGGGCACCGGCCGCCCCTGCCGCGCCCACCGCGTCCTGGCGTGCCGGCACGGCGACGGTGAACTGGAAGGCGCCGGCTGACCATGGCGCCGCCCTCACCGGCTACGTGGTCACGCCGTACCTGAACGGCAAGAAGGCGAAGGCGGTGACCTTCGACGCGTCGAAGACCACCCAGAAGATCTCCGGCCTGACCGCCAAGGGGAAGTACACCTTCACGGTCGCGGCGAAGAACTCGGTGGGCACCGGCCCGGCCAGCAAGCCCTCCACAGCTGCCAAGATCATGGCGCTGCCCGGCGCGCCGACCATCATCGCGGTCACCGCCGACACCGCAACCGCGCTGCTGAGCTGGACCCCCGGCCCCAACGGCGGGTCACCCATCACCGGCTACATCGTCACTCCCTGGACCAACGGCGTGCGTCAGCCCGCCCAGTCCTTCGGAGCGGCCACCACCAACACGGTCACCGGGCTGATTCCGACCACCCCCTACCGGTTCACGGTCGCGGCCCGCACCGTCCAGGGCGTCGGCCCCGAATCCGCACTGTCCGACCAGGTGATCGCGAACGTGTCGCCGACCCTGCTGTTCGACCACCCGACCGAGGCGACCGTCGGGATCGCCTACGTCGCGACCCTGAACATCACCCACGGTGTACCGCCCTTCACCTGGTCCGTTGCCTCGGGCACGCTCCCGCCGGGGATGCTGCTCAACCCGCAGACCAACGGCATCTCGGGCGTACCGACCACCCCCGGGGAGTACCCCGTGGTGATCCGGGTCATCGACGCGAACGGCCAGACCGGGACCCGGCTGATCGTGCTGGTGGTCAACCGGGCGCCCACGCTGACCTTCCCGCCGCCGCCGCTGGGCGAGGTCGACGCGCCCTACGCCGACCAGCTCAACGTGGTCGGCGGCAGCGCGCCGTTCACCTGGGGGCTGGCCTCCGGGGCTCTGCCGCCCGGGTTGACACTCGATGCGGCGACCGGCCTGTTGTCCGGCCGGCCGACCCAGGTCGGCGCGTTCCCGTCGACGGTCCGGGTGACCGATGCCAACGGGCTGAGTGCCACCAAAGCGATTCGGATCCTGATCCAGGCCGAGAGCGTGGCCGTGCTGACGGCGTCGACGAACGCCACCGTCTTCGGTACGGCGGTGCACTTCGAGGTGTTCGTCGGCCCGGGTGTCGCCGAGGGCAGCGTCACTCTCATCGACGAGTTGCCCAACGGAGTGGAGACGCCGCTCGGCACCTTCCCGCTGGTTCTCAACGTGGCCTCCTTCGACGTTCAGGTCCCGGCGTTCGGGCACAACCAGTTCCGGGCGCAGTACGACGGGACCGGGCCGTTGGGCGAGGCGGTGTCCAACGAGGTCGAGATCGAGGTCTCGGCGACGGCCCGCCAGGTGGTCATCGACCAGTTCGCGCAGTCCGGCATCAGCGGGCTCAGCGACCAGTTCGTCTCGCTCGTCAACTCGACCGCGATCAACCTGCCGATCGCTGGCTTCAAGGTCGAGGCTCCCGGCGGGGTGACCGTCACCATCCCGGGCAGCGCCCGGCCGCTGGCTCCCCGACGGGGCTTCCTGATCGCAGCCAGCAACTACTCGCTGTTCAACATCCAGGCCGACCTCATCGTCCCCAGCCTCGGCCAGGGCGGGTTGCGGCTGGTCGCCCCGGACGCGGCGGGCACGGTAACGGACCGGGCGGGTTCGACGCCGGGCTTCTCCGAAGGCCCACCACTGCCGGCCTTCAACGCGCCGCCCTTCGTTCCGCACTCCTGGAACCGGCTCAGGGTCGGCGGCAACCTTCAGGACACCGCCGACAACCTGGCGGACTTCCGGCTGGTCGCCACCGTGCTGGGCCCGATCAACGGGGTCCCGTCCACGCTCGGCAGCCCGTCCCCACAGAACACCCTCGGCACCTACCAGCAGAACGCCTCCGTGCAGTCGACGTTGTTCGATCCGAACCTGGCTGTGTCGGTCGCTCCCAACCGGGTCCGCACCGCGGGCAACCCGGGCAGCCTGGTGATCCGACGGACCCTGACCAACCGGTCCAATGCTGCGATCACGCAGGCCAGGATCCGGATCACGTCACTCAGCGCGGAGAACGGAGCCCCGTACCCCGGTGGGCCGTCGCCCGCGGTGCACTCCAACCTGAGGTTGGTCAACCCGGCCAACGCGACCACGTCGATCACCATCAGCGACGGCCGGACGTTGCTGGTCCGGAACCTGTCCATGGACTCGCCGGCAACCAACCCGCCAGGTGGCGGACTGGGCACCACCCTGTCGATCCCGCTCGACCTGGGTGGTCTCGCGCCGGGCGCGTCGGTGCACATCGCGTTGACCTTCGCGGTGGACACGACCGGGCCGTTCTGGGTGGCGTACGACGTCGACGCGATCGGCGGCGGCACCGTCCCGACCGTGGCGGCGTCGGCCAAGGGCACCCAGGCGACCAAGCAGCGCGCGGCGGACGCCAAGCGCCTGGCTGAGTCGCGCAAGTTGAGCGTCGAAAGCGGCACCCTGCGCTGAGCGGGAGCCACGATCGGCGGTGTGGGTGGCGCGTCACGACGAGCGCCACCCACACCGTGCTCGCGTCGCCGGTCGTTGAGAGACGAGTGAACGGGGAAGCGATGGGGACAGGCGGACGGTCCGTCTACGGACTGTGGGTGTACGGGCTGGACGAGGTCGCGGAGCTATCTACAGCGGGTGGATCGCGGCCCGGTCAGCCGGTGGTACTCGTCCGACAGGTCACCGACCAGCCGCCACCGCCGCCGGTGCCGCTGGACAACTGGCGGGGCACCCGGGTCCTCGCCGACGGGCGGACCCTCGCCGTGGACCGGCTCCGCGGCACCGCCACCTTCTATGGCCCTCCGCTCACGCCGGACGTGCTGGCCCACCCGTACCTCGCGCCGGTGGCGACCACCGTCAACCGGTGGGCCGGGCGCGAGACGTTCCACAGTGGCGCGTTCGTGCTCGACGGTCGGGCCTGGGCGGTGCTCGGGCCGCGTACCGCCGGCAAGAGCAGCCTGCTCGCGGCCCTGGCGGCCCGGGGTGTGCCGGTGCTCGCCGACGACATCTTGGTCGTCGACGGCAGCGACGCGTTCGCCGGCCCTCGCTGCGTCGACCTGCGGCAAGCCGTGCCGGGGGTGGCGCTGCCCACCCGACCGGTCCGGGGCGGTGAACGGCTGCGCGTCGCGTTGCCGCCGATCGCGTCCCGCGTCCCGTTGGGCGGGTGGCTCTTCCTGTGCTGGGGTGGCGCGCTCGCCCTGACCCGGCTGCCTGGCACCACTCTGCTGGCCCGGCTCGCCGGCCTGCGGTCGTTCGGCGAGCTGCCTTCCGACCCGGCGGCGCTGCTGTCGATCGCGGCCCTGCCGGCCTGGGAGCTGAGCCGGCCGCGCGACTGGGCCGCCCTCGACGACACCCACCGGCTGCTCGCCGAGACCATCGCCACCGGCCAGGTCGTGGGAGCACCCCGGTGACCGCCCTGCCGGAGGCGGTCCGCTGTCTGAGCCTCGACACGGCCGCCGCGAGCGTCAGCGCGGCGTTGGCCGAACGCGGCGTGGAGGCCATCCTGCTCAAGGGCGCCGGGTTGGCCCGTCGGCTGGGCCAGGAGCGGCACCGGGTCTACACCGACATCGACCTGCTGGTCGCGCCCGCGTCGTTCGACCTCGCGGAGCGGACGCTGGTCGACCTCGGCTGCCACAGCGCACTCCCGGAGGGCCGCCCGGACCACCGGTCGCACTGGTACGAACGGCCGTGGCGACTGCCCGGCCCACTGCCGCTCACCGTCGACCTGCACCGGGGTTTTCACGGCGTGACCGACCCCGAGGCACTGTGGATCGTGCTGTCCACCTCGACGGAACGGATGGCGCTGGCCGGCGGCACGGTCGCCGTACCGGACGAGGCGGGGACCGCCCTGTTGGTGGCGCTGCACGCCGCCGCGCCGGGCCTGTCCGACCGGCCGCGTACCGATTTGCTGCGGGCGTTGGAGGTCGTCCCCGCCGACACCTGGCGGACGGCGGCCGACCTCGCCGCGCGGGTCGGCGCGACCCCGTCGTTCGCGCTGGGCCTGCGCCTGGCACCGGCCGGCGCGGCCCTTGCCGTGACGCTGGGCCTGCCCGGGCGCAGCACGGCCGCGCTGTGGTTGCGGGCCCACCGGGCGTCGCCCGCCGCCCTGGCGATGGCCCAGCTCGCCGAGCTGCCGACGCTGCGCGACCGGCTGCGGCACCTCGGCCCGCGACTGGTCCCGACGGCGGCGTCGATGCGGCACTCCAGCCCACTGGCCCGGCGTGGCCCCGCCGGGCTGGTGCTGGCCCATCTGGCCCGGCTCGCCCGCAACGCCGGGCGGCTGCCGGCCGTGCTGGCCGAATTGCGCGCCGCCCAACGGGGCGACCGTGGCTGAGCCACGAGCGTTGCCGGGCGTCCTGGTCCGGTTGGTCCGCCGAGGCGGGCTACCAGGGGTACGGACCGCGCTGTGGACCCTCCGCGCGGTGTGGTCGGTCCGTCGTCAGCTCACCCGACATGACCTGGCGTCCGTCCGGCTGCCGGCCCCGCCACCGGGCACGGACGCACACCGCTCGGTGGTGCTGGGCGTGCTGCGTCGGACCGAGGCCAGTTGCCTGCAACGCTCGCTCGTGCTGCAACGCTGGTACGCCGGTCAGCGCATCCGCCGCACCGTGGTGATCGGGGTGACCGCGCCCAGCGCCGGCTTCCACGCCCACGCCTGGCTGGACGGGGAGACCGACGCCGAGCGGGAGGAGATGGTGGAGATCCTGCGCCACCCGACGCCCGAGCACTGGATGGCGGGGACGGTTCAGGGCCGCTGAAGCAGCAGCCCGTGCCCGCGCAGGTCGGCCAGGAAGGCGGCCACGTCGGCGCGGGCCCGTTCCCGGTCCACGGCGGTGGCAGCCACCAGTGTGCTGACCAGTTCGGTGTCGGTGGCACCGTGCACCAGCCGTTGCCAGAGCAGCGCGCCGGAGTTCGCCAGTCCGAAGTAGACCGAGTTGCCGGTGTCCAGTACGACCACCTCGTCGCCGGCCATCCGCCAGGCCACCCGGTCCGGGTCGACCCGGTGCACGATCTCCTGCTGCGTCATGATGTGACCTCCACGTCGGTGGAACTGCGCGCCGGGTCCGTCGGCCCGGCAGGGTTGGCGGCCAACCAGAGCTGTTGCACCAGGCTGGCCGTACCGCCGGGGATCGGCCAGCGGGTCCAGAGCTGACGCAACGCGTCCACGTCCACCAGTTCCGGGTCGGCGCCGGTGCCGTCCCACGAGCGGACGAACTCGCGGGTCGGCGCTCGGAAGAACACCTCGAGGAACCGGGCCTTACGGCGCGGCGCGGTGATCTCCGCCGGCAGGGTGTCCCGGACGATGGCGGCGAGCAGGTCGTCCCGGCCGATGCCGCGACGATCGCCGTACCGCGACGACAGTGCGGCCAGGAATCCCTCGTCGAGCAGCGGATGAATTGCCACGGCCCGGTGCTCGGCGGCCAGCGTCGACAGTGCCGAGCAGGTCGTCCGCAGGTCCCGACGCCCGGTGTGCCAGGCGATCCGGTGCCCGAGCCGGCGCGGTTCGGCGCGCTGCTCCGCCCGGTGCGCCCGGTGCACCTCGCGGGCCACCGTCGGACGCAGCCACGGAAACATCTCCGCCGGCCCCTGCCGGGTACGCGCGGTGTGCCGCAGCCACCACAGTCGGGCGCGCAGCGAGGTGGCCGGCGGGCGACGCCAGCCGGCCAGGATCTGGTCGCCACCACCACCGGTGAGCAGCGAACCGCCGGTGGCCAGCTCGGCCAGGGGCAGGTGCAGGTGCAGGTTCACCGGATGCACCACTCCGTACCGGTGCAGCAGGCGACGGGCCACCGGCCCGATGAGATCCAGGTCGTCGTCGGCGCGCAGGATCTGCCACGACCCGCCGACCCGCAGCGCCCGTATGACCCGCTCCTGCCAGTCCGACTCGTCGGCGCGGGGAGCACCGACGAACCGCCAGGTGACCGGGACCGGGTCAGGAAACCCCTCCCGACGGGCCGCCCGTACGGCCACCGCCAGGACCAGCGACGAGTCCAACCCGCCGGAGAAGCTGACCACGCACGGTGGCCGGGACAGGGCGGGCAGCACCGCGGCGTCGAGCGCGTCGAGCGGATCCGGTACACCGGTCGGTGCGAATCGACTCGGTGGCGGGTCGACACCCAGCACGGTTCCGGTGGCGATGTCGAACGAGGTCGGACGAAGCACGGTCACCTCAATCGCGCTTCAGGGTGCCGCGGCCGGCGGCGAGCCGCAGTGCCCGGCCGAAGGCCCAGCTCGACAGCGGCAGCAGCAGCGCGGTGGCACCGAGCAGGACGCCGGCCGAGCCGATCCAGTCGCCGCCGGTCAGCGCGGCGCGCAGGCCGTCCAGGGCGATCCGGCTGGGCAGCACGATCGTCAGCTGGGGCAGTGGGCCGGGTAGTTCGGACACCGGGAAGTACGTGCCGGAGACGAAGGAGAGCCCGACGACGAAGAGTCGGGCGGCGCCGTCGCCGTGCCCGACGGCGACGGTGAACGCGGCGAGGGCGATGCCGACGCCCATCATCGCGGCGCTGCCGGCGACCAGGACGACGGTCACCCCCCACCAGTCGGCGTGTTCGGTGCGCAGGCCGAGCACGCTGCCGAGGATCGCCAGGTAGACGCCGGCGCGCAGCAGGGTGAACAGGAACGGGTAGCCGGCGGTCCCGATGGCCAGCGCGGAGACCGGTACGGGTTGGGCGGCCAGCAGCTCCAGCGTCCCGCTGCGCTGTTCCCGGATCACCCGGCTGGTCAACTGGGTGCTGGCGGCCTGCAGGACGAGCAGGAAGGTAATGCCGACCGCCACGAAGTCGAAGTAGCTGGGCGAGTGGGCCAGGTCAGTGCCCGCGGACGGAGTCAGCACCCGGGAGATGAACAGGAAGACCACCAGGTTCACCACGCCGAAGGCGAGGTCCAGCAGCAGTGGCAGACGGAACTGCCGCGGGTCGCCGAGGTCGCGGCGGACCAGGGCGAGGACCATCCCGGCCGGGTTGGCCCCGCCGGCCCGGCGACCGAGCGGCCGGGTGGTGGTCGCGGCCGGGGCGGTCGGCGTCACCGCGCCGCCGAGAGCGTCAGGGCGGACTGGCACCGGCTCCGGTCGTCGGCGTGGTGCGAGGCGATCACGCAGGTCAGCCCGGGACGTCGATCGAGCGCCGCCCACAGCAGCAGCCGGGACGTGTCGTCGAGCGACCGGCCGGGCTCGTCGAGCAGCAGCAGCGCGGGTTCGGCCACCAGGGATCGGGCGATGCTCACCCGGGCCCGCATCCCCGCCGAGCAGCGCTCCACCGCGACGCTGGCGTAGCCGGTCAGGTCGAGCTCCTCTTCGATCCGGGCGACGGCCGGGCCGACGGCACGCCGGGGCAGCCGGAGTCGGGCGACGAGGGCCAGGTTCTCCCGCGCCGACAACTTCTCGTACAGGCCCTGCTCCGGGGCGAGGCAGACGCCGGTCAGCCGCCGGGCGGGCAGTGAGCCGACCGGATGGCCGCCGACGGTGGCCTGCCCGGCGCTGAGGGTCAGCGTGCCGGACAGGCACCGCAACAGCGTGGTCTTGCCGGAACCGTTGCTGCCGCCGAGGAACATTCGGGCACCGACCGGGACGTCGAGGTCCAGGTCGGTGAAGATCACCCGACGGCCGAACCGACGCTGCGCCCGGCGTACGGCGAGCATCGGCGTTGCTCCCACGACGGGGCGCGGGTCAGAGCGAACCGTCGCCCCCGCCACCCAGACCGTCGTCGGGGCCCACCGTGCCGCCCTTGGTCAGCTCGGCGAGGGTGCCCAGGCGCTGGATCGTCGGTGGCCGGTAGTCCGGGACGGCCGTCTGAGGCGTGTCCAGCTCGCGGTGCGATGTCATCGGTTCTCCCTACTCGGATCGGTGTTGGCCCAGCATAAACGGTCATCTAGCCCAATGCGTCGATAACACGTCCCCAGTGCCGAAACACCGCAGAACAGCGAAAACAACTCAACTAGTTCCCCGCGCCGTGCCCCCGCGCCGTGCCCCCGCGCCGTGCCCCCGCGCCGTGCCCCCGCGCCGTGCCCCCGCGCCGCCCGCGCCCCGCGCTCCCGGCGTCGATCTAGGGCATATCGCTGCGGATGGAGATCAACAAGCACGGTTTTGCCCTAGATCGGCGCGGGGAGCGCGGGGGGCGCGGGGGCCCGGCGCGGCGGGGCGCGGCGGGGCGGGGCGCGGGGGCGGGAGGGGGCTCAGGTCACTAGCAGCAGCGCGCCGACCGCCGCCACCGTGCCGGTGACCGCGAGAAGGGTGCTGGTCAGCACGAACCGTCGTACCGGCACCGACACCTCGGCCGCGCGGCAGCGTTCGAACCACAGCAGGGTGGCCAGCGACGCCCACGGGACGGCCAGCGGGCCGATGTTGGTGCCGATGAGCAGGGCCAGCAGGCGGGTGTGGTCGTGGGGCGGCAGCACCGACTCGCCGGCCAGATAGGCCGGCAGGTTGTTGACCGCGTTCGCCAGCAGCGCGCCCGTACCGCCCGCGCGCAGTTCGCCGAGCGTTCCGCCGTGGCTGCCGAGCAGGCCGCCCACCAGGTCGTCCAGCCCGTACCGGCCGAGGGTCTGCACCACCAGGAACAGACCGGTGACGAAGAACAGCAGCCGCAGCGGCACCAGCCCTGGGCGCAGCGTGGCGGGGGATCGTACGACGAACCCGACCAGCACCAGCGCCAGCGCGACGGTGGAGGCGAGGCCGATCTCCACGCCGGCGAGGATACCGGCGACGAAGAGCAGACAGCCGGCGAGCGCGGTGCGGTGCAGCACCGGATCCGGCG
Source organism: Micromonospora vulcania (assembly GCF_042658605.1). Taxonomy (NCBI): domain Bacteria; kingdom Bacillati; phylum Actinomycetota; class Actinomycetes; order Micromonosporales; family Micromonosporaceae; genus Micromonospora; species Micromonospora vulcania. The sequence goes on along the minus strand of NZ_JBHSQS010000019.1, from coordinate 36,741 downwards.
GTACGTGCCGGGCGGGCGGAACGAAGCGCCCTCCGGCCGGCGCGTCCCGCCGCCACCAGCAGTACCAGAGCAGCGTCATGGTCACCGTCACCGCGGCGGCCTGCGGCAGCGCCATCCGGGCCGCGTACGCCAGCGGTGACAGGCCGACGTGGTCGGCGGCCAGCAGGTTGGTCAGGTTGGACACCGGCAGCAGCAGGCTTGCCGTGTTGGCCAGCCAGACCGTGGTGACGGCGAGCGGGCCGGCCGGGACGCGCAGGGTGCGGGCCAGCGCCAGCAGCACCGGGGTGAGCAGCACGGCGGTGGTGTCGAGGTTGAGCACGAGCGTGGTCACCGTGGCGAGACCGCCGCAGAGCAGGAACAGCGCGGCCCAACTGCCCCGGGCGGCGATGGCCAGTCGACTGGCCAGTACGTCGAAGACACCGGCCACGGCGGTCAGCTCGGCCAGCACGATCACCGTGCCCAGGAAGAGCAGCAGCGGCAGGATCCGGTGCAGGGTCGCGGTGGTCTCCGCGCGCGGCAGCAGCCCGCTCAGCGCGCAGGCCGCGCCGACCGCCGCGAGGACGACCGCCACCACGTCGAGCGGGTGGGGACGCCAGGGCGCGGTCGGCTCGGGCGGGGCGGGCGGCGCACCCGCGGCAGGCTTCACATCTGACGACGCTCGCACAGCTTGCGCCCGGCCGCCCGCCAACCCCGGGCCCTGGTGACCATGACCACCAGTCGACTCGCCGGGCCGTGTGGACCATCCGGGCACGGAACCCGTCAGACGGGGCCTTCGCGGTGGACAACCGTCGATCGCTCCCATAGCGTCCAACGGATATGCGGAGGACCCTGCCGGCCGTCACCACGGCCCTACTGCTCGCCCTGACGTCCTGCACCACAGCCACCCCGCTCGGCCCGGACGGCGTGACCGTTCCGTCGCCGGGCAGCACGCCGACCGCCTCACGGCAGGACGCCGGCCAGGCCGAGCGGACCCTGGCCAGCCTGCGCCGGGTCGACGACCTGCCGCTGTACGAGATGACCTACCTCGGGGCGTACGACCCGACGGTCGGCACGGACGCGACCCCGCCCAGCCCGTTCGGCTGTTCCCTGTTCGCCGCCTCGGGTGACCCGGCCCGACCCTTGTTCGCCCGCAACTTCGACTGGGCCGCCAATCCGGCGATGGTGCTGCGGACCGACCCGCCGGACGGCTACGCCGCCATCTCGCTGGTGGACCTGTCGTACCTCGGGGTCGGCGCGGATCCGAGCGGCGACCGGCGGCTGCTGAACGCGCCGCTGCTGCCGTTCGACGGCATGAACGAGCGGGGCCTCGCGGTGGGCCTGGCGGCCGACGACGCGGCGAGTTACCGCCCCGACCCGGCCAAGCCCACGGTCGGTTCGGTACGGATCCTGCGGCTGGTGCTGGACCGGGCCGCCACCGTCGACGAGGCGGTGGCCCTGTTCACCCGGCACAACCTCGACTTCGACGGCGGTCCGCCGCTGCACTACCTGCTGGCCGACGCGACCGGCGCCTCGGCGGTGATCGAGTTCGTCGACGGCGCGCTACGGGTCGAGCGGGGCACGGGTCGCTGGCAGGCGCTGACCAACGTGCCGGTCGCCGGGGTGCCCGAGCAGCGACGCCGCGAGGACCGCCGGTACGGGCTGCTCGCCACCGCCCTGAGCCAGGCCGACGGGGTGCTGGACGCCACCGCGGCGCACCGGGTGCTGACCACCGTTCGCCAGGGCAACACCCGCTGGTCGGTGACGTACGGCCTGCGCAGCGGCGAGGTCCGCCTCGTCACCGCGAACGGCGGCGGCGAGCGGCGCTACCAATTGCCGATGAGCTGAGCGTCGTCCCCGCACGTGGCCGGGCCCGGCCCCCGGAGATCGGGGACCGGGCCCGGTGTCGTGCTGCGGTGCCGCCCAGCTCGGTGCGCGGTGCCTACCAGCCCAGGTAGCTGGGCTGGGTCTGCACGTTGAGCTCCGGGTAGCGGGTGAGCTTCGCCGTCCAGGTACGCCAGTCGTTCAGCTCCAGGACGTCGAGGCCCTTGACCATGTCGTTGGAGTAGATGTGGCCGTTGTAGTAGTACGCGGACCACGTGCCACCACCGACGAACGTGTCGGCCGAGAGCGGGCCGCGCTCCCAGAAGGCGATCTCCGTCGGGTGGGCCGAGTCGGTGAAGTCCCACACCGAGATGCCACCCTGGTACCACGCCTGGACCATGATGTCCCGTCCGAGCACCGGGATCAGCGAGCCGTTGTGCGCCACACAGTTCTCGGTGTCGGCGTTGACGCGCGGGATCTTGTAGTAGCTGCGGAAGGTCATCGTCCGCGAGTTGCCGCGACCGGTGATGTCGTAGATGGCGTCCGCGCCACGGTTCGGCCCGATGGCCTCGTTGCAGGTCGCCGCGCCGCCGCCGCCCAGCTCGTCGGTGAAGATCACCTTCGTGCCGGAGTTGTTGAAGGTGGCCGAGTGCCAGAACGCGAAGTTGGTCGTGTCCCGGACGCGGTTGATCACGCGGGGCGCTTCCCGGTTGCGGATGTCCAGCAGGATGCCGTCACCCATGCACGCACCGGCGGCCAGGTCCTTGGACGGGTACGCGGTGATGTCGTGGCAACCCGTGGTCGCCGACCCGGTCTCGCTGCCCGGGAAGCCGCCGTCCGGGAAGAGGTTCGGAGTCGAGATCACCGACGCCTCGGTCGGCTTCTTCACCGGCACCTTGATGATCGAAATGGAGTCGTGCGGCGGCTGGCAGTCCGGAAACTCCGCCCGCGGGCTGTACGACGACACGTACAGGTAGATCGCCTTGCGGTCCTTGCCCGGCACCAGGGTGTGGGTGTGCGAGCCGCAGGCCGTCTCGACGGACTTGATGTAGCGCGGGTTGGCCTTGTTCTTGATGTCGAAGATCTTGATGCCCTCCCAGGACCCCTTCACGTCCGCTCCCTGCGTGGTGCTGTTGCAGGAGTCGTCGCTGCGCGACGAGTCGGTGGAGAGGAAGAGCAGGTCACCGTGGAGGGAGATGTCGTTCTGCGACCCCGGGCAGAGCACCCGGGCCACGACCGTCGGCGCGCTGGGCCGCGAGATGTCGTAGATGACGAACCCGTTGTAGTTGCCCGCGAAGGCGTACTTGCCCTGAAAGGCGATGTCGCTGTTGGTCGCGTCCAGCGGGGCGACCTTGGGCACGTTGGCGATCTGGCGCAGGTTGGGGCTGCTCACGATCTCGTCGACACCGGGGATGGTGTTGACGGCGGCCGCTGGGGCCGCTTCCGGCGCGACCTGCGCGTTGCTCGCCGGGGCGACGAGGACGCTGGCGACGAGCAGACCGGTCGCGGCGAGGCCCACGATCCGGAGTTGTCGTAACCGTGGCTTGTGGAGTCTGATCATCGGCGAAGGCCCTTCGCGAGGGGGGAGACGATGGGCGTCACGTTACCGTCCGACGAAGAGCATCGATGTGACTCAGGTCACACCGGAGGCTCTTCGTCAATGGATAACATCGCGGTGACCTCGACCCCAGGGAGTGGCTCATGACCAACCGGCGCGCACGCATCCTGGCGATCGTCACACTGGCGCTCGTGTTGCCGCTGGTGGCCGTCGTCGTGATCCGCGCCGGGGGAGACTCGACAACGGGCACCGCGCGGCCGGTCTCGACGCCGGTCGCCACCACGCCCGCGGCGAGCCCCATCCCCACCGACCTCACGGTCATCGTCCCCGGCCGCCCGGGCGAGTCGGCGGCCACCCGCCCGGCCACCGAGGTCCGCGGTGCCGGCGCGACCCCGCACAACGCGTTGGACGTCGAGTTCGTACGGATGATGATCCCGCACCACGCGCAGGCCCTGGAGATGGCGCGGCTCGCCCCCGACCGGGCCGCCGACCCCGACATCCGCGCCCTCGCCGACCGGATCCAGGCCAGCCAGGGGCCGGAGATGGGCCTGATGCGTGGCTGGCTGCAGACCCGTGGCCTCCCGGCCGAGGTCCAGGGGCACGATCACGGCGCCATGCGGGGCATGCAGTCGCCGGAGGCGATGCGACAACTCGCCGCCGCCCGCGGCGCCGACTTCGACCGTCTCTTCGTACGGATGATGACCGAACACCACCGGGGTGCCATCGAGTTGGCCACCAACCTGCTCACGGTCGGCGCCGACCTGACGCTCAACGAGTTCGCCAACTCGGTCGCCACCGAGCAGACCGTCGAGATCGACCGCCTGCGCGAGGTCCTCGGTAGCTGACGTCGCGAGGCCGGCCCCGCGGCACACGTACGCTGGGTGATCGTGAGACGCACCGTGTTTGGTCGCCCGCTGCGCGGCGTCGCCTTCGACGTGGCGGTCTCCGGCGTGGTGGCGCTGGTCAGCCTGACCGCCGCGGTCAGCCAGCCCGGCGGCTGGGCGGCCACCGGAGTCGGCGTGGGGATGGCGGCGGCGCTGCTGTTCCGCCGCGCGCACCCGAGCGCGGTGACCGTGGTGGTCGCGGCGCTCGCCCTGGTGCAGGTGATCGCCCAGTGGGGTCCGCAGGCCTACGACGTCGCCGTCCTGATCACGCTCTACAGCGTGGTGAAGTACGCCGAGCGGCTCCGGGACGGGGTGGTCGCCGGTGGGGTCGCAGCGGTGGGCGTGCTGCTCGCCGCCGCCCAGACCCCGGGCGTCATCAGTTGGTGGGTGACCGCGATCTGGTACGCGCTGGTCACCGGCGCGGTCTGGCTGGTCGCGCTGAACGTGCGTACCCGGCGCCTCTACGTGCTCAGCCTCGAGGAGCGGGCCAGCACCCTGGAACGCGAGCGCGAGGCCGAGTCCCGGGCGGCGGTGGCCGAGGAACGCACCCGCATCGCCCGCGAGCTGCACGACGTGGTGGCGCACAGCATGGCGGTGATGATCGTCCAGGCGGACGGCGCGCGGTTCATGCTCGACCGTGACCCCGAACAGGCCCGAACGGCGGTGAAGGTGGTCGCCGACACCGGCCGGCAGGCGCTGGAGGAGATGCGCCGGCTGGTCGGCGTCCTGCGGGACGCGGGCCCGGCCGGCGGGGACGGGCCCGCGGTGGCCGCCGACCCGGAGCACCGTCGGCTGGCCCTGGCCGAGCTGCCCGAACTGCTGGCCCGGTTCCGTGCCGCCGGGCTGCGCGTCCGGCACACCACCGACGGCGAGCTGCCGGCGCTGCCGCCGGGCCTGGAGCTGACCATCTACCGCGTCGTGCAGGAGGCGCTGACCAACGCGCTCAAGCACGCCGGCGTCGGCGCCGAGGTCGAGCTGACCCTGACGTACACCCTCGACGCCGTCGTGGTCCGGGTCCGCGACGACGGGCGCGGCCGTCCGGTGGTCAGCCCGGCGCCGTCCGGCGGTCACGGCCTGCTCGGCATGCGGGAGCGGGTGACGGTGTACGACGGCAGCCTCACCGCGGGCCCCCGACCGGCCGGGGGCTGGCAGGTCGAGGCCCGGCTGCCGCTACCGTCGGACCCGGCAACGGAGGTGATCGCGGCATGACGGTCCGGGTGGTGATCGTGGACGACCAGGCGCTGGTTCGCGCCGGGTTCCGGATGGTGCTGGACTCCCAGCCCGACCTGGAGGTGGTCGGTGAGGCGATCGACGGCGCGGACGCGCTGCGGGTGCTCGCCCGCACCGAGGCCGACGTGGTGGTGATGGACATCCGGATGCCGACCATGGACGGGGTGGAGGCGACCCGACGGCTCTGCGCCGACCGTCCCGCCGGCCCACCCCGGGTGCTGGTGCTGACCACGTTCGACACCGAGGCGGACGCGTTCGCCGCGTTGCAGGCCGGGGCGAGCGGATTCCTGCTCAAGAACGTCCCGCCGGAGGAGCTGCTGGCCGCGATCCGGGTGGTGGCGCAGGGCGACTCGGTGGTCGCGCCGTCGATCACCCGGCGGCTGCTCGATCGGTTCGCCGGTCAACTCGGCGCCGGCCCGACCGCCGACCCCCGCCTGGCCCAGCTCACCGAGCGGGAGCGCGAGGTGCTGCTGCTGGTCGCGCAGGGGCTGTCCAATGCGGAGATCGCCGCCCGGGTGCACGTGGCCGAGGCGACGGTGAAGACCCACGTCGGGCGGATCCTGGCCAAGCTCCACCTGCGCGACCGGGTCCAGGCGGTGGTGCTGGCGTACGAGAGCGGGCTGGTCACGCCCGGCGGGTGACCCGGCGTACGACCTGAGTCGTACCGGCCGCCGGGCTCACCGCGACCCGGGGCGCACACGGGTCGAGCGCGCAGGTGGAGATCGATCGACCCGTACCGGCCATAGCGTCGGAGAGGTCGCGATCCACACCCGCACCGGGGAGCCCCACATGATCCGCCTGACCCTGCGCTCGTTACGTGCCGAGGCGCTGCGCATGCTGCTCTCCGCGTTGGCCGTCGTGCTCGGCGTCGCGTTCATCGCCGGCACCCTGATCCTCGTCGACGGAATGCGGGCCGGCGCGTACGACCGGGCCGGTGCCTTCGACCGGCACACCGACCTCGGGGTCTACCCGACCGGCAGCACTCCGCTGCCCGCCAGCCTGGTCGACCGGGTCCGGGCCGTCGACGGGGTGACCGCCGCCGCCGGAGAGCTGACCGGCACCGGCGGTGTCGTCGGCGCCGACGGTCGTCCGGTGCTCGGCTACACCATGCTCGCCGCGATCCCCACCGAGGACGCCCTGCGCTCGTACGACGTCATCGCTGGTCGGTTGCCCGACCACGCGGGGGAGGTGGTGCTCGACGCGCCGACGGTCGCCGAGGAGGGCTTCGTGCTCGGCGCTGCGGTCCGCGTCGGCGGCACCGGCGGCGCTGCCCGCCCGTACACCCTGGTCGGAACCGTCGACGTGGCCGGCACCGTCCGCGACATCGGTGGTCCGTTCGTGGGCCTGGTCGGCTCGGACGCCCTCGCGGTGACCGGCGAGCGTGGGTACGGCCGGATCGTGGTGGCGGCCCGACCGGGAACCTCCGGCACGGCGCTTGCCGACCGGGTGCGCGCCGTGGCCGGCACCGATGCCACCGTGAAGGGCCGTCAGCAGATTCTCGACGAGGCGGTCGAGGAGGCGGTCCGCAACGTGGAGCAGTTCCGGATGCTGCTGATGATCTTCGTGGGGGTCGCCGTGGTGGTGGCCGGCTTCGTGATCGCCAACACCTTCGCGATCGTGTTGGCCCAGCGCACCCGGCGGACCGCGCTGCTGCGTCTGGTTGGCGCCACCCGGGGGCAGGTCTTCCGGGCCACCCTGCTGGAGTCGGCGGTGATCGGGGCGGTCGCCTCGGCGCTCGGCGTGCTGCTCGGGGTGGGCCTGGCCGGTGGGCTGCGGGTGTTGATGTCCCGGCTGGACGCGCCGGTCTCCGACGGGCTCACGGTGACCGCGTCGACCGTGCTGAGCGGTCTGCTGCTGGGCACCGCGCTCACCGTGGGCGCCGCCCTGCTGCCGGCCTGGCGGGGCACCCGGGTCGCCCCGGTGGCCGCGCTCACCGACGCCCAGGTGCAGCCCGGCAGGGGCGCGGGTCGGCTCCGGCTCGCCCTCGGCGCGGTGGTGCTGGCGGCCGGCGTCGCCGCGCTGGCCGGAGCCGCCAGCGCCGGCCAGCTGGTGCTGGTGGCGGCCGGCGGGGTGCTGGCCTTCTTCGGGATCGTGCTGTTCGGGCCGGTGCTCGTCCCGGCACTGGTCCGGGTCTTCGGCTGGCCGGTCCGCCAGCTGGTCGGTGCGACCGCCGGGCTGGCGGTGACCAACGCGGTCCGCAATCCCCGCCGGGTCGCCGCGACCGCCACCGCCCTGGTGATCGGAATCGGACTGGTCTCGGCGTTCGTGGTCGGGGCCCGGAGCACCAAGGACGGCATCGAGCGCAGTGTGGACGCCGAGATCGGGACCGACTTCGCGGTCAACGGAATCGGTCAGACCCTGCCCGCCCCGCTCGCCGGTGAGCTGGCGGCCCAACCCGAGTTGGGCGTGGTGCACGAGCAGATCAGCACGGTCAGCGCCGGCGTCGAGATCCGTGCCGCCCATCCGGCGCTGGTCGGCCGCACGGTGACCGACGTGCTGGCCGGTGACGTCGGTCGGCTCGGGGCGGGGCAGGTCCTGGTGCACCGGGAGTTGGCGCAGCAGCGTGGCTGGCAGGTCGGCGCACCGGTCACGGTCCGGGGGCGGACGTTCCGGGTGGCCGCGGTGGTCGCCGACGACACGCGGGCCATGGTCGCCAGCGACGCACCGGCCGGTCACGTGATCGAGATGGCGGACGCGGACTTCGGCGCGCTCTTCCCCCGGGAACGGGGCGTCCTGGCCGAGGTCGACCCCGCGGCCGGGGTCAGCGCGGAGCGGGCCCGGGACGCGATCGAGGCGGTGCTCGCCCGCTACCCCACGGTGAACCTGATGGACCAGGGCGCGTACAAGAAGATGCTCACCGGCACGATCGACATGCTGCTGGCCTTCGTCACCGCGCTGCTCGGGCTGGCCGTGGTGATCGCCCTGGTGGGGGTGGCCAACACGCTGACCCTGTCGGTGGTGGAGCGGACCAGGGAGAACGCGGTGCTGCGCGCGGTCGGCATGACCAGGGGCCGGATGCGGGCCATGCTCGCCGTCGAGGCGGTGCTGATGGCACTGGTCGGCGCGGTGCTCGGCGTCGGGTTGGGCACCGGGGTCAGTGCCGCCGCGATGGCCCTGCTGGCCCGTCTCGGCGGGGACTTCCACGTGGTGCTGCCACTCGGCCAGCTCGGATTGCTCCTGGGGGTCGCGGTGCTGGCCGCGCTGCTCGCCTCGGTGCTGCCGGCCCGCCGGGCGTTGTCCCGACCGGTCGTCGAGGCGCTCGCCGACCAGTGACGGCACCGAGGTCGCGCGGCCGACGATGCCCGGCGGTGTCGTGGTGTCCGACATCCGCCGGCCGGCCCCGCCGTCTTCCCCGGCGACGGGACCGGCCAGCGGTGCCGGGTCTACAGGCGCTCGACCATCGGGCCGACGCACCGGTTGCGGGTGTCGAAGACGTACCGGGCGTGCTGCACCACCAGGTCGTAGTCGAAGCTGTCGTGGTCGGTGACCACCACCACCGCGTCCGCGTCCCGTACCTCCCGCTCGGTCAGAGCGACCACGGTCACCCCGGCGGGTATCTGGTGTGGCTCGGCGTACGGCTCGACCGCGTGCACCTGGGCGCCGAGGGCCTGCAACCGTCGGGCCACGTCGACCGCGGGGGAGTCCCGCATGTCACCGGTGTTCTTCTTGTACGCCAGCCCGAGCAGCAGGAGCCGGGCACCGCTGACCGCCTGGCCGGCCCGGTTCAGCCCGCCCATGATCCGTTGCGCGACGTGCTCGGGCATCTCGTGGTTGACGTCGTTGGCCAGCTCGATGAACCGGAACTGTCGGCCGAGGCGGCGCTTGACCTGCCAGGACAGGTAGCAGGGGTCGATCGGCAGGCAGTGCCCGCCCACCCCCGGACCGGGCCGGAAGGGCAGGAAACCGAACGGTTTGGTCTCCGCCGCGTCGATGGCCTGCCAGACGTCGATGTCCAGGTGGTGCGAGAGCATCGTCAGCTCGTTGATCAACGCGATGTTGACCTGCCGGAACGTGTTCTCGATCAGCTTGGTCAGCTCGGCGACCTGGGTGGAGTCCACCGGCACGGTGCGCTCCACGAGGCGCCGGTAGAACCCGTCCACCCGGGCCAGCGACGCGGGGTCCACACCGGAGACGACCTTCGGGGTGTTCTCCAGCCGCCAGTTGGGGTTGCCGGGATCGATCCGCTCCGGGCTGTAGCCGAGGTGGAAGTCGCCGGGGCTGCGCAGCCCGCTGGCCTTCTCCAGCAGCGGACGCAGCAACTCCTCGGTGGTCCCCGGGTAGGTGGTCGACTCCAGGATCACCGTGCAGCCGGGCCGCACGTACGGCCCGATGCCGACGCCGGCCTGCTCGACGAAGCTCAGGTCGGGGGTGCCGTCACGCAGCGGCGTGGGCACCGTGATGACGCAGATGTCGAAGCCCTCGGCGTCGGTGTACTCGGTGCTCGGGTTGTATCGGCCGCTGCCCAGCGCCCGACCCAGCCGATCGGTCGGGATGTCCTCGATGAACGACTCGCCGGAGGCGAGCCGCTTCACCCGATCGGCGTCGACGTCGAGGCCGACCACATTCAGCCCAGCCTCGACGGCCCGCATGGCCAACGGCAGTCCGACGTATCCCTGGCCGATCACGACCAGCTTCTCAGCGCTCACCCGGGCTCCTGCGGCAGACGGTGGAAATGACCTGCTCGGAGCCTAGAGGGGTCTTCGGCGACGTAAGTCCGTTTTGGGGATATCGGTGCTGGTGGGGTCAGTGTCGCCTATCGGATCAGCCGGGCGGCGGCCCCTCCGGGTCGACCGGCGTGGTCTCGGTGTCGGTCGGCTCGGGCGTGGGGGGCGGGGCGGTGGTCGGCGGGGCGGTGGTCGGCGGCGCGGTCGTCGGCGGTGCCGTGGTGACCGTCGGCGTCGGCGTCGGCGGGCCGGTCGTCTCGCTGGGCTGCGCGCTCGGTGTCGCGGTGACCGAGGCCGACGGGGTCACGCCGGGGCCGGCCGGCCGGTTCGGCCGGGCCGGATCCATGGTGATCTCCTCGTTCGCGGCCGGCACGTCGACCTCGTCACTCGGTGCCACGGTCGGCGAGGTGGTCGGCAGCTTGACCGCCGGCTCCTCATTCGCGTTCCGCGCGGCACCCAGTGCCGCGCCCAGCCCGACCAACGCGACCAGCACGGCCGCCGCCGCGCCGACCAGTGGGCCGCGTCGGCGCGGACGATCAGCCACCGCCGCGCCGACCGGCACGTCGGTACGGGTGCCCGGTCCGGCGTCGCGCAGCGGGGACGCCGCCGGTGCCATCGCGGTGGGTGGTTCGCCGTCGGTCACCGCGGTCCGTGCGGCCTCGGCCATCGCCGCGCCACTGGTGAAACGCTCGAGCGGATCCTTGGCCAGGGCCCGGGACACCAGGGCCCGGACCGCCTCCGGGATCTCGTGCGGCAGCTCCGGCGGCTCGTCGTCCAGATGCCGGACGGCAACCTGGAGCGGGTTGTCGCCGGTGAACGGCGGGCTGCCGGTGAGGCAGCAGTAGGCGACCGCGCCGAGAGCGTAGATGTCGGTGGCGCCGCTGACCGGTCGGCCGGCGGCCTGCTCGGGCGCCATGTAGAGCGCGGTGCCCGGCACCGCGTTGGTGCTGGTGATGCTGGTGACGTTGGTGGAGCGGGCCACGCCGAAGTCGACCAGGACGACCGTGCCGTCGGCCTGCACCAGCAGGTTGCTGGGCTTGACGTCACGGTGCACGATGCCACCGCGATGTGCCGCGTTGAGCGCCTGGGCGGCCTGCGCCACGATCGACATCGTCTCGGCCACCTCGAGCCGGCCGGCCGCCTCGATCATCTTGGACAGCGGCTCGCCGTCCACGAATTCCATGACCAGGTAGTCCGCCCGACCGCCGTCGGGCAGGTCGTCCGCACCGCAGTCGTAGACCTGGACGATGCCGGGGTGCCGCAGCGCCGCCATGATCCGCGCCTCGGCCCGGAACCGGGCGATGAAATCGGGGTCGGACACGAGCGCCGGCAGCAGGACCTTGACCGCGACCTGCCGGCCGAGCACCACGTCCGAGGCACGCCAGACGTCGCCCATGCCGCCGGTGGCGACACGTTCGTCCAGGCGGTACCGACCGCTGAGCACGACCTCCGATGACAACACAGCCTTACCGTACCCAGACTGGCCCGGAACGGCGCGCCGCGGGAGCTCGGCCGGGCGGCTGGATCCACCGATACATACGGTCTGACCTGGGGCAACGTGGTCGTTCTGTGACGGTTTGACGACGGCGCGTGACAAAACCCGACACACGCTGCCGTACGCGTATCCGATGATGGTGGTCGATTGAACCCCGGCGCGGGGAGTGTCCGCAGGTCACGGCGGCGCGATGGCCGGCCGAGTTGAAAATTGTCACGGTTCCGTGACAACGTGCCGCCTTGTCGCCCCGGTGGTCCACTCCTAGCGTTAGCCCGGCTCGGGCGGCGGAGGGCGCGACCAGATCGGCGGAGGCGGTGCGGGTGCGGGAACTGGTCGGGCCGGCGGTTCGTGCGCCGCGGCGTGCTCCGGTTCCGCCCGCCGGGTCGCGACGCGGGAGCCGCGGATGACCGGCGAGTTGGCGGAGGCGGTCACCGCGGCACAGGCTGGGGACGAGGATGCCTTCCGTTTCCTGTACCGCAGTCTCCAGCCCGGCCTGCTGCGCTATCTGACCGCACTGGTCGGCTCGGACGCCGAGGACGTCGCGTCGGAGACCTGGCTGCAGATTTCCCGCGACCTGCCCAGCTTCACCGGCGGCGAGTTCCGGGCCTGGGCCGTCACCATCGCCCGCAACCGGGCCATGGACCACCTGCGCCGGCTGCGTCGCCGACCGTCGTCGCCGGTTCCGGTGCAGGCGCTCAGCGAGCTGGCCGGCGATGCGGACACCGCCGAGCGGGCCGGCGAGACGATCGGCACCGAGGCGGCCTTGGCACTGATCGCCACGCTGCCGCCCCGGGAGGCCGAGGCGGTGCTGCTGCGAGCCGTGATCGGCCTCGACGCGGAGTCCGCCGGCCGGGTGCTGGGCCGCCGGGCTGGTGCCGTCCGGACCGCCGCGCACCGGGGCCTGCGACGGCTCGCCGCCCTGCTCGAACGGCAGGAGCCGGGCCCGCGGACGGGTGCTGGTGCCGTCGCGCCGCCGGTCGGTGCCGTCGCGCCGCCGGTCGGTGCCGTCGCGCCGCCGGTCGGTGCCGTCGCGCCGCCGGTCGAGGTCAAGGACGTACTGCCGTCGGGTTCCGAGGGGATCTCGCCGCCACGTCCACGCACCGGCCAGACCCGGCGGCCGTCACACACCGAGCGGGCGGACGGTTGACGTGAGGGAATTCCGGATGAACCCGCACCGGCCGGAGCGGCCCGCCGACCCTGCCGAGACCGAACGGCTGCTCGACGCGGCCCACGCCGACGGTGTGCCGCCGCAGGATGGTCCTGCCACGCCCACCGACCCCGACGTGCTGCCGCCGCCCGCCGGTGCCGCCGACCCGGCCGGAACCTCGGCCGACCCGCTGGCCCGCCTGCTCGCCGCGGCTGCCGGCCCTGCCCGGCCCCGGGAGCTGGCCGGTGAAGAGGCGGCGGTGGCCGCGTTCCGGGCCGCCCGGGGCGATCCGGCACCCGCTGCGGCCCGCCGGCCGCACCGCCGCCGGCTGACCCGCGGCGCGGTGATCTGGCTCGGCGCGGTGGCGGCGACCGCCACCGCGGGTGCCGCCGTCGCCGCGGTCGCCCTGGATCGCGTCCCGGACCCGGTGCCGCCGGTGCCGAGCAGCGCGCCGGCCACACCCAGCGACGTCGAGGCGACCCCGACCGGCGACCGTACCGCCGCGCCCAGCCGGTCGGCGACGCCCGGGACACCGTCCGCGATACCCACGCCGTCCGCCACCGGTACGCCGTCCGCCACGCCGTCGTCCGACAAGCAGGTGCACGGGCTGTGCCGAGCCTGGCTGGCCAAGAAGCCCGACCAGCGGGAGAAGGCGTTGCGCACGCCGGCATTCCAGAGGCTGGTGACCGCAGCGGGCGATCCCGCGCAGGTCGAGGCGTACTGCCGGCGGCTGGTGCCCGAGGCGACACCGTCCCGGCCGGTTTCGGCCACCCCGTCCCAAGCGGCGACCACCCGGCGTACCCCGAAGTGAGCGGGCCGGGCCGCCGGTCGCGTCCGTTCCGCCCTGCGCCACCGATCCTGGTCTGTTAGACAGAGGTTGGTGGCGCCGTGGACGCCCCGTCGGTGTCGGTGGGTGGGTTTACCGTGTCCCGGTGTCCGAGAGCTGGCGCACGAAGAGGGGGCCCGATCAATGGTGACGTCGCCCGAGCTGGACCGCGGCGCCATTCTGCGTGAGTCCGCCGCCGCAGGCCGGCACCTCGCTCGGATCTGTTTCAAGACCGGTCCGCCGATCCACACGGGCGTCGAACTGGAATGGACCATGCACGACGCCGCCGATCCCGCCCGATGCGTCGACCCGGCGCGGCTGCGGGCGGCGCTGGGGCGGCACAGCCCCGTCACGCTGGATGCCACCAGCCCGGCCGAGCCGCTGCGACACGGCGGCACGGTGACCCTGGAGCCGGGCGGCCAGTTGGAGATCTCCACCCCGCCGCGCACCTCGCTCGCCGCGCTGATCCAGGCCACCGAGGCCGACATCGCCCAGGTCACCGACCTGTTGGCTGCGGCCGGGCTGATCCTGGGCCGCAGCGGCATCGACCCGTACCGCCGCCCCCGCCCGATGCTGGACACCCCCCGCTACCGCGCCATGCGCGACACCTTCGATCGGCGCGGTCCGGCCGGCCGGACCATGATGTACAGCACCGCAGGCCTACAGGTCTGCCTCGACGCTGGCGAGCCGGACCAGGTCGCGGCACGCTGGGCCGCGGCCCACGCCGTCGGCCCGCCGCTGCTGGCGGTGTTCGCCTCCGCCGCCCGACACGCCGGGCACCGTACCGGCTGGGTGTCTGCCCGAATGGCCGCCTGGCTGGCCATCGACCCGGCCCGCACCCGTCCGGTCTGGACACCCGGCCGTGCCGACGAGGACCCGTCGGCCGCCTGGATCCGGTACGTGCTCGCCGCGCCGTTGCTCTGCCTGCGCCGGCAGGGCCCGGACTGGACTCCACCGCCCGGCGTGACCTTCGCGGACTGGCTCGACGGGGCTTTGCCCGAGCCACCCACCACCGACGACCTCGACTACCACATCAGCACCCTCTTTCCACCGGTGCGTCCGCGCGGCTACCTGGAGCTGCGTTACCTGGACGCCCAGCCGGGCCGGGACTGGCGGCTCCCGTTGGCGGTGCTGGCCGCGTTGTTCGCCGATCCGCGCTCCGTGGGTACGGCGCACTCGATCGCCGCTCCGGTGGCGGACCGCTGGGCGGCGGCGGCCCGGCACGGCCTGGCTGACCCGGCGCTGGCCGCCGCTGCGGCGGCGCTGCTCGACCTGGCCCTGACCACCCTGCCCCGGCTGGGCCTGCCGGCCGGCATCGACGACGAGGTCCAGCGCGGCCTCCGGCGGCGGCTGGCCGCCACGGAAAGGAGAGACCGGTGAACGCGAGGAGTGAGCCGGGGTTGCGAGCCCCGCAGTCGCGAACGGGGGCGGCACGGTGAGCGCGAGGAGTGAGCCGGGGTTGCGAGCCCCGCAGTCGCGAACGGAAGGCGGCACGGTGAGCGCGGTGGGCCACGTCGACGGAGAGCGACTGCGCGACCGGATCGCGACGGAGTTGGCGCGGGCCCGGTCTCGCACCGCGCTGCTGACCGAGGTGGTCGACGACGCCGACCTGATGCGTCAGCACTCGCCGCTGATGTCGCCGCTGGTCTGGGATCTTGCCCACGTGGGCAACCAGGAGGAGCTCTGGTTGGTCCGTGACGTCGGGGGCCGCGAGCCGCTCCGGTGCGACATCGACGAGCTGTACGACGCCTTCAAGCAGCCCCGCCGGGATCGGCCCGCGCTGCCCCTGCTGGCGCCCGCGGAGGCACGCGCCTACCTGGGTACGGTCCGGGACAAGGTGCACGACCTGCTGGACACGGTGCGGTTCACCGAGCGGCCGCTGGTCGCCGACGGGTTCGCCTTCGGGATGATCGTCCAGCACGAGCAGCAGCACGACGAGACGATGCTCGCCACCCACCAGCTGCGTTCGGGGCTGGCGGTCCTGCACGCGCCGCCGCCGCCGGAGCCGCAGTCCCGGACCGGCGGGGAGGTGCTGGTGCCGGCCGGTGAGTTCACCATGGGTACGGACACCGACCCGTGGGCCCTGGACAACGAGCGCCCCGCGCACCGGGTCGACCTGCCCGCGTACGCCATCGACGCCGCCCCGGTCACCAACGGTGACTATCTGTCCTTCATCGCCGATGGCGGTTACGCCGACCCGCGGTGGTGGAGCCCGGCGGGTTGGGCGCACCGGGTCCACGCGCAGCTCGACGCGCCGATGCACTGGCATCGCGACGGCGACGGCTGGGCATACCAGCGCTTCGGCCGCGCGGAGCGGGTCCGTGCCGACGAGCCGGTGGTGCATGTGTGCTTCCACGAGGCGCAGGCGTACGCCACGTGGGCCGGCAAGCGGCTGCCGACCGAGGCGGAGTGGGAGAAGGCGGCCCGGTGGGATCCGGTGAGCGGGCGGTCCCGCCGCTATCCCTGGGGCGACGACGATCCGACCGACGCGCACGCCAATCTCGGCCAGCGTCACCTGCGGCCGGCCCCGGTCGGCGCGTACCCGGCCGGTGCCTCGCCGCTGGGGGTGCACCAGCTCATCGGCGACGTCTGGGAGTGGACCTCGACCACGTTCCACGGTCATCCGGGCTTCCGCGCGTTCCCCTACCGGGAATACTCGGAGGTCTTCTTCGGCGAGGACTACCGGGTGCTGCGCGGTGGCTCGTTCGGCACCGACCGGTCCGCCTGCCGGGGCACCTTCCGCAACTGGGACTATCCGATCCGGCGGCAGATCTTCAGCGGTTTCCGCTGCGCCCGCGACGTCCACCCGGACGAGTCGCAGCGGTGAGCCGCCGCGCGACCGGCGGGGTCCGCTGATGTGCCGACACCTGGCCTACCTGGGGCCACCGGTCACCCTGGCCGAGTTGCTGTTCGCACCGCCGCACTCGCTCGTACGCCAGTCCTGGGCGCCCCGCGACATGCGCGGCGGCGGCACGATCAACGCGGATGGTTTCGGCGTCGGCTGGTATCCGGGCGACGGCGAGCCGGTGCGTTACCGGCGGGCCCAGCCGATCTGGAGCGATCCGACCATCGCCCAGCTCGCGGCGGTGACCAGTGCCGGCGCGGTGCTCGCCGCCGTCCGCTCGGCCACGGTGGGGATGGCGGTGCTGGACGGCGCGGCCGCGCCGTTCGCGGACGGGCGGTGGCTGTTCAGCCACAACGGGGTCGTCCGCGGCTGGCCGGACGCCGTGGTGCCGCTCGCCGCCGGCCTGCCGGTGCGCGACCTGCTGACCCTGGACGCCGCCACCGACTCGGCGTTGCTCTGGGCGCTGGTCCGGCATCGGCTGCGCGCTGGCGCCGACCCGACCGAGGCGGTCACGCGGACGGTGGCCGAGGTCGCTGCGGCGGCCCCCGGGTCGCGGCTCAACCTGCTGCTCACCGACGGGCATCGGGTGGTGGCCAGCGTGGTGGGGCACGCGCTGTCGGTGCGCGCGGCGGCCGGCTCGGTCCTGCTCTCCTCCGAGCCGCATGACGACGACCCCGGGTGGCGGCCGGTGCCGGAGGGGCACCTGGTGACCGCAACGGCGAGCGAGGTTCGGGTGAGCCCGCTGCCGATCCGGTGACCCGCACCGGTCGGGTACGCGACTGTTGACCGAGCAGAGAGGGAACGAGCCGATGACCGCGGAACCGCTGGAGATCTACCTCGACGAGCAGGACCTCGAACGCGGCCTGCGTCAGGACGTCCGGGCCGGGCTGAGCGCCGAGGCGAAGTGGCTGCCGCCGAAGTGGTTCTACGACACCCGGGGCAGCGAGTTGTTCGAGGAGATCACCCGGCTGCCCGAGTACTACCCGACCCGGGCCGAGCGGGCGGTGCTGGCCGAGCACGCACCGGACATCGCGGCGTTGACCGGGGCCAAGACCCTGATCGAGTTGGGCTCCGGCTCGTCGGAGAAGACCCGCCTCCTGCTGGACGCCTTCACCCGCCAGGGTGGGCTGGGCACCTTCGTCCCGCTGGACGTGTCGGTGAGCGCGTTGTTGGGGTCCACGGCGCAGATCGCCGCCGACTATCCGCGGCTGCGGGTCCGGGGCATCGTCGGGGACTTCACCCGGCAGTTGGACCGGTTGCCCACCGGCGGTCGACGGCTGGTGGTGTTCCTCGGCGGCACCATCGGCAACCTGTTGCCGGCCGAGCGGGCCGAGTTCCTGACCGCGATGCGTACCGCGTTGGAGGCCGGCGACTGGCTGCTGCTCGGCACCGACCTGGTGAAGGACCCGTCGGTGATCGTGCCGGCGTACGACGACGCGGCCGGGGTGACCGCCGAGTTCAACCGCAACGTGCTGCACGTGATCAATCGGGAGTTGGACGCGGACTTCGACCCGTCGGCGTTCACGCACGTGGCCCGCTGGGATCCGGAGCGGGAGTGGATCGAGATGCGGCTGCGGGCTGAGCGGCCGATGCGGGTCCGGGTGCTGGACCTGACCGTGGAGTTCGCCGCGGGGGAGGAACTACGCACCGAGATCTCGGCGAAGTTCCGCCCGGCGGGGATCGCCGCCGAGCTGGCCACGGCGGGCTTCACGACGACCGAGTTCTGGACCGATCCGCAGGGGCTCTTCGGGGTCACGCTGGCCCAGGCCCGGTGAGCCTCTTCACCCACCCCGGCCGCCCGGGACGATGATCGGCTAGGCTGATCGCGCGAAGGGGAGTAGCCCCCAATGTCGTGGTCGACATACTGGCGCGTTCCGCGCCCGGCCACGCGGCCCCGGTCTCCGGGGCGGGCGAGACCTTCGACTCAGGCTGTTGCAGCCGGGTCGAGGGCGCCTCTTTACCTCCTCCCGGCGTGATCGGGAAGGATGTCATGGAGGGATTCCTCGCCGCGCTGGTCGTCAGCTTCGGTGTCATCTTCGTCGCCGAACTGGGGGACAAGAGCCAGCTGATGGCGTTGACCTTCGCCACGCGGTTCAAACCCATTCCGGTGCTGATCGGCATCACCGTCGCCACGGCGGTGGTGCACCTGGCGTCGGTCGCGATCGGCACGGGCCTCGGCGCCGTACTGCCCACCGAGTGGATCTCCCTGGTGGCCGGTCTGGCGTTCCTCGCCTTCGGCGCGTGGACCCTGCGCGGGGACAAGCTCACCGAGGAGGAGAAGCGTAAGGCCGAGAAGACCAGCAAGACCGCGATCGTCGCGGTGTCGGTGGCGTTCTTCCTGGCCGAGCTGGGCGACAAGACCATGCTCGCCACGATCACCCTGGCCACCAAGTACGGCTGGTTCGGCACCTGGCTCGGCTCCACGATCGGCATGGTGGCCGCGGACGCGCTGGCCATCCTGGTCGGGAGGCTGCTCGGCCGCCGCCTGCCGGAGAAGACCATCAAGTACGGCGCCGCGATCCTCTTCGCGATCTCCGGGCTCTGGCTGATCCTCGAAGCGGTGCACGAGCTGACCTGAGCACCGACTACCCGCCCCGGTGGCGGGTAACGGCCCGGGGTGGACCCGGCGGACCTGCTGCGTCACGGCGACGAGGCGTTGGTCGCCGTGGTGGAGGTCGCCGGGGCTGTGGTGATCTTCGTCGGTGCGGTCTGGACGGCGGTGCGGTTCGCGGTCGAGGGGCTGCGACACCGCACCGCCGCCGTCTTCACCCCGATCCGGCTCTCGCTGGGCCGGTTTCTGACCCTCGGGCTGGAGTTCCAACTGGCGGCCGACGTGTTGCGCACCGCGGTGTCGCCGTCGTTCGCCCAGATCGGCCAGTTGGCGGCCATCGCGACGATCCGTACCGCGCTGAACTACTTCCTCGGCCGGGAGATCCGCCAGGAGCAGCGGCAGGTCGCCGAGGGGGAGCACCGGACGTGATCGGCGCGTTGGTCACCGCGGTCACCGCGCTGGCCCTGACCGCGGGGCTGGCCACCGTGTTCGCGACCGGGTCCGTCCGGACCGCCGTGCGGGTGCTGTTGGACCTGCTGACCGCGGCCGGTCTGCTCCGGCTCGCCGGTGGGCCGGGCTGGAGCGCCCTGGCCAGCGCGGCGGCGATCGTCGCGCTGCGCCAGATGCTCGCAGCGGCGCTGGCCACCGCGCGGCCGTGGTCGCGCGGACAATTCCCGCCGCCGTGGTCGCGCCGACAATCCCCGCCGCCCTGCGCCGTCGACGGTCACCACCTACCGTTGGCGGTAAGAGGCGAAACCGGGAAAAGCGGGGGGATAACCACATGAGCCGGCACGACGAACCGAACGAGTACGGCTACTCCGGCGGCGCCACCGCTCCCGAGCCGCCGCGCAACACGAAGCCCGACGAGGAGGACCTCGCCGAGGAGGTGGCGGTGCCCGGGGACGATCTCACCGCACCGGCGGCCGAGGCCCTGTCCGAGGAGACCGAGGAGCGCCGGCCCACCGAGCGCCGCCGCTGACCAGCCGTCGGACGGCTCAGCCGTCGGATGGCCGTTGGTACACGTCGGGTACGCCGTCGCCGTCGGCGTCCAGTTGTTCCCGCTCGGCTACCCGGCGGTACACCGCGTTTCGCCGGGCCAGCACGACCGAGGCCATCGCGGCGGAGAGAAGTGAGCCGGTGAGCACCGCCGTCTTGACGCGGTCGTCGGCCACGCTGCCGGCGCCGAACGCCAGGTCGCCGATGAGCAGCGACACGGTGAAACCGACTCCGGCCAGCAGGGCGATCCCGAGCAGGTCGGCCCAGGTGATGTCGTCGTCGAGTTCGGCGCGGGTGAACCGGGCCAGCAGGTAGGTGGACCCGAAGATCCCGATGCTCTTGCCGAACACCAGCCCGGCGACGATGGCGATCACCACCGGGTCGGTCAGCAGGGTGCCCAGGTTGGTGCCGCGTAGCGTGACCCCGGCGGCGAACAGGGCGAAGATCGGCACCGCGAGACCGGCCGAGACCGGACGCCAGCGATGCTCCAGATACGCGGCGAGTCCGTCGCCGCCGTCCGCCCCCGTACCTCCGGTCGGGCCGCTGCCATCCGCCGCGGTGCCGCTGCCGTCCGGCCGACGGCGGGCCAGCACCGGCACGGTGAAGCCGAGCAGGACGCCGGCCACCGTGGCGTGCACACCGGAGGCGTGCAGCAGGGCCCAGGCGGTGACCGCGAGCGGGATCAGCACCCACCACCAGGTACGCCCGCGCTGCACCAGCAGCGCGAAGAGCCCGATCGCCGCCAGCGCGGCGAGCAGCGGCACAAGGTGGAACTCGGCCGTGTAGAAGATCGCGATGATGGTGATCGCGAACAGGTCGTCGACCACGGCGAGGGTGAGCAGGAACGCGCGTAGGCCCTGGGGCAGGTGCGAGCTGACCACCGCCAGCACGGCCAACGCGAAGGCGATGTCGGTGGCGGTCGGGATCGCCCAGCCGCGCAGCCCCTGTCCGCCGGCGGTCCGGACGACCGCCAGGTAGATCAGCGCGGGCAGCAGCATCCCGCCGAGGGCGGCCACCACCGGCAGCGCGGCGCGGCGCGGGTCGCGTAGTTCACCGGCCACGAACTCCCGCTTGAGCTCCAGGCCCACGACAAAGAAGAAGATGGCGAGCAGGCCGTCCGCGGCCCAGGTGGCCAGGTCCAGGTCGAGGTGCCAGCGAACGCCGCCGGGCCAGGGCACCCAGTCGCCGAGTCGGGCGTACGAGTCGGCCCACGGCGAGTTCGCCCAGCTCAGCGCGATCACTGCACCGAGCAGCAGCAGTGCCCCGCCGACGGTCTCGGTGCGCAGCACGTCGGCCAGGTGCCGGGCCTCGGGCCAGGACGACCGGGAGAACAGCCGGGCAGCCCGGCGGGACGGTGGGGTGCGGTCGCGCATCTGCGGGGCTCACCTCGGGGTCGTCGGACGGCAGGGATCCACTCGCCGACCAGACTTCCCGGCACACCACCGCCGACCCTATCCGGGCGTGTCGACGACGGCGACCGCAGGGCGATCGGAAGGCCGGCCGATCGGTTGTCGACTTTTCCCCGTTATCGCCGCTGCCGAATGGCCGTTTGTCGGGTTGGTCATTCGGGGCGTACTCGACGCTGCCGAAAACACATAACTCCGGACATGAGCGGTATGAGCCGGTTTAATGGTTTCACGAGTTTGCAGACGACCTTGGGGGTTTTCGTGAAGTTCTTTGGCGTAACCGGACCGGCACGGAGGCTCGCCTGATGGACCTGCTCCGCCAACTGCGCCACGTGCGTCGGCACTGGTGGGTCGTGCTGGCCACGGTCATGGTGGTCCTGGGCGTCTCGGCGTTCCTGACCGTACGGGCCCAACCCCGGTACGTCGCCTCGGTGACCTTCTTCGTCAACACCCCCAACTCCGGCGTCACCGACGCCTACCAGGGCGGGCTCTTCCTGCAACAGCGCGTCAAGTCGTACGCCGACCTGCTCACCAGCGACCGGCTGGCGCAGAGCGTGGTGGCCGAGAACCCGGTCGGGCTGACCGCCGACGAGGTGCGGGGCCGGGTGACCACCTCCACCGAGACGGGCACGGTGCTGCTGCGCGCGTCGGTCATCGACACCGACCAGACCCGGGCGTTGAAGGTGACGGAAACTCTCGCCGCGAAGTTCGTCGAGCTGGTCCAGAAGATCGAGACGAACTCCGACGGCAAGGCTCCGGTGAAGATCGAGGTGGTCAGCGGCCCACGGGTCAGCGCCAGCCCCGTGTCGCCACAGCCGATGCGCAACCTCACCCTCGGTGGGCTGATCGGCTTGGTGCTCGGCGTCGGCCTGGCGATCCTGCGCGGCGTCGCCGACGTCCGGTTGCGGGACTCCGCCGGTCTGCAACGGGCCACCGGCAGCCCGCTGCTCGGCGAGATCCCGTTCGAGAGCAGCGCCCGCACCGAGCCGCTGATCATCGGTGACGCCGCGACCTCGGCACGAGCCGAGGCGGTCCGCAAGCTGCGTACCAACCTGCGCTTCGTGGACGTGCACGAGCCGGCCCGGGTGATCGCCGTCACCAGTGCCCTGCAGGGCGAGGGCAAGACGACACTCTCCTGCAACCTGGCCATCGCGCTGGCCGAGGCGGGCTGGCGGGTACTGCTGGTCGACGCGGACCTGCGCCGCCCCAAGGTCGACGAGTACCTGGGCCTGGACGCCGGAGTCGGCCTCACCGACGTGCTGGTCGGCGACGTCCAGGTCGGCGACGTGGTGCAGCGCTGGGGGGACAAGTCCCTGCTGGTACTGCCCAGCGGCTCCGCCCCGCCGAACCCGAGCGAGCTGCTCGGCTCCAAGGCGATGGCGGACCTGCTGCTGGCGCTGCGCGAGTCCGCGGACATCGTGATCATCGACACCGCGCCGCTGCTCGCGGTGACCGACGGTGTGGTGGTGGCCGTGCAGGCCGACGGCGCGCTGCTGGTGACCCAACAGGGCCGCACCTCGCGTACCCAGGTGGCCGCGGCGGCCCGCGCGCTGCACTCGGTCTCGGTCCGGTTGCTCGGCTGCGTGCTGAACATGGCCAAGGTGGCCAGGACCGAGGCGTACCAGTACGAGGCCTACCGGGTGGCCGCCTCGTTGGCCACGCCGTCCGTACCGGCCGATCGGGCCACGACCGCCCGGCACGGCGAGAGCACCGGGGTCAACGGCGACCGCACCCAGGAACTCACCCGGCTGCACCGATGAGCGCGGCGAGGGGTCGCAGCGACCGCTCGATTTCCTCGGCACAGCGTCGGAAGTCGTCGGCGGTGCCGCCGATCGGGTCCCGCAGGTCGTCCGCGTCCGGGGCGGCGGGTTGCAACCGCCCCCGGGCCTGGGCGGCGGCGGCGATCGCGGCCCGCAGCGGGTCGGCGGCCGACTCGGCGGGCAGTTCGGGCGCCGGTTCGCCCGCCGCGGCCAGCCGGCCGAACTGGCGCAGGGTGAACGTCCGATGCAGCGCCGCCGGCGCCAGCGCGGTGCACACCGAGCGCTGGCGCCGGGTCGCGGTCAGCACCAGCGTCGCGTCGGCCAGGTGCTCGGGGAGCAACGCCCGGCTGCGGAAGGCCGCCGGGTCCGCGCCGCTCTCGGCCACGATCTCGTTGGCGTACGGGTGCATGGCCAGCCCGTCCATCGCGTCGGTGCCGGCGCTGGCCACCAGGACCGGACGGTCGGACAGCATCCTGCGGGCCAGGTGTTCGGCCATCGGTGACCGGCACAGGTTGGCGTGGCAGACGAACAGCACGCGGTCGAGCATCGGTACCCCAATCGTCGGTGCGGACGCGGTTCGGCGCACCGCGAGGGCGGTACGTCGTCACCGCTGGCCGCGCGGAGAGGGGTTGCCGGCATCGTACGCGGGCCGGGCGGCCAGCGGTCGCGATGCCGCGCCGTCCGGCGCCGATCCGCGGCGTACGGCGGTGGCCCGGTGAAGATCGGCATCCTGTCGTACCACTTCCCGCCGGAACCGGCGTTCATCCCCGGCAGCCTCGCCGAGGAGCTGGCCGCGCGCGGGCACGAGGTACGGGTGCTCACCGGGTTCCCGGACTACCCGGGCGGGCACGTCTATCCAGGTTGGCGGCAGCGCTGGCACCACGAGACGCACAGCGAACGGCTGACCGTCCGGCGGGTGCCGCGCTTGTCCGGCGGCGCCTCCACCAGCGCACGGATGGCCAGCTACCTCTCCTTCGCCGGCAGCGCGACGCTGACCGCGCGCCGGTACCTCGACGACGTCGACGCGCTCTACGTCTTTCAACTGCCCGCCACCACGTTCGCCGCCGCCGGTGTGCTGCGGCTGCTCGGCCGGGTGCCGACGGTGCTGCACGTGCAGGACGTCTGGTCGCGTGACGGCGCCGACGAAGCCGGTCACGCTCGCTGGGTGACGCGGATGGGCTCCGCGATGACCCGGATCTACCGGGCCGCCGCGCGGATCGCCGTCGCCGCTCCGTCCATGCGGGACCTGGTGGTCGCGGCCGGCGCCGATCCGGCCCGGGTCCGGTTGGTGCTGAACTGGACCGACGAGCGGATCTTCCATCCGGCGACGCCCGGCCGGGCGGCCCGCCAGTTGGTCCGCCGCGACGGGCGGTGCGTGGTGATGCACGCCGGCACCATCGGTGCCCGGCAGGGGCTGGAGACCGCGGTACGGGCCGCCGCGGCGCTGGACCAGACCATGGACCTGCTCCTGGTCGGCTCGGGTGCCGAGGAACGACGGGTACGGGGGCTCGCCGCCGAACTGGGTGCGCAGAACGTCCGCTTCGTGGAGCGACGGTCCCCGGTCGACATGCCCGAGCTGTACGCCGCCGCCGACTACCAGCTCATCATGCTGCGCGACCTGCCGGAGCTGCGCGGCACGGTGCCCGGCAAGCTGCAGGCCGCGCTCTCCTGCGCCGCGCCGGTGGTGGCCTCGGCCGGCGGGGACACCGCCGAGCTGGTCGAGCGCGCCCGGGCCGGGCTGTCCTGCGCGCCCGAGGACTGGGCCGCGCTGGCCGACCGGTTCTGGTTGGCCGCCACCATCCCGCCGCCGACGCGTACCGAGATGGGTCGCCGTGGCCGGCAGACGTACCTGCGGGAGATGTCGTTGCCGACCGGGGTGGACCGGATCGAGCGGCTGCTGCACGAGGCGGCCGGCCGGGTCACCGAGTCAGCCGATCCACGAGGAAACCTCGCGTAAGGGACTCGACACGCCAAAACGGCACGAGAGACCCCGAGACGTGCTAGAACGTCAGGGGGAATCAGACATGTTGTCGGGTTCCGGGACAGGAGTGTGGGAGTGACGGAGAGCGAACGGCCGCGTGGGCGACGGCGTCGATCCCGACGCCGTCGACGTGCCCGCCTGCGGCGTGCCCTCCTCAGTGCGCTGGTGGTCGGCTCGCTCCTGCTGGCGACCGCTGGGTGGATCGGCTTTCGCGGCTGGCAGGCGCGGGCCCATCTGCTCAACGCCGCCGGGTTGGCCCGGGAGCTGAGCGCACAGGTCGTCAGCGGGGACACCGAGCGTGCCCTGCGTACCCTCTCCGCTCTTCAAGAGCAGGCCAGCGCGGCACGTTCCGCGACCGCCGGTCCGGGCTGGCGGCTCGGCCGGCACACCCCGATCGCGGGCGACGACCTGGACGCGGTCCGGCAGATCGCCGTCGCCATCGACGAACTGGCCCGTCAGGCGTTCCCGGCCCTGCTGCGGACCGACCTGACCAGTCTGGTGCCGACCGAGGGCCGGCTGGACCTGGCCCGGCTCACCGCCGTCTCCACCGAGCTGTCCCAGGTGGACGACGCCGTGCAGCGCACCCGGCGCGACCTGGCCGCGGTGCCTGCCGACCGGCTGGTCCAGCAGGTCCGGCAGGCGCTGACCGACCTGCGCGGCGAGATCGACCGACTGGCCAGCCTCACCACCGCCGCCGACCAGGGCGCCCGGCTACTGCCGCCACTTCTGGGCGCGAGCGGCTCGCGGCGGTACCTGTTGGTCTCGCAGAATCTCGCCGAGCTGCGGGCCACCGGCGGCATGTTCGGCGCGTACGCGCTGATCGAGGCGGAGAATGGCCAGGTCCGGATGGGGCAGCAGGGCAGCAGCGCCTCGCTCGGCCGATTCACCCCGGCGCTGAAGGTGCCCGCCGAAATCCGGAGAATCTGGACCGACCTGCCGGGCATCTATCCCGCCGACGTCAACCTGACCCCGCACTTCCCGACCGCCGCCGCGTTGTACCGGGAGATGTTCCGCCGCAAGACCGGCACCACGGTCGATGGTGTGCTCGCGGTCGACCCGGTGGTCCTGTCGTATCTGCTCAAGGCGACCGGGCCGGTGCTGGTACCCGGTGGCGTCCCGCTGGCCAGCGAAAAGGTCGTACAGACCCTGCTCAACGACACGTACCAGCGGCTCGACCTCAAGCAGCAGGACGACTTCTTCGCCGCCTCTGCGGCCGCGGTGTTTGATGCCTTTTTCAAGAAGAATGTCAACTCGCGAGTGTTGTTGTCCGCATTTGACCGTGCTATCACCGAACGCCGGATATTGTTCTGGAGTGCCCGACCGGAAGAGCAACGGACATTCGACAGCAGTCGGATGGCCGGAGCGCTTCCGGAGCAGGACACCGTGCCAACGGTCGGCGTGTTCCTCAACGACGGCAGCGGCGCGAAGCTCGGCTTCTACCTGCGGCCGGCGGCGAGCCTGTCGGTCGGCGAATGCCGTTCCGACGGACGCCGCGAGCTTCGGCTGCGGGTGACCCTGCGCTCCACGGCGCCGAAGTCCGGTCTTTCCAAGTCGGTCCTCGGCCTCGGCCTGGCGGGCGACCCGTACACGGTTCGCACGCTGGTGTCGGTCTACAGCCCGGCCGGTGGGTCGGTGCTCGATGCACGACTCGACGGGACCGAGACGGCGCTCGGCAGCGGCACCGAACGCCGCCGCCAGGTCGCCACGGCCAGCGTCGACGTCGGCCCCGGCGCCGAACGGGTCTTGGAGGTCAGAGCCCTGACCGCCAAGACCGGCGCCGGGCAGGCCGAGTTGTGGCTGACCCCCACCGCCAGCCCGTGGACCACCCAAGTTCATTCCGCACCAAGCTGTGACCAGTAGGAGGGAACCAATCATGCGGCTATCCCGCATCATCATGGCGCTCACGGTCGGACTGGCCGTGGTGGCCGTGCCGACGGCAGCGGGGGCGGCACAGCCGCAGCCGACGCCCAGCACGACCACGGACCCGACCCAGCCGCCGCCGTACACACCTCAGCCTCCGGCGCTGGTCGTCAGCCAGCCGACCATCTTCCTCGGCGAGACGGTCGTACTGACCGGCACCGGCTTCGGTCCGACCGAGACCGTCGACATCGCGGTCACGGTGGCTCCGCTGGCCGCTCCGGCCGCCGGCCAGGCGCCGGCCCGCCGCAGCGACGGCAGCACCGTCGCCATGGCGCCGGTCGCCTTCCAGGCGAGCGCGCCGGTGAACTTCACGGCGTTCACCAACGCGCAGGGACGGTTCTCCAAGAACTACAAGCCGTCGGTGACGGGTCTGCTGACCTTCACCGCCACCGGGCGTGAGTCCGGCCGCGTCGCCAGCACCGAACTGCGGGTGCTGCCCAAGCGCCAGCCGCTGCCCGTCACGGGTGACAGCCTCGGCACGCCCATGAAGCTCGGCGGTGGCCTGGTCGCCGCCGGTGCGGTCATGCTGCTGCTGACCCTGGCCTGGCGCCGCCGCCAGCGCTTCGGCGGTACCGCGAACTAACCGCACCACCGGGCAGGGCCCGGATCGCTTCAAGGCTGACGCCCGTCGGACCACTCCGACGGGCGTCAGCCCATTGCCGTGCCCTGCCGTGCCCTGCCGTCCTGTGCGGGGTGCGTTGTTCGGTGTCAGGTCCGTGCCGGGTGAGGTGGAGCCCGCCGTGCCCCCGGGCCGCGTCGCCGTGCCCCCGGGCCGCGTCGCCGTGCCCCCGGGCCGCGTCGGCGTGCCCCCGGGCCGCGTCGGCGTGCCCCCGGGCCGCGTCGGCGTGCCCCCGGCCGCGTCGGCGCGCCCCCAGCCCCGTCGATCTAGGGCATATCGCTGTGATCGGAGATCAACTAGCGACGATATGCCCTAGATCGACGGGGCTGGGGGCGGGGAAGGGGGCGGGGGCGGGGTGGGGAGGAGGGGTCCACAGCGTCCTGGGGCTTTCTGGGGCGGGTATGCGTGCTTTGTGGCTCTCTGCGCCCGGCGTCTGCCTTCTGCGGACCGGCCACGGTCGCATGATCGACACGAAGGCCGCGATGCCGTGATGTCCGAGCCGCCCGGCTGCCGCGATATCAGTGACCTCGTGTCGATCATCGGCCCGCTGTTCGGTTTGGCCTCGGGGAACTGCGTCACGCGGCGGCCGGATGCCCGGTATGGGGTGGTGTGTCCTGTGGTCGGGTGCACTCGGGGGCTGGAATCGGGGCTCGCCGGGCAGCGTTACATACCCTGACGATCGCAGCACCACCGGCCGCCCCCAGGCGACCCGCCCCCGGCCCCCGGCCTCGACCGACAGGCTGCTAGCGGATGGGCCGACCCCGGAATGATCCCCGGCCCGCGGTCGTTACACATGGACCCGGCGCCACGAGCTCCCCCGCTCGCAGGCCGCCGACCGAACCGATGACGCCAAGGCCATCATCGCGGCCACGAAGAAGGCCGGTCTGCCCGAGCGGGCCGCGGTCATCTCCATCGCTACCAGCCTGCAGGAATCCAAGCTGGAGAACCTGGGCCACCTCGGCGACGCCAACGATCACGACTCGCTGGGCCTGTTCCAGCAGCGCCCCAGCTCGGGTTGGGGTACGCCGGAGCAGATCACCGACCCCGCCTACGCCACCTCCGCGTTCCTCAAGGGCCTCAAGCAGGTTGACGGCTGGCAGGACATGCCGCTGACCCAGGCCGCGCAGACCGTGCAGGTCTCGGCCTACCCCGACGCCTACGCCCAGTGGGAACAGCAGGCCGCCGACCTGGTCGCCCAGCACTGGAACAGCTGACCACAGCACTAGAAGCCACACACCAAGCTGGCCGGCGGCACCCCCAGGGGTGCCGGCCAGCGGCGTACACCCTGGGGTTTGTCAGTGTTCGGCGTGGTTGCGGGTGCGCAGGATGTCGACCAGCGCGGCGATCAACGCCAGCGCGATGACGCCGGTGGCCAGCATGAGTGACTGTTCGAAGGCCGTGGTCCAGTTGCCGTGGCTGTCGGCCAGCGAGGAGAAGAACAGTGAGCCGACGGCGGCGATGCCGGCTGCGGCTCCGATCCGCTGACCGGTCTGGAGCATGCCGGCGCCGCTGCCGGCCTGCGGTACGGGCACCTGGGCGAGGGTGAGCGTCTGGTTGGGGGCGATCACCAGTCCGCTACCGAGGCCGGCAACCAGGAGCGGCCCGGCGGTGACCCAGGGTGCCGGGGCGTGCGGTGCGAGGTGCAGCGCCGCGACTGTTCCGGCCAGCCCGAGCACCACGCCGAACAGGCCGATGGCGACCAGTGGACGGCCGAAGCGGTTGACGATCCGTCCGCCCAGTACGGCTGTGGCGGCCGAACCCAGGGCGAACGGGGTGATGGCCAGTCCGGCGATCAGCGCGCTGTAGCCCAGGCCGTTCTGCAGGAACAGGGTGAAGATGAAGAAGATCGCCGTGAATCCGCCGAAGTAGACCAGCGCGATGAGCGAACCCAGGGTGTACGACTGGAAGCTGAACAGCCGCAGGTCGAACAGCGGTTCGCGGTGCTGTGCGTACCGCCGCTCCCAGAGCCCGAAGGCGACCAGGACGGCGAGGCCAGCGGGGATGAGCGCCCACTTCCACGGGGTACGCCACTGCTGTTCCTGCACGAGTGGCAGCAGGATCAGCACCACTCCCACGCCGAGCAGCAGCACACCGACCGGGTCGAGTCGGCGCCAGCCCGGCTGGCCGTGGGGGCGGCCGGGCAGCAGCCGCCAGCCGAGGATCGCCGCGACGATGCCGACCGGCACGTTCACGAAGAAGACCCACCGCCACCCGTGTTCCTCGCCGCCGATGGCGATGAGCAGGCCGCCGAGCAGTGGCC
The DNA here is from genome assembly GCF_042658605.1 of Micromonospora vulcania. NCBI lineage: Bacteria > Bacillati > Actinomycetota > Actinomycetes > Micromonosporales > Micromonosporaceae > Micromonospora > Micromonospora vulcania. Next base: position 6,799 of record NZ_JBHSQS010000019.1, on the reverse strand, counting down.
CGACCGCGGTGGAGATACCGATGGTGGCGCCGAGCAGCCCGAACGGGCGGGCCCGTTCCGGCCCACGGAACAGCTGCTGGATCATCCCGATCACCTGGGGATTGACCACCCCGGCGGCGGCACCCTGCAGCAGCCGGGCGGCGATCAGCCAGGCCGGAGAGGTGGCCAGGCCGGCGAGCGCGCTGGTCGCGGTGAACAGCACGATGCCGAAGACGAACGCGTTGCGCCGGCCACGGGCGTCACCGAAACGACCGGCCGGCACCAGCGCCAGGCCGAAGGTGAGCGCGTACCCGGAGAGGACCCACTGCAGGTCGCTCGGGGTGGCGTGCAGCGCGCGGTCGATCGACGGTACGGCGACGTTGACGATGCTCACGTCGAGCAGCGTCATGAACGCGGCCACCAGTCCGACACCGACGGCCTGCCAGCGTCGCCGATTCTCCGCCGCGTCGACCGGCTGCGGCGTCTGCGCCGCGCTCATCGACCCTCCCGTCGACCGTCGATCATGCATTTCTGACCGCTACCCCGGTCATCGGAAGGCGAATCGTCGCGGGGAGTTCTCCGGCTCACGCCATCTGGCGGGCGCAGAACCGGGGGCCGAAGTCGAGACCGGCCATCGGTGAATCCTCGCGGTGCAGCAGGCCCTTCTCGGTGAGCAGGTGCAGCGGGCCGTTGACCTGCTCCGGGGTCAGCCCGCACTCCTCGGCGATCAGGTCCGGATACGGCACATGTCCGCGTACTTCGAGCGTGGTGACCGCCTCGTACACGCGTTGCTCGACCTCCGACAGTTGCACCTGCGGCATGATCTCCTCCTTGGTTCGTCCGCCTCTCGCCCCGCACGCCGGCGGCTGCGCTCCGCCGGTTACCCCCTGCCTGACCGAAGATGCCCACTCGATCGGGCGGTCGGGTGGGCGCGCGCAGGGGGTCGTGGCCGGGGCGGGTGACCGGTGGTGCCCTAGACGAGTAAGTCCTAACTACCCCTGAGTCGTGGGCATGACGAAGGGTGTCGATGATCCGTTTGTGACGACAGACATCAACACCCTTCTGACCGCACTTTACGTGAAGATCGATGACTGGCTCGGACGGCCTCGGCGGGCCGGGCGCCCACCACGGCTCTCGGATGCCGAACTCTTGACGGTCGCGGTGGCCTAGGCGTTGCTCGGGGTCCGTTCCGAGGCCCGCTGGCTGCGGTTCCTGCCCGCACACCTGCCCGGCGCGTTCCCGTATCTGCCGGGCCAGTCCGGCTATAACAAACGCCTGCGTTCGGCGTTACCGCTGTTGAAAGCCGCTATCCGAATCGTCGCCGCAGACACCGATCTGTGGCACGACGACGTGTGGGTCACCGACTCCACCCCCCGTGGAGTGCGGCCGGTCACGACCGACCGTGCAACGTTCGGATCTGGCCGGCTGGGCGGGATACGGCTACTGCGCGTCGCACTCACGCTGGTTCTGGGGCCTGCGCCTGCATCTGGTGTGCACGCCATCGGGACTACCGATCGCCTGGAGCCTAGCCAGCCCCAACGTCGACGACCGGCAAGTCCTTACCGCGGTCCTGGAAGAAAACCCGGGCCTGGTCGCGGCCCGGACCGGGCAGCTGATCATCGCGGACAAGGGCTACATCTCCGCCGAACTTGACCGGTGGCTGGCCGACCGCGGGGTCCGGTTGCTGCGGCCGTCGTATCGCAACCGGACCCCGCGGCCGGACGAACATCTCCTCAAACCGGTCCGGCAGCTGATCGAGTCGGTCAACGACACGTTGAAAGGCCAACTCGACCTCGAACTGCACGGCGGCCGCACGATTGAAGGTGTCGGCGCCCGCATCGCTCAACGCCTCCTCGCACTGACCGCCGCGATCTGGCACAACCGGACCACCGGCCAGCCCGTGACCAGGTCACTCATCGCCTACGACCACTAACCACGGTTAGGAATTACTCGTCTAGGCTGCACCCGTGATCGTCTGGGATCTCGTCGTCGTCGGCGCCGGCCCCGCCGGGCTCTCCGCCGCGTACACCGCCGCCCGCGCTGGCGTCCGCACACTAGTTGTCGAGCGGGCCGAGCACCCGCGGTACAAGACCTGCGGCGGTGGCCTGATCGGCACCTCGCTGGCCGCCGTGCGGGACCGGATCGAGGTGCCCGCGCACGACCGGGTGGACCGGGTGACGTTCACCCGGGAGGGCCGCCAGGAGTTCACCCGCCGGCACGACAGTCCGGTGGTGACCATGGTGCGCCGGGAGGAGTTCGACGACCGGCTGCGCGCGGCGGCCGTCGCCGCCGGCGCGCAGATGCGCGAGCGGGTCGCGGTCCGCGCGATCGAGCAGGATCCCGAGGGGGTACGCCTGCGGCTGGCCGACGGTACGACGATCGAGGCTCGTACGGTGATCGGCGCGGACGGCTCCTCGGGGGTGACCGCCCGGCACGTCGGGGTCCGCTACCGGCAGGTGGACCTCGGGTTGGAGTTGGAGGTGGCGGTGCCGCCCGCGGAGCAGGAGCGCTGGCGGGGGCGGCTGCTGCTGGACTGGGGTGCGATGCCGGGCTCGTACGGATGGGTCTTTCCCAAGGGCGACCGGTTGACCGTGGGAGTGATCGCGGCCCGGGGCGCGGGGGAGGGGACGAGGGACTACCTGCGACGGTTCGTCGACCGGTTGGGTCTGACCGGCCTGCCCGCGGAGCACGACTCCGGTCACCTGACCCGCTGTCGCGAGGAGGATTCGCCGTTGCGCAACGGCCGGGTGCTGGTCGCGGGGGACGCTGCCGGGCTGCTGGAGCCGTGGAGCCGGGAGGGCATCAGTTTCGCGCTGCGCTCCGGTGAGCTGGCCGGGGCGGCGGTCGCCGCCGGCGAACTGGCCGGGTACGAGCGGGCGGTGGGTGAGCGCCTCGTGCCGTCGATGCGGGCGGGGTACCGGCTGCTCGACCTGTTCATCCGCCGCCCGGGGGTGTTCCACGCCCTGTTGGCGACGCCGCCCGGGTTCCGGATGTTCGTGCGGTTCTGTCAGGGCCGGGCGAGCTTCGACGAGATGCTGGAACGCTGGCCGATCCGGGCGGCGCTCGCGGTGCTGGACCGGCTGCCCAGTCCTCGCCGGCCGGCTCTGCCAACGCCGGCCCGCCCCTGACTCCGCTGCGGCCTGTTCCTGATCACGCCGCAGCCCGTTCCCCGATCACGTCTGCGGCCGGTCCCTGGTTCCGTCGGCTCGCGTCGTGGCGGCACAGCCGTTCCACCATTCACCCAGGATCCTAGGATGCCTTACGCGGCGTGACGGCCCATGCCGAACGGCGGAGCGATCCCGCCGATCGATCCAGTGGTGCCGGGTGGCCCGGACACCGGACAATGGCGGGGGAGCAGGGGGGTGGTGGCGATGGCCGGGCAACCGTTCACCGATGACGAGTACGCGTTCCTGCGCCACGTCCGTTTCGGCGAGCTGCCGCCCGGCGTACGCCCCGAGGAGCGGGTCGAGTTGACCGAGACCGAGGCGCGGGGTGACCGGCCCGAGCCGTACGACGACCCCGTGCAGTGGCACCTGCGTCACGGCGCCTGAGAACGCGCAACGGGCCGCAGGTGTCGTCACCCACGGCCCGTTGCGGTGCTGCCCGGTCAGCCGACCGGTACGGCTCGGTCAGAAGACCGGCACGCCCTCGCGTACCAGCCGCCAGTTGGGCTGGAAGAAGTCGGCCGGGTCGATCGTTCCCTTGGCCTGCGCCCAGTCGATGAGCAGTTGGCGGATCTCCTGCTGCGCGTTGTAGACCTGGGTCTTCACGATGCCGGGGAAGTTGCCGCCGCCGCTGCGCCGGTAGTTGTTCACCGCCACCACGAACTGCGCGTTGTCCGCCACCGGGGTGTCGGTGCCGGCCAGCACCAGGCGGGTGATCCGCTGGCCGACCGGCTTGGCGATGTCGATGTCGTAGTCCAGGCCGGAGATCACGTCGTAGTTGTAGTCCGGCACCGCCGGGTCGCTGATCTGCTCCGGGTCGACCGGAGCGCCCGGCGCGAGGGTGCGGAAGTACTTCGCCGAGTACTCCAGGTATGCCCGCACCTCGGCGCCACTGAGCACGACCGCTTCGAGGGTGTTGTCGTACACGTACAGCCCGGCCACGTCGCGGATCTTGACGTCCCCGGCGGGGAAGACCGCGGTCCGGCTGAACGGCGAGGCCTGCGACAGCACCGGAAGACCGGCGTACGCCGTGCCGACCAGTGCCTTGGTGACCACCTCGGCCTGGACGTGGTTGATGAAGTCCAGGATCGGGGTGTCCTTGTACCGCGACTCGACGGCGGACATCTCCACGGTGGCGCTGGCCACGACCTGGTTGACGTACGCCACGGTCTTCTGGTGCTGGGCCCGTACGGCGGCGAGGACCTTCGGGTCCTCCACCACGGTGTTGGTGTTCAGCATGGTGGCGGCCTTCTTGGTGATCGTCCACCGGCCGTGCTCGCGGGTGAGGGTGAAGTCCATCCGGGTGAGCCGCTGGCCCCACTTCGACGGCTCGGAGAGCAGCACCTGGGCGCCGGTCCGCTCGTTGGTGACGAACCGCTCGACCACCTCGTTGTGCGCGTGACCGAAGAGGATCGCGTCGATCCCCGGCACCTGCTGGGCGATCAGCGCGACCGGGTTCTCGTTCGGCAGCTCCGGGCCGTAGCTGGAGGTGCCGTTGTCACCGCCGTGCGCGGAGATCAGCACAAGGTCCGCGCCGCGCGCCCGCATGATCGGCACCCACTTCGCGGCGGTCGCGATCATGTCGTCGAACCGCAGCTTGCCCTCGACGTTGCCCTTGTCCCAGATGGCCACGCCGGGGTTGGTCAGACCCAGGATGCCGACCCGCAGGGTCGGCGCACCGAAGCCGAGGGAGACCTTCTTGATGATGTACGGCAGGAAGGCCGGCTTGCCGGTCTTCGCGTTGACCGCGTTCGCGGCGAGCGCTGGGAAACCGAGCTGGCGGATCCACAGGTCCAGCAGCGGCAGGCCGTAGTTGAACTCGTGGTTGCCCAGCGTCACCGCGTCGTAGTCGATGATGTTCATCGCCCGCGCCATCGGGTGCTTCGCGCCGGTGGTGGTGATCGGCTCCTGCTTGGCGTAGTACGTGGCCAGCGGCGTGCCCTGGATGGTGTCGCCGGCGTCGAGCACCAGCGTCGCCTTGCCGCGCCGCTCGGCACGGATCTTGTTGATCAGGGTGGCCAGCTTCGCGACGCCGATGTCGTTCTGCTTGCTGTCGTCGTACTCGGCGTCGCGGTAGTAGTCCCAGTTGTAGACGTTGCCGTGAGTGTCCGACGTGCCCAGGAGGGTGAGGTCCCAGGTGCGTGACCGGTTCGCGCCGGCTGCCTGCGCGGGCGCGGCGGCGATCAGCGGGGCGGACGCCGCCGCGGTCACGGCGGCGAGCACCTGGCGGCGCGACGGGCCGGAGGGAGAGGTCATGAGGTGCCTTTCCATGGGGGTGGACGCGCCTCGTGGGCGCCTCGCGCACCATAACCAGCGCCGTTCACTCCCGCCACGCCAGCCCCGACCGTTGTCGCCGATTGCACCGACTGTTGTCGCCGATTCCGCCGGCCCGGCCGGAGGCCAGCTCAGCGTGGCCAGGCGGCGAGTCGCTCGCGTACCCGGACGACGTCGGTGGGTCCCAGGCCGTAGCGGCCGAAGCGCTCGTCCGGCAGCCGGTCCAGGTAGCGGCCGGCGGCGCGGACGTCCGCCGGGTCCAACGCCGGGTCGACCTGCCGAGCCAGCACCAGCAGTTCGGTCACGTCGTACTGCTCCAGGGCTGCCGCGACATCGATGTAGTCCCGGACCTCCCGCCGGTTGACCAACGCCGCGACCTTGTTGGCGACCAGGTCGCGGACGTCCATCACCGGGCCGAGGTCCATCACCACCGGGCTCTGCTGTCGGTCGAGCCGGGCCAGGCTGAGCCGGATCTGCCGCCCGTCCCGGCCCACCACGAAATCCTTCATGTCCCGGCCGTAGCCGTCGAACAGGTCGGCGAGGTCGCTGTCCGGGTCCGCGTCCGTGACGGTGAACCCGGCCCGCTCCAGCGCCAGCCGTACCCCCGTGGAGGCCGCCGCGGCGGCGCCTTCCACGTCGGCGAAGAGGTCCACGTCCTCGGTGGGGCGGGCGACCAGCCCATGCGCGGCCCAGGCCACCCCGCCGCCCAGCACGAACCGGTGTGGCCCGGCCGCGGCGAGCGCCACCCGGGCCACCTCGCGGTAGAACTCGTGCAGGTGTGGTGCGATCACGCGGCGCGTAGGCCCCGGTGGCGGCTCTCCCACGCCTGGCGTACGCCCCGAGGCAGGTTGAGCAGGCGCCACACTCGGCGCAGGACGCGCCCGTTGATCAGGACCCGCAGATCCTCGGAGCGGGTGGTCTCCCGCAGCACGTTCTCGTACATCCAGAGCAACTGGTCGGGGTCGCCGAGATCGAAGGTGCGTTCGGCGTTCCACATCAGTCGTACCGGTAGCTCCACCAGGCCCCGGGTGGGACCGGCCAACTCGGCGAGTGTCCGCGCCACCACGGCAGGACGACCCGGTCGGGCCAGGAAGGCCACGCCGGTCGTGGTGGGGGAGAGGGCCTGCATGGTATCAGGGTAACTCCCCGCGGTGCCGGTGTCGCTCACGACGTTCCGTCGGCCGGCCGTCGGGGCTCAGTCGGGTGCCGCGTCTGCCTCGCCCTCGCCTCTGCTCGCCTGGGTGGGCCCGTCCGTCCGCACAGGGCCATAGCCCCTGACTCTCTCCCTCCCCCCCGGCGTCGCGCCCCCCCGCGTCGCGCCCCCCGCGTCGCGCCCCCCGCGTCGCGCCCCCCGCGTCGCGCCCCCCGCGTCGCGCCCCCCG